>NZ_CP036348.1:2159411-2467898 GCF_007753095.1 Rosistilla carotiformis
AAAACGTCGCACTTCGGTCGAGAGCGCGGCGAAAGTGGGTACCTTGACATCGTTGACCGCCACGATGACGTCGCCGGGACGGAGATCCGAACCGGCCGCACCACTCCCTTGAACGATCGATTCGACATACGCATCGGTCCGTGTTGGGGAACCGCCGACCCCCATGAATCCAGGGGACGATCGGATCTCGCGGGCGGGCACGCTGACCACTCCGGCCGACAGCGGCGTTCGTCCGCGACTGGTGCTGATCACCCAGTGTCCGACCTGCGGCGAGGTGTCACCGCTCCACTGAACCGACGCCAGATCGGTCGCTTCGATCTTCAACCAAGCCAGGTCGTACTGCCTGTCAACTTGAACCAGTTTGGCGCCATAGCGTTTGCTATCGAACAGATGACAGACGATTCGTGGCGGTTCGTCCGCCGCGCCGCGGCGGCCGGCTTCGACCTCGCTGGCTTTGGTCACGATCCAACCGTCGCTGCCCACGATCGTCCCAGTCGAAACCTGTTGGCCATCGACCAACACATCCACCGTCCATCGGCTGGCGTCTTCGGTGACATTACGCAGTACGTTTAATGCCGCCATCCCACGCGTGAAATAGTAATCGCTGAGCGTTTCCAGTTCGCCGGGCGAACGGAACAGGATTCGGCCGGGGCGATCGAGTTGCACGTTCCTGCGTTTGGAAAGATCCAGTCCGATCCGCGCTCGCAGTTCGCTGATTTCTTGAGGTTGTTCGACATCGAAATCGAAGGTTTTCCCCAGCCGTTGATAGGCGTCACGACGCGGTCCGTCGGGCAGTTCGGCGAGCGTCAGTTGTCCGTCTTGATCGAAATCGAATTGCGCCAAAAAACTGCTGGCCGGACCGAGCGCCGAAACCTGACTCTGCTTCAACCGATCCCAGGTCCGTTGATAGGTCACAATGGGAACATGCAGGTTGCCCGTGGCATCGTCGTAGATCCGGCTGTGCACCCCGATCACATAGCCTCGTAGATCCACCAAGGGACCGCCCGAATCGCCAGGTTCGATCGGGCAATCGCTTCGCAAGCGGTAACCATTGACCGAAATCACTCGCCCCAGTCGCAGCGGTGCGGGACGATTGCGATCGTATCCGCCAGGGTGCCCGGTAGCCAAACACCAATCGCCCGGACGCGTGACCACGCTGGGATCCGCCATCGGCAGGAAGGGCCACGGTCCCGAACCATCGATCTTAATCAGCGCACCGTCGACGTCGGTGTTTTGCCCAAGCGTTGTCCCTTTCACCGTGCGACCGTCCGATAGAGTCAACCGCACCGAACGTCCGGGGGCACCGCTGACGTGCGCGGCGGTCAACACAAAACCATCGCGGCTGACGATCACTCCGCTGGCATAAGCGTCGCCCAAGCGAACGCCGACGGTCGCCGCAATCGCTTTACGCGCGACCGGTTGCAGGACCGTTTCGAGTTCGCGAAAGTCGTCGATCCGCATGAGAAATTCTTTCTCGATCGACGGGAGGTTCGCTTCCGCTTCGAGCGCGGCAAGCGTATCGAGTTCCGGAGGGGCTTGGCACAGCGACGGGTTTGCCGCCACGGCTGCCAAAAAAATCACGCTCAGAGTGCATCGCAAGTGATTCATCATAGTAGGCCCATTCTAAATTGCCGCGGTGGGAATCCCAAGAGCGCCGCGGCAGGTTGGTGTTGTTCGAAGGCAAATTTATTGACGCGGACCTCCCCGTCGCGGCGAAGGCTCACTATAAAAAAGGCTCTCTTAAGGCGGTCCCCCACCGACCACCAATAGTATTGCTCCCCCAAATCCAGCGAATCCCCAATGCGTCCAATCCGAAAATTGCTTGCCGCCAACCGCAGCGAAATCGCCACCCGCGTCTTTCGTAGTGCCCACGAATTGGGAATTCGCACCGTCGCCATCTATTCTTACGAAGATCGCTACGCGCTCCATCGCTTCAAGGCTGATGAAGCTTACCAGATCGGCAAGCAGGGCGAGCCGATTCGTTCGTATTTGGATATTCCGGCGATCGTGCAGATCTGTTTGACGCACGGCATCGACGCGGTCCACCCCGGATATGGCTTCCTTTCGGAGCGCGCCGATTTTGCGAAGGCCTTGGAAGATGCTGGCATCACGTTTGTGGGCCCCAGCGTGCATTCGCTGGAAATGCTTGGGGATAAGGTTGCCGCCCGCAAAATCGCTCAACAGGTTGGCGTTCCCGTGCTCGGCGGCACCAACGAAGCTTTGCGCGACCTCGACGACGCCCTGGAACAAGCTGCCAAGGTGGGGTATCCGGTGATGTTAAAAGCATCCAAGGGAGGCGGCGGACGCGGGATGCGCATCGTCCGCGGCGAACAGGAACTGGCCGCCAGTTTCGAGCAAGCCCAACGCGAATCGTTGACCGCCTTTGGCAGCGACGAAGTCTTTGTCGAACGCTTCGTCGAACGCGCGCGGCACATCGAAGTGCAACTGTTAGGGGATCAGCACGGAAATCTATTGCATCTCTACGAACGAGATTGCAGCGTCCAGCGGCGGCATCAAAAGGTTGTCGAACTGGCTCCCGCCCCCAACCTTGCTCCCGAAACCCGCCAAGCGTTGTGCGACGCGGCGTTGGCGATCGGAAATCAGGTCGGCTATGAAAACGCGGGTACCGTCGAATTCCTATTGGATGTCGACACGGGCGACTTCTTCTTCATCGAAGTCAATCCGCGGATCCAAGTCGAGCACACGGTGACCGAAGAGGTGACGGGGATCGATCTTGTTAAATCGCAGATCATGGTTGCCAGCGGGCTCCCGTTGACCGATCCCGAATTGGCACTGCCCCCGCAGGAGGAACTGAAAACGATCGGCTTTGCGATGCAATGCCGTGTGACCACCGAAGATCCGGAGAACCAATTCCTGCCCGATTATGGACGCATCACCCACTACCGCTCCGCCGGTGGTTTGGGGATTCGCTTGGATGCCGGCAGCGCGTTCAGTGGCGCTGTCGTGAATCCGTTTTACGATTCGATGCTGGTCAAGGTCTCCGCACGCGGTCGCACTCTGGCCGAATCGGCGTCGCGGATGGAACGCTGTTTACAGGAGTTCCGGATCCGTGGTGTGAAGACGAACATTCCGTTTCTGACCCGATTGATCAAAAACGAAAAGTTCCTGTCGGGCAACGCAACGACGCGACTGATCGACACAACCCCCGATTTGTTTCAACTGCCGCGCCGCCGCGACCGAGCCACCAAGCTGCTAAAGTTCCTAGGTGAAACGATTGTCAACGGCAACCCACTGGTTTTGGATCGGCCCGTGGCAACGCGGCGTGCACCGGCCCCGGTTCCCGAGCTACCGGTTGCGGCCAAGCCGCCCGAGGGTTCCCGCGATGTGTTTTTGAAAAGTGGAGTCTCCGGGCTGGTCGATTGGATCAATAATCAATCCAGCTTGCTGTTGACCGACACCACGATGCGCGATGCGCATCAATCGCTGTTGGCAACTCGTGTCCGCAGCTTTGACATGCTGCAGATCGCACCGGCCTATTCGCACCTGGCTTCGCAATTGTTCTCGCTGGAGATGTGGGGTGGGGCAACGTTCGACACGTCGATGCGGTTCCTGAACGAATGCCCCTGGAACCGCTTGGTCGATCTGCGGGCGGCGGTCCCCAATATCTTGTTCCAAATGTTGTTGCGAGCTTCCAACGCCGTGGGCTACACGAACTACCCCGACAACGTCGTGCGATTGTTCGTCAAAGAAGCTGCCGCCGCGGGGATGGATGTCTTCCGTGTTTTCGACGCATTGAATTGGGTGCCGAACATGCGCGTGGCGATGGACGCGGTGATCGATGCTGGGGGAATCTGCGAGGCGTCGATCTGTTACACCGGCGACATCCAGAACCCCAAGCGAACGAAGTATTCGTTGAACTACTACGTCGACCTAGCCAAGGAACTGGAAAAGCTGGGGGCGCATCTGCTGGCGATCAAGGATATGGCGGGTTTGTTGAAGCCACAGGCCGCGCGGACGCTGGTCAAAGCGCTTCGTGAGAACGTGGGAATTCCGATTCACTTCCACACGCACGATACCGGCGGGATCCAGGGGGCTTCAATTTTGGCGGCCGCCGATGAGGGACTGCAGATCGCCGACGCCGCGTTGGCGCCGCTGTCGGGGGGAACGTCACAGGTGAATCTGAACACGCTGGTCGAAGCGTTTCGAAACACGCCGCGAGAAAGCTCCCTTTCGACCGAAGCGTTGACGTCGTTGGCCACCTACTGGCAGGCGGCGCGCGAATTTTACACGCCTTTCGAAAGCTTGGTGCTACCGGCGACCGGCGATCTCTACGAACATGAGATGCCCGGCGGGCAATACACCAACCTCTTTCAACAGGCCCGCGCCTTGGGACTCAGCGATCGATGGGCTGAAGTCTGCAAAACTTATGCCGCGTGCAACACATTGTTAGGGGATATCGTCAAGGTTACTCCCACTTCCAAAGCCGTTGGCGATCTGGCGCTATTCATGGTCGCCAATGAATTGACCGCCGCGGATGTGTTGCAATCGGACAAACCGATCGCTTTCCCGGCGTCCGTCGTCGATCTGGTTGGTGGCCGGATGGGGCAACCGCCGGGTGGCTTCCCGCAGCGGATGATCGATGTGGTGCTACAGGGAGAAACTCAGGTGACCGGCCGCCCCGGCGAATCGATGCCCCCGGCGGACGTTGCGGCTGCCAAGGCGGAGGCCGAATCACTGGTCGGCAGCGATGCCGATCGCTACGCCGCGTCGATGCTGCTGTACCCCAAGGTGTTTAGCGATTATGCGAAGTATCGCGACGAGTATGGAAATGTCAGCAATATCCCGACTCCAAATTTCTTTTATGGGCAACAACCCGGTGAAGAGATCGCTGTCGATATCGAGCCTGGCAAGCGTTTGATCGTGAAATATTTGGCTACCGGCCAACCGCATCCCGATGGGCACCGCACGGTCTTCTTTGAACTCAACGGCCAACCCCGAGAGATCGAAGTGATCGACAAGGCGTTGGAACCGGAGAACGCCAAAGCGGTCAAAGCCGACCCCAGCGATTCGGCTCAAATAGCGGCGAACATGCCGGGGATGGTGGTCAGTGTCGCCGTTGCCGAGGGGGACAAGGTTCAAGCGGGACAGAAACTGTTGGTGCTGGAAGCGATGAAAATGGAAACGACGATTTCCGCCCCCCATAAAGGTTTGGTTAAGAAGCTGGTGGTGAAGCCGGGGAGTCAGGTCGACACCGGCGATCTAGTGGTTATCTTGGACAGTTAAAACGACTGGATATCCGCAGGGGGCGTCGACCGACACCACCTTGATGGTGCGGTTTTTTTGGATTGTGACGCCTATACGGGTGATAGCAGCCCCCGCTGGCAGGCGGGGCAGGACAATTAAATACTGGATATTCCGTGGACAAGTGTGGTGTCGTTAGACGTTATTGTCCTTGCGACCGGTTTGGCCGCCCCGATTTGGCAACTTTTGATCGCTTTGTTAGTTCGCAATAGTGAAATTATTCCATTTCGGGTAGAATAGGTGGAGTTTACAAAGGTATGGATTGTTGGTTGTGGCGTTCACAATCGCGGCTTCTCGGTTTGCGAGTTCGCAGATAAAACACTTGGGTTCGAAAAAGACAGTCTCCCCGAGAACAGATGGAAAATGCAACCGACCAGCTTCTGAAGTCACAGCGTGCCAAGGGGAACCCTAAGGCAGAGGGGCTATTCACGCTCGTCTACGACGATTTAATTCGTTTGGCGGGCAGTTACCTGCGTGACGAACCCGACCGCGACAAGCTGAGTGCCACGTCGTTGGTGCACGAAGCCTATTTCCGGATGATCGATCAGAGTCGCGTGGATTGGGCCGGCAAGACGCATTTCTTTGCGATTGGTGCACGGGTGATGCGGCGAATCCTTGTCGATCATGCGCGACGTGTCCATGCTCAAAAACGAGGTGGCGAATGGTCACGGATCGAACTGGATGACGTTTCGACATTTTCAATGGAACGCGATGCCGACGTCTTGGCGTTGGATGACCTGCTGGAAACCTTGGCCGGGCTGGATCCCACGCAAGCCCGGATCGTCGAGATGCGTTTTTTCGGCGGGATGACGATGAAAGAAATTGCCGGCGCGTTGCAAATGGGACTTCGCACGGTCGAGAAAGAGTGGGCGATGGCCCGCGCTTGGCTTAGGAACACGCTCGATGAGGACGCACGCGAATGACGCCGGAGCGCTACGCACGCGTCAAAGAGATTTTTCTTGCTGTAGAAAGCGTGCCCCTCGATAGCCAAATGGCTCAACTCGATTCGCTCTGTGGCGAGGATACGGCACTTCGCAGCGACGTGCTGGACTTGTTAAAGCACCACGACTCCGAAGCGGCCACGCGGGAAGGGCAGACGGCGTTTCATCCGCAATCCTCGCAAACGATTGTCAACGATGCAGCGGTGCTGGCGCGGATGCGTCCCAATAAACCGTCGGTCACCAGTTGGGTGAAATCACGTTTACACCGCTCGCCACGCCCTGCGATCTTTCTTCTGACATGCCTCGTCTCCCTGTTTGTCGCGTGGTTGATCGACCGCGGTGTCCGCCGCTACTCGATCGATTTTGAACGAGCCGCATTGCGTTCCAACGTCAAATCGGCAACCGCAGGAGTCCAGCAGTGGGCGACGCAGCTGAAGACCGATGGCAAGCTTTGGGGGCGCGATCCCGATCTCGTAAACATCGCCCAAGACTATTCCGAATTGGGGCCTTCTCCGACACGAGATCAGCTATTAGACAGTCCACTTCCCGACCGGCTGCGCGATCGCGCTGCCACGTTATTCGGCGACGAAGTGCAATACGCGCTGTGGAACCCCCAGGGGGTAACCTTGGCTAGTTCGCAGGCGGACCGTGGCGATATTGGCAAACACATGCCTCCCGAGTCGATGATCGAACTGGGCCGCGCCCTCAATGGAACGGTTCAGATCCAATTCCCAACGGCGACTTCCGCCGGCACGTCGGACAGCGATTCCGAGTCGTCGGCACGGATGTGGATCTCGTTTCCGATCGACGCCTCGGGGGCCAGCCCCAAGGCGGTGCTTCGCGTGCGCGATCCGAATTGGTTGCGGTACTTCCAGGCGTTTTTTGAAAAACAAAACGTCGGCACGTCAGCGGACACGTTTTGTATCGATCGCAACGCAAACATGCTGATGCGATCGCGGTACCAGAACCGCTGGGCCGAACTGGGGATCATCGACACATCCGACGGGTCCAATCGATTTGTCCGTGTGGTCGATCCGGGGGGCAATCTGGCCAATGGATACCATTCCGAACGACCGCGTCAAATGTTGCCACTAACCGAAGCGGCGGCTCGGGTGACCGTTGGCGAAGATGGTTCGAATATCGAAGGCTATCGCGACATTCACGGCGAATGGGTGGTTGGAGCCTGGCGTTGGATTCCCGAACTGGAGCTCGGGATCATCAGCGAAATGGCGTTCGGCGATGCCTACGCGTTTTCGCGGAAGATGCGGTATGGTCTTGCCGCGATGCTGCTGCTGCCATTGGGCCTGACGGCGCTGCCATGGTTTGGCATCGGCTTATTTGGCCCCCGCCAATTTTCGACCGATTCGAAAATGCAACAGGTCGGAGCCTATGAGTTACTCGAGAAGATTGGCGAAGGGGGAATGGGGTATGTCTATCGTGCGCGGCACTCGCTGCTGAAGCGCGCCAGCGCCGTCAAGATCTTAAGGCCCGACCGCTTGACCATGGTGGACGTTGGGCGATTTGATCGCGAAGTTAAACTGGCGGCCCAGTTGACCAGCCCCCACACGATCCGGATCCTCGATTACGGTCGCACCGACGACGGTTTGATCTACTTTGCGATGGAGTATCTCGATGGTTTGACCCTCAGCACGGTCATCCTCCGCAGCGGTTCGTTGCCCACCAGCCGGGTGTTGCATTTTTTGATCCAGCTGTGCAAATCGATCGAAGAGGCGCACACTGCGGGGCTGATCCATCGCGACATCAAGCCCGAAAACATCATCATCACGCGGCGGGGAAACGAACCCGATTGGCTCATCCTGTTCGATTTCGGTTTGGCAAAATCGGTTGCCCCCAACAGTAGAGAATTCCGCACGCGGGAGACGATCTGGGCCGGAACGCCGATGTTCATGTCTCCTGAGCGCGTTCGCACTCCCGCCGCCGTCGACCCACGAATGGATGTCTACGCAATTGGCGCGGTCGGCTACTTCATGTTGACCGGCCGGCCACCGTTCACGACAGCAAATCCCGAGATGATTTTTGAGCAGGTCTTGGGCGTGATGCCGCTGCCGCCAAGTCAAGCCGGTGCAACCATTTCGGTTCCGGCGTTGGATGCGATCGTCATGCGATGTCTTGCCAAGTCGCCCGACGATCGCCCCGACAACGCCGCTCAGCTTCGCGCTCGGCTGGAAGAACTCGCCGCCAAGCACCCCTGGACAGCAGAGGAAGCGAATGCCTGGTGGCGTGCGAATTCGCAGCCCAAATCTTCGTCTGCCAACTAGCCGGTGCGCCAAATTTCCGCTCTCCCGCTATCTGCAAATCGGTGCCTTCACCTCCATCGCGACACAGAGTTCGGGAGTGACGATTGGCTCGCTGGCTATGCGGAACAGAGAACCATCGAGGCGACCAACCGGCGGTAGGCGATAGTGCCCCCCCCTTGCTGCCAACGGAAACTGCAACCGACCGCCCCCCGGAAAAGACCGCAGAACTAATCTTGGCTTCCACCTTTTTTAACCGCGACCCGCAGCTTCGCGCTACGGGCCCTCGGGTTTTCGGCGTTCTCGCGATCGGAAGCCAGAAGGGGCTTGCGAGTCAGGATCTCGAGATCATCCGCTTCGCGAAATGCGTATTTAACAATCCGGTCTTCGAGTGAATGGAAGCTAATCACGGCGAGCCGCCCGCCCGGTCGGAGGCAGCCCGGCAGGTCTTCCAACGCCTGTTTAACGATCCGCAACTCATGATTGACAGCGATCCGCAATGCTTGAAAAGTGCGAGTGGCCGGATCGATTCGATGGTTCTTGCTGCGAGGGACGCAGCTGCGGACGAGCGTTGCCAATTCATCCGCGGTGGTCACGGCGCGGCGTTCTTTGCGGCGTTCGACAATCCGCCGGGCGATCCGCCGGCTGCAACGCTCTTCACCAAACTGATAGATCAGGTCGGCAATCTCTTTCTCGGGCAAACGCAACAACAAATCGCGAGCTGCTTCGCCGCTGGTCGGGTCGAAGCGAAGGTCCAGGTCGCCGCTGGTTTGGTAACTGAAGCCGCGCGCAGGATCGTTCAATTGATCGCTCGATAAACCTAGATCCAACAGGATCCCGTCGACCCCATCGAGGCCCCGTTCTTGTAGCACTTGCGGGATGCGATGGTAGCTGTCGTTGATCAGTTCGATTTGCGGCAACGGTGTTCCCGCGATTTCGGGGCCGGGCAACGCGTCACGCCACTGGGCCCCGTATTGATGAATCGCATGGGGATCGCGATCCATCCCGATCAGCATGCCGCCAGGCGAGATCCGCGGCACGATCAATCGGGCGTGCCCACCGCCGCCAAAAGTACCGTCGATGATCGTTTTGCCGGGGGCGAGGTCCAGGCCTTCGATGACTTCCGACGGGAGAACCGGCACGTGCATGCTGGTGGAGGAATCGGAATCAGTCATGAGCAATCAAAGGGCTGCGAAAACGTGGAAAGAAGGCGTCGAATCATCTCAGGGATGATATCCCATCGAGCGAGCTAGGGGGACGCGAACGAGGGTGAGGAAGCAAAGTCCGCAAGAAAAGCGATGAAAGCAAGCCTGACCGGGGCACGTCCATGTGCCCGGAAGGTCAAGACTTGCACGGTGGACAACCGAAGTTGTTCACCGCGCGGTCGCGACTGTACACATCCTGTCTACAGTCCATGGACTCTTTCTTCAATATTTCAGACGTTGGCGATTCTGCGAATCGCCAATTGCCTGACGCATCGTGCCGTCAGCCAGTGGCCGTTGGCTGACCGCGTGTCCGAATCCATGCAAGGCGTTCCTCGCGGAAGGAGGATCGTGGTGCGGATTGGCACCCCATGGACCCGAATTCGGCTCGACATCACATCGATTTATTCGTGCCTTCTAAGGCGTCATCCGCTATTTGTTCCGTTTTTTGTCGGGCTTCATCGCGATTCCACGTCAAAGCCTTCGCCCACCGCCAATCTTTGGGGTGTGCGTCGCCCAACAGCATAATCTCTGATGTCTTGCCTGACAGGGTCATGTGCGCATCTTGCAATCGATTTCGTCCCTTCAATGCGAGCGTAAGACAGGTTCCGTGAAGGTCTTACGTCGCGATACGTGACCACCACAGAATACCGATCCCCGTCCCGCGGTCAACCAAATCCTAGTAGAAAACACCGCGACCGAAGGCGTGCTAGCAAACTTAGGTCATTACCTGACAAGCACTTCCGGACGCGGAATTTTTTCCCAGCCCCGATCCGACACCGCTTAGGGATTCGCAGCGAGGCTTTCGTAAAGTTCCCGATAACGATCGACCATGGCGGAAACCGAGAACAACGAGTCCGCCCTAACCTTATTGCTGCCAACAACTTCCGACCGAAGTTCCGATTCGGCCAGCAGCGCCGAGAGCTTGCGACAGAGCGCATCGGTATCACCAAAAGAAACGATTTGTGGTTCGATCATTTCCCCTAGCAGCTCGCGAACCCCCTCTGCATCGCTGGCAACCACGGGAAGATTCGCCGCCATCGATTCCATTACGACGTTCGGCATCCCCTCGTAGCGACTAGGCAGCACCAACACCTTGGCAGCGACCATCAACGGGGCGATCTCTGCCTGCAACGGCATTAAGGCCGTGCGTCCTGCCGGCAGCTTCGCCAACTCGGATTCCACCATCGCTTGCCACGGCCCGGATCCGACGATCACCAACGCAGCTCGGGGATTTTCAGACAGCAGTCTCGGGGCGGCTTCCATCAGCCAATCCGTACCCTTCTGGGGGTGCAGACGCCCCACATACAAAATGACATCGGCCTCCGTCGCGATGCCCAGCGTTCCCCAGTCGATCGGTGCGGCTTGTGAAAACCGGCTGCCATCGACGCCGTTGGGGATCGTCAGCAGGGCGGTCTGGGGGCTGGCCAAGTGCTGTCTCGCAAAATCTTCCACGGCTTGGCTGACGCAGACGATCGCCTGCATCCGCCGCGTTGCGAGCCGTTCCAGCCACAAACGGGCTCGGTTAGGCTGCGCGACCCGCACACCACCGACGCGCAAAGCAATCCCCGCACGCGCTGCGGTCCAGATGCCGAGAACATTGGCATGGAATAAGAACGTCTGGACCAGATCGGGGCGATCCTCGGCAAATAGCCGTCGCAGCCGCAGGATCGCTTGTGGAAACGCCCATACCGAACGGCAGCCGAGCGAGCGAACTTCGACCTGGGCAGCTCGCAGACGTCGCAACAGCTGATCCTGAGGCGGCGAATCGGCCAACACATCCAGCGAGATCACTCGCACTTGGGCTCCCCGCTCAGCCAGCCCGATCGCCAGTTCGGTTAACTGACGTTCGGCGCCGCCAATAAACAATTCGGTAATCACCAGATCGATCCGCATCCCTCCCCCTTCTTCAATTCAGTTCGATGGATTCACTGGAGCAGCGATCGGTAAGGGAAAGGACCTGCGATTCATAAGTGTCTTGAGCTTAGTAGCAATCGATTCGCGGAGCAATCAAGCGCATGACACGGATCGATCCGCGGCGGCATTCCACTAGGACAGCCTTCGACAGCGCGTCGGGCGGCCCGCCTCGTGGATCGATCGACGGGGACCATCGATTGGCACGGCCGTTAAATGTCGGGCAGCTTGGAAGAAAATGAGCCGCACGGTAGGATGGTTCCAACGACCCGCAAATCCGTGCCCGCATTTAATGAGTCCGATGGATCCTACCTTTCGAAGCAGCCGCTTGATCGACCGCACGGGGAGCGGATTGCTAGTCGTCGACCTGCAGACCAAGCTGTTGCCGGGGATCGATGGGAGTCCTCAAATCATCGCCAACACCGATCGGTTGTGCCGTGCGGCGGAATTGCTCAGCGTGCCGCGGACGGCGACGGTCCAGTATCCGCAAGGACTTGGTCCACTGGCATCGCCCCTCGCCGAACGGTTCCCAACGCCCGACGAAAAGCTTGCATTCAGTGGCGCGGGTTGCGAATCGATTGCTCAGCTTACCGCCGCGCACGGCTTGTCCCAATGGATTGTTGTCGGAATCGAGACCCATATCTGCGTTTTGCAAACGACGTTAGATTTGTTGGCGCGGCAAATCGATGTCTTCGTTGTTGCCGATGCCGTTGGGGCTCGCGGCGCTCGCGATCATCAGATCGCACTGGATCGAATGCAATCCGAAGGGGCAACGCTTGTGACAACCGAAAGCGTTTTATTCGAGTGGTGCCAGACCGCTGCCGATCCCAACTTCAAACAGATCAGTGCCATCGTTCGCGAGGGCTAGCCGACCGGTTCGCAGTGGCGAAACCCAAAATATCTCATTCAGGATTTAAAGCAGATGCCGAAAGTGAACTCCCAAGTCACCAATACCCTGGGCAAAGAAAAAGCCAAGGAGAAGTTGGACTACATGGCCGAACGCATGGAGCGCGATTATGGCGACAAGGTCAAGAACATGCAGCGGGTCTGGGAAGAAGACACGCTGACCATTTCGTTCGAAGCGATGGGGTTCAAGATCAAATCGCTGCTGTCGGTCAGCGAAGACGTTGTCGATGTCGAAAGCCAACTGCCACTGGCAGCGATGCCGTTCAAGGGGATGGTGCAGACACGGATGGTCGACACGTTGCAGAAGATGCTCAGCTAGTCGATCGCCGCCGACCGGATCGGCAAGCGTCCCGCAGTTGGCGGGACGCATCATCTATTAGATTGAATCATAAACAGATCGGGCTCTGCCCAGCGAACTTGAAGCGAAGAGAATGGGAAAACACCACATCTACCAAGTCGAAGACTTAACCAAAAAGCACGGCCAGAAGGTTGTCTTGGAGAACATTTGGCTGGCCTTCTATCCCGGTGCCAAGATCGGCGTTTTGGGCCCCAACGGTGCGGGCAAAAGTACGCTGTTGAAGATCATGGCCGGCCAGGATACCGAATTTGAAGGTGTCGCCCGGCTCGCATCGGGCTACACCGCTGGGTATCTGTCGCAAGAACCGCATCTGGATCCAACCAAGACTGTCGCCGAAAACGTGGCCGTCGCGGTAGCTGAACGCCAAGCGGTCTTGGATCGCTACACCGAGATCGGCACCCTGTTGGGCGAGGTCGAAGATCCCGACCAAATGCAGAAGTTGTGCGACGAGATGGCCGATCTGCAGGATAAGATCGACGCCGGCAACCTGTGGGAACTCGAACGCCAAGTCGAAATGTCGATGCAGGTGATGAATCTGCCGCCGGGCGATGCCGACGTGACCAAGCTGTCCGGTGGTGAACGCCGCCGCGTCGCGATGTGCCAGCTGTTGATCCGCCAACCCGATCTGCTGCTGTTGGACGAACCGACCAACCACTTGGACGCCGAATCGGTGCAATGGTTGGAAGAACACCTGGCCAAATATCCCGGCACCGTCGTCGCGGTCACTCACGATCGCTACTTCTTGGACAACGTTGCCCAGTGGATTTTGGAAATCGATCGCGGCAAGGGCTTCCCATTCGAAGGCAACTACACCGCTTGGTTGCAGGCGAAAGAGAAGCGAATGGAAGGCGAAAGCCGCAAGCAACAGGCGCGGCAACGCACCTTGGCTCGCGAGCTGGAATGGATTCGGATGAGTCCCAAGGCGCGACAGTCCAAGAGCAAAGCGCGTATCGCGGCCTACGACAAGATGGTTGCCGAGGAGTTCCAAGAGCGTCCCGACGAATTGGAAATCCAGATCCCGCCCGGAAAGCACTTGGGCGAACTGGTGATCGAAGCGAAGAACATCAACAAGGCTTTCGGCGACAAGGTGTTGATGAAGGACCTTTCGTTCAACCTTCCCGCCGGTGGTATCGTGGGCGTGATCGGCCCCAATGGTGTCGGCAAGACGACGCTGTTCCGAATGTTGACCGGTCAGGATACGCCCGACAGCGGCGAATTCCGCGTCGGTCCGACAGTCGATCTCGGCTATGTCGACCAGAGTCGCGATTCGTTGAACGACGACGCAACGGTCTACCAAGAGATCAGCGGAGGGCACGACACGATCGACCTGGGGGGGCGGACGGTGAATTCGCGCAGCTACGTCACACGGTTCAATTTCAAAGGCCCTGACCAGGAGAAGAAGGTTGGCAAGTTGTCCGGTGGTGAACGCAACCGCGTTCACTTGGCCAAACTGCTGCGTCGCGGCGTCAATGTATTGATGTTGGATGAACCGACAAACGATCTGGACGTCGATACCTTGCGTGCGTTGGAAGAAGCGATCCAGAACTTTGCCGGCTGCGTCGTTGTGACGTCGCACGATCGTTGGTTCTTGGACCGCCTAGCGACGCACATCCTAGCGTTCGAAGGGGACGGATACGCGCACTGGTGCGAAGGCAACTTCGAGACCTATGAAGCGCAACGCCGTGAACGGATGGGTGAATCCGACGACGGACGCAAAACCCGTTACAAGAGCATCCACGCTTAGCGGACGTCACCGAGAAACTGCTGGATTTGTGAAGCGAGCATTGGTATCGAGATGCCAATCGCTCGCTCGAAATCGCTCCGCCGCTCCTCCGCCGGGTAGGTGATAAAGGGGAGACGCGAACTGTAATGGGTCACCAATTGACGCATCACATCGGGGCGTCGATCGGCTAGAAAAAAGGTCATCGCCCAAGCGACGGAGTAGGCCGATTCGGCATCGTTAGCAAACGTTCGGTCGTCTTGAACCAAATCGTCGATCGCGGCGGCCAGCGATTGCGAATCGGGATACCGTTTGCGGAGACTGATCAGCAGCTCTCGATTGACGCGTTCTTGTAACGTTCGATTGCTCGCCGAATCGTGAATCCCCTCGGCTTCGAACATCGTCCCAAAGCCTTCGATAATCCAATGCGGCTGTTTCGCCACGCGGGAATGAATGCCCCAATTGAACGCCGATTGATGGGCCGCTTCGTGGCGCATCGTCGCCGAAACGCCACCGGACGTCGCGCCGTGATCGTACAGCGCGACGCGATTGCTGTTTCGCGAGTAGTAGCCCAGCACATTGCCTCCCACGGGACGATTCCCATCGGATTGAGCGTACCGCAAAAAGCTGGCGCGGTCGGGAAACACGATCGCGACCATCGGAAACCGCGACTTGCGCAGCGGTAGGGTGCGCGTGCGGCAGTGCTGCAAGAACGCCCGGTGCAAGCTCTCGAAGACCTCCGGCCAATGCCCACCCTGTGTCGGATGCACCACAAGATAGTGTGATGTCGCGGTGACCTGGTATCGGTCGCCGAATTCACGATACAGCTGACTCCGCATTTCCGCTTGGCTGGCGGGGTCGAAGCGGGTATCAGCGACCCGCACCTGCGACGCATCGGCCGGATCAAAATCGAACAATCGGCCATCGCGTTGCAGCACGACAGCGCGACCAGAAGTCCACAGCAACGACATCCCTTGTACCGCTTCACCTTGCAGGTTCAATCCCAGCATGGGATCGCGGTCGCTGGCCGAAAGCCTCGCTCGGCCCGAGGAACACGATAGCGCAAACGCCAAGAAAATCAAAACGGTGCGATGAGAAGCTGGCATATCCGAAGCAAAATAGGTTCGAGATTTGTGACCGGAAACGAGCGACGTGTTACGATGAAAGGCCCCCTTGGCGGTGACTTGCCTCGCAGATGAACCCTACGCCATCGGAACCCTTGGGGACCGACTGGCCACGCCCAACGTGGGCCGATCGCTTCAAGTTACGATTCTCTCGTTTAAGCCAGTGCCGATCATGACGATTACAACGCCCCGCCCCGATGATGCGTCGGGCTCCGTGATTTCGAAGCGGCTTGCGACGCTCCTGCTGCTGGCGGTGTTCGGGGCTGAGGCCGCCCTCGCCCAGCAGCCGACCGACCCTGCGGCCAGCGAACGCGATCGCGCCGTGAAAGTCGAACGCTTGATCGCAGCGCTCGATGCGCGAACACTCTCCGAACGGCAAGCCGCCGAACGCGAATTGATCGATCTGGGGCTCGACATCCTGGGGCTGTTGCCACGGGAAAACGATCTCCCCACGGCCGAGATGCGCCAGCGGTTGCGGCGGATTCGCAGCCAGTTGGAACAGCTAGAATCGACGACCTCCATCGATGCAACGCCCATCACCATCCGCGACGCGCGGACCCTTGGCGACGCGCTGGGCCAGATCACTCGACAGACGAAGGTTCAGTTTTCCGGAGCGATCAATGCATCGCTGCCGGTCAAGATCCACGCCGTCAAGATTCCTTTCTGGAACGCTGTCGATGAAGTCCTCGACGCCGCCGACTTGGATATCGATCGCTTTGGCGGTGTCGAACAATCCTTGAAATTGGTCCCTCGCAGTCCCGATCGCCCCCGCCGCAGCGACACCGCCGCGTACAGCGGCGTCTTTCGAATCGAACCGATCAGCGTCACCGCGCGACGCGATTTGCATAACCCGCGGCTCAGCGGACTCGACCTGATGATCGACATCTCGTGGGAACTGCGGCTGACGCCGATCGGACTCTCCCTGCCGTTGAAAGAGTTTGGGGCGAAGCTGGACAATGGCGATGTGTTGCAGCTGCAAGCGTCGGCCGAGACGGCTGAAGCGATGCCCAACGCGGGGATTCCGTCGACGCAGACATCGATTCCGTTTCAATTGCCCGCCGGACGCCCTGCAAAGATCGATACGCTTTCGGGAACGATCGACGCGCTGCTGCCGGGCAAGATCAAACACTTTGATTTCGATCTGGGCAGCGACACCTTCCCGTCCAAAGATGCCGGCGATGTGACCGTCACATTGGAAAGTGTTCGCGGCAACGGTTCGCTGCACGAGCTGCGGGTGAACGTGAAATTCAAACAGGCCGATCGTGCGCTTGAATCGCATCGTGGTTGGGTCTTCGATAATCCCGCTTACGTGACCGCAGCGAATACCGATCCCGCAGAAACCCCCGACGATGGATCCGATAAACCGGCCCAGCCGACCCGGATCGAAAACTTGGGATACGAGATCTATCGCCAAACGTCCGACGAAATCGGGATCGGATATCTGTTCGATCTGGAGAGCCAGCCGGCTCGCTTTCAATTCCATTATGAAACCCCTTCGTCGATCGTCCGCAGCGAAGTTCGTTTCACCTTGCACGACATCCTGCTGCCATGATCCATCGCCGCTCACGTTGGTTGCCGATCCTCCTAGCCTGCCTTTGGACGTTGCCCGCGTCGGGCCAAAGCCAATCGGAGGCGGACGCGATCGCCTGGATTGGCGAAGCCCCAGTCCTTTCCAGTGAGATCGATTTACTGATCCATCGACGTGGCTTGACGGCCACCGATCTGGAAGCTAATCCTTCGCTGCGCTCGGCGATCGCCCATGTCTTGGTCCGACGTCACTTGGCACTTGCGGCGTTGCGAGATCAGTCGGGCAAAGCGGGCGCGGCGATCATCGACCAAGCAATTCAAGCGTGGCAGCAGCAGGTGCTGGCCACTGGCACGACGCTTGAGCAAGCTGCAGCCCAGCAGCATACCGACGTCGCCGCGCTGCAGTCCGAAGTCGCTTGGTTGAGTCTGTGGAACGATCTCCTGCGCGTTCGCTTGAACGATGCCAATCTGCAGCGGTTCTTTGAGACGCGATCCTATCTTTATAACGGCACCCAGGTCGACATCTCGCAGATCTTCATCAGCGATCCGGAGCAGCTGGAGACTTTGGAAAAGATCGCCGATCGGATTCGTAGCGACGCGATCTCTTTTGCCGATGCAGCAGCGGAGCATTCGCAAGCCGGAAGCGCCGCCGATGACGGACACATCGGTTGGATTGGGGCCGATGGCGATTTACCAGCTGTCGTTGCCGAAGCGGCGCTGGCGGCAGAGCCCAGCACGTTGTTGCCGATCATTCGATCGGGACTTGGGCTGCACCTGGTTTACGTCCACGCAAAGCGGACGACAGGCCAGCGCTTTGCCGATTTGACCGACCAGCGGCGCCTGCGTCGCGACGCGGCCGATTTCTTGTTTGAACATCTGGTGGCGCGCGGACAAACATTGCGCGACGTCCGTTGGCGGGATGACCGTTTGCAGCGTCGGCCAGGGCGTTGAGTCCACCGCCAGCTGCCTGTGGCGGCGTGATCTCGCGACTCATCTGTGGCGCGTGGAAACAACCGCGCTGCACCACTCGTAATGCCCGCCCAGGCCGCTACACTTATTTATCCACGTAGAAACGAATCCGTTGGACGAGCGATGGTGAGAGACAACGACATGGCCAGTACGATCGTAATCTTTGGTGCCTCGGGCGACTTGACCAGTCGCAAATTGATTCCCGCGTTATTTCGCTTGTTCCAGAAGAAACGATTGCCCGAGGGAACTCGAATCGTCGGCGTTTCGCGGAGCGACTTCAGCGACGATCAGTGGCGCAACCAGCTCGGCGAAACGACTGAAAAATTCCTCCCCGCCAGTTTTACTGCCGAGGATTGGAAGCAGTTCTGCCAGCATGTTTATTATCGTCCCGGCGATATCACCAAAGCCGATGATTTCGTCGCGTTGGGCGATTACCTCAACGAGTTGGAAGGTACGGCGTGCGACCGCGTCTATTATCTATCCACCTCGCCACGGCTTTATGAATCGGCGATCACTTTGATGGGCCAAGCGGGCTTGGCGGACGAGGCCACTGGCACGCGGCGGGTGATTATCGAGAAGCCGTTTGGCACCGACCTGGCATCGGCAGAGGCCTTGAACTGCTCGATTCACAAATCGTTCAACGAACACCAGATCTATCGAATCGACCACTATCTGGGGAAAGAAACCGTTCAGAATTTGTTCGCGCTGCGGTTTGCCAACACGATTTTTGAACCGCTGTGGAACCGCAACTACATCGACCACGTGCAGATCACGGTGGCCGAAGAAGTGGTGATCGGCCGGCGGGCAGGCTACTACGACACGTCGGGTATTTTGCGCGACATGTTTCAGAATCACTTGCTGCAATTGATGATGATCACCGCCATGGAGGCGCCCGCGCGATACGACGCCAACTTGGTTCGCGATGAAAAAGTCAAAGTGCTGCACAGCGTGCGTCCCATGTCCGGGGCCGATTTCGCCAAGAATACGCTTCGCGGACAGTACCAAGGGTACTTACAAGAGGACGGGGTGCCCGCGGGCAGCCAAACCGCGACGTTCGCTGCGTTGAAGTTGTATATCGACAACTGGCGTTGGAAGGGCGTGCCGTTTTACTTGCGCAGCGGCAAAGCGATGTCCTGCCGAACGACTCAGATCGTGATCCAGTTCCGTTCGCCTCCCCATCTGTTGTTCCCGTCGGGTAAGACGCGGACGCCCGAAGCGAACCAGTTGGTGATTCAGGTGCAGCCGGCCGAAGGGTTGCAGCTGTACTTCCAGTCGAAGGTTCCCGATACCGAAATGAAGACCCGCACCAGCCACTTCGACTTCCTGTTCCAGGAAGCAGGCCCCGGGGGAATGCCCGATGCCTACCAACGCTTACTGATGGATGCGGTCAACGGCGACGCAAGCCTGTTCGCGCGCAGCGACGAGGTTGAATTGGCGTGGAGCATCATCGATCCGATCATCAACGCGTGGGGAAGCGCTGCGGCGCCCGACCTGCACGTTTACGAGCCCGGCCTGTGGGGACCGACCGAGTCGACCGAATGGATGCAGGGTCAAAAACGCAGTTGGTTTGATGTCTGCCCGGTAATCTAAACCGGTACGATCAAAAACGCCGAGAGGCCGTTCACGAGGATCGGCCGCGGCTTCTTCCACAACTTAGGACGAGGACTAGGCCGATGGGTCGATTGAGTCAGTTGAGCCATCCTCTGGTGGCTCATCATTTGGCCACGATGCGGGACGAAAAAACGAGCCCCGCCGAATTCCGAGCAACCGTCAATCGGTTGGCGATGTTGTTGGGTGTCTACGCCACCGCCGATCTGCCGACAGAACCAATCACGGTGAAGACGCCGTTGGCCGATTGCCCTTCGCAAAAGTTGTCCGTTCGCGTGGGGCTGGTCCCGATTCTGCGAGCGGGCCTTGGGTTGGTCGAACCGCTGCACCAATTGATTCCCGATGCCGAGGTCTGGCATTTGGGGATGTATCGCAATGAAGAGACGGCCGAACCGGTCTCCTATTACGACAAATTGCCCAAACGCGGCGCGGTCGATGTGGGATTGGTCTTGGACCCGATGCTGGCCACCGGCGGATCGATCCGCAGCGCTGTCGAGCGGCTGATCCGCTGGGGCGTTCCGGACATTCGCGTCTTAAGCGTGATCGCCGCCCAGCCAGGATTGGACCGCGTGCAGGCCGAATTCCCCAACGTCTCGATCTTCGTCTGCGCTGTCGATCCATCGCTGAATGAGCGGCAGTTTATTGTTCCCGGCTTGGGGGACGCGGGTGACCGGATTTTTAATACCTTGGAATGAAATCTGAAGGCGGCAGTGTGGGCGGTCTGTCCGGCGGTATTTCTGGATACCGTGGATTCAATCAACGTTATCGAAGAACGATCAAGACATAAAAAAACCCGATGCATGCATCGGGCAAATTGGTGGTAGCAAGAGGGGATTAGTTCGCGGTAAGATTAGCATCCGCGTTGTTGCTTGCTGTCAACAAATGATCAGCGCGTTGGAGCACTTCTTCCACACGCGCAAGCAACGCACTGTCGTCATCCAAGATCGACTGTGTCGCTGTCGGGTCTGCTGCGGTAAATTCCGCGAGACAATGTTGGCAGGCGATTTCACGCCCAAGTAGCTCGACGCCGATTTCCAATTTGCGACCGCAAGTTGGACAAGGCTGTACAAAACGATGAGTCATATTGGCATCTCCATTACCCAGTCCTAATCTGAGTGATCCGAACGAGACCAGCAGTGTACCTGATCGAGCGTTACAAAACAAGTTTTCCAAATCACACCGTTCCCACTCATCGCCCATTTGCGGCAACTTAGCCTACCTTAACGCCGCGATGCGGCAATTAACCTTACCTTAATCTCGCGAAGTGATGCCAAGCTTAGCTTACTATCGTGCGGTTAAGCAATGGATATTTAGCGGTTTACGGCGTTCACCGTGACTATCCCCCTCGAAATCCGATCGCGACGTGCGATCACGATTGCTTGACTCTTTTTTTTAAAATCCCCTTAATTCCCACCTGGAGCTACCAAAATGGACCTTGTAATTGCCGCAAATGCCGACTTAATGGGGCGTGAAGCCGCACGAATCGCCGCTGCGGACCTTGTCGCCGCAATTAAAAATTCGGGCCAAGCGCGACTGTTGGTCGCTACCGGCGCCTCGCAGTTCACCGTTTTGGAGCACTTGGTCCAGCACGACGAGATCGATTGGTCGGTCGTCGATGGCTTCCATTTGGACGAATACGAAGGGATCTCTCCCGATCATCCTGCATCGTTCTGCAAATACTTGAAAGAGCGATTTGTCGACCGCGTCGGCCTTCGCAGCTTCCGTTTCCTGCGGGGCGACCAAGATATCGAAGCGACCGTCAGCGAAGCGGCGGCGGCGGTTTCGGCGGCCCCGATCGATGTCGCGATGGTTGGCATCGGCGAAAACGCTCACTTGGCGTTCAACGATCCACCCGCTGATTTCGAAACCAACGATCCCTACCTGATCGTCGACCTCGATGAAGCTTGCCGGATGCAACAGGTTGGCGAGGGCTGGTTCGATTCGCTCGAATCGGTTCCCAAGCGCGCGATCAGCATGTCGGTCAACCAGATCCTGAAATCGAAGCGGATCGTTTGCAGCGTTCCGGATGAACGGAAGGCCAAGGCGGTTCAGGGATCGTTTGAAGGGGAGGTCTGCCCCAAGACGCCTGCATCGATCTTGCAACGCCATCCTCAAACGACCCTGCTGGTCGACGAACCGGCCGCTTCGCTGCTGTCGGCCGAATCACAGGCTCAAGCCCAGAAGGTTCAGGCATGACCGATAGCGAATCGCTACCGAAATTTTTCGACCTGCAAGTCAACGGTTTTTTCGGCGCCGATTTCAACGATGAAACGTTGACCGAATCGCTACTGGAAGCGGCCGTTGAACGGTTGCAGCAGGACAACGTGACGGGAATCTTGGCGACTGTAATCACCGATTCCAACGAAGCGATGTTGGCACGGGTGCGACGAATCGTGGCGCTCCGCAAACTGTCGGCGGCAACGGCGGCGATGATTCCGGGGCTGCACATCGAAGGCCCTTTCATCAGTCCGGTGCCCGGCTATATCGGAGCCCATCCGGCGGCGCACGCGCGGCAGACTGATCAGCGGTTCATGGAAGAACTATTGGCTGCCGGCGAAGGGCTGATCCGTCTGGTCACGCTTGCACCGGAACAAGACCCAGGTGGCAAGCTGACGCGTTGGTTGGTCGATCGGAATGTGGTTGTCGCCGCGGGGCATTGCGATCCCAGTGTGGAGCAATTGGCCACGACGATCGACCAGGGTTTGAGTATGTTTACGCATCTTGGCAACGGTTGCCCGCAACAGATGCATCGGCACGATAATATCATCCAACGCGTGTTGTCGATGTCCGATCGGTTGATCGTTTGCATGATCGCTGACGGGTTTCATGTCCCGTTGGTGGCGTTGAAGAACTACATCCGCTGCATCCCCCCGGAGAATCTCGTCTTCACGACCGACTGCATCGCAGCAGCCGGTCTAGGAGCGGGTGTGTATATGCTTGCCGGGCAACGGATCCGCGTCGAAGCGGGGATGCCGCCAACCTCCGCCGACGGATCGCACTTCGTCGGTTCGGCGGCTCAGATGCCCGATATGTATCGGCGTCTGCGCGATGAGTTGGGGATCAGCCAGCAGCAGTTGGAGTATTCGATGTTCGAACTGCCACGCCGAGCGACAGGCTGTGCGTAGCCGTTCGCTTTGGTGCTGGAGTCGAGCCTTTAGGCGAACGCCGCGCAACCTCGGTCGCCTAAAGGCTCGACTCCAGCGCTTGGTGAGTTCGCCTAAAGGCTCGACTCCAGCGCTTGGTGAGTTCGCCTAAAGGCTCGACTCCAGCGCTTGGTGAGTTCGCCTAAAGGCTCGACTCCAGCGCTTGGTGTGTGTGCGCCGGAGGGCTCGACTCCAGCCTTTTCGGGATCAAATGATACCGGGAGCTTTGACGTCGATTCCCTTGAGCGCCATCTTGAGGGCGTCTTTATTGGGTGCGACGGCAAACGCGGTGGGGCGATCGATCAATTCGTCGTCGATCAACTTCTTTAGACTCATCGTAAAGTCCTGCATGCCGTCTTCGGCACCGATCCGGATCGCATCGGGCAGCTTGCTGTCGTGCCCTTCGAGGATCAATTTGGTGATCATCGGCGTGAAGGTCATCACTTCGCAGGTCGGTACGCGGGAGACCCCAGGTTTGATGCTGCGAAGCAGTTTCTGGGCGACGATCCCCTTCATGTTAAAGGCGATCGCCGATCGAATCGCGCCGTGCAACGATTCGGGGAAGAGGTCGAGGATACGTCCGATACAGGTCGATGCACTGGCCGCGTGAATCGTACCGAAGACCAAGTGACCGGTCTCGGCGGCGTGAATCGCCGTCATAAAGGTCTCTTCGTCGCGAAGCTCGCCCACCAGGATGATATCGGGATCTTCACGCACCGCGTGTTTCATCCCGATGCTAAAGTCGAGGACGTCTTGGCCGATCTCCCGTTGGTTGATCAGGCTCTTATCCTCGGTGAAGATAAATTCGATCGGGTCTTCGAGCGTCAGAATGTGCTTGCGATAGATGCTGTTGATGTAGTTCAGCATCGACCCGATCGTCGTACTTTTTCCCGAACCGGTGACTCCCGCCAACAGCACCATGCCCTGTTCGTAGTGGCACAATTTTTCGATCGATGCCGGAAGAAAGAGGCCGCGAAAGTCGGGGATGAAATTACTGATTCGCCGCGCGACGAGGCCCATGTTGCCGAGCGATTTGAGCATGTTGATACGGAATCGCCAACGAACACCGTCGACATCGCATTGGTACGAGAAGTCGGCCCCGCCTTCCTGTTCGAAGATCATCAGATTGCGTTGATCCATCATTGGCAACAACAGGTCAACCATCTCCTCGGTATCGATGGGACCACGGCTGAGCGGTTTCAATTCGCCACCGACGCGGACCATCGGCGGCTGGCCCACTTTCAAGTGAAGGTCGGAACCTTCCAGTTTGACCAGAGCCCGGAAGATCTTGTCGACCGGCAGCTCCTTTTTCTCTTGCAGTAGGCTCGACTTCAAACGCGCCATCATCGCGGTGCGCTGCGCCTCGGGAGAGATCGAGGGATCGGGAACGGGCATCGCGGGCTTTTCAGCTGTCTTGGGCTTCATCGTCGTCTGCTTTCGTCTTGAGGTCTACAATGGGCGGCGGCGGTCACGTCTGGATGATCTCTTTTATCGGCAAGCACCCGATCCCAATCGAACCGGAATCCCCCGGTCCGCCATCACGCGTTTGGTCTCTTCAATTGTAAACTGACCGAAGTGGAAGATGCTGGCCGCCAACGCCGCATCGGCGCGGCCAATTTCGATCGCATCGGCCAAGTGCTCCGGTTTCCCCGCCCCGCCGCTAGCAACCACAGGAATCGAAACCGCGTTGCTGACCGCCGCGGTGATTTCGAGGTCGTATCCGTCGCAGGTTCCGTCGGCGTCCATGCTGGTCAGCACGATTTCGCCCGCTCCGAGCCGCTGAACTTCCTGCGCCCAGGCGACAGCTTGCAAGCCTGTCGGTTTGCGGCCGCCATTGATGAAGACTTCAAACTTTGTCTCCCCATCGACGACAACCCGCTTGGGATCGATGTTCACCACGATACACTGGCTGCCAAATCGATCGGCTGCCGCCCGAACTAATTCGGGATCTTTGCAGGCAGCAGAATTGATCGAGACCTTGTCGGCCCCGGCGCTCAGTAGCGCACGGATATCGTCGAGCGTGCGGATTCCGCCGCCAACGGTCAAAGGCATGAAGATCTGCTCGGCGGTGCGTTGCACGACATCGATGATGATGTCCCGCTCTTCGTGGCTGGCGGTGATGTCCAAGAAGACCAATTCGTCGGCCCCTTCGCGTTCGTACCGCGCTGCGACTTCGACCGGATCACCGGCGTCGCGAAGGTTGACAAAATTCGTCCCTTTGACGACGCGACCTAAACTGACGTCCAGGCAGGGGATAACACGTTTTGCGAGCATGATATTCTGAGCAACTCCGCTTGATGAAATGATGCGTATCCGATCATACGCCAAGCGTGATTGGCAAGCGAGCCGGTGTCCCCTTCCGACGTGGACACCTTTGATGATCGCATGCATCTCGAACCGCTGCGGCGACGTCGCCCTCGGGAAACGCGAGGGCTACCTTGTGGTCGACGCTGCCAATTCGTCGCGGCGAACGGCTAAGGATTCCAAACGAGAGCGCAGGGCTGCCACTAGGACAACAACATCTCCCGCAGCGAAGAATCGATGGCCTCAGCAGGATCCTCGTCTTCTTCGTCGTCTGCGAAAGCATCACTGGGCGACCACACGGCGGCAGCGGCCGTGGCAGCAGCGGCGTGTTCGGTGGCGACCTGTGTCAAATCGAGCAGGGCCAGATCGGTGGCGGTCGCATCGGCAGCTTCCCCCTGAGCCGCCACGCGATTCAGAACCGACGTCGTTGAATTTATGTAGTTCAACACCTGCAGCGCATCGATCGGCAAGATCGCATTGTCGCCATCGACATCGAGATAGCGTCCAATGGGATCCTCCGCTGGCACGATCTGGGGCCCGGATCGGTTCAGAAAGTTGAGGATCATCACGGCGTCGATCGGAGCGACCTCACCGCTATTGTTGACGTCGAAGCGGTTGGTCGGGTTCTGCCACGCGGCGCCACAGTTGGAGGTGTGGAAATCACCGGCGTCGGAACTGGCGACCGAAAGGAGGAATGCGTCGGACGCCGCCAAGGGCAAGTCCTCTTGATCATTGATCCTTACGACGATCGACGTGGTTCCAACATCGGTGACTTTGGGGGTGCCCAGCAACTTGCGCGTTGCGCTATCGTAACTCAACCAACCGGGCAAAACGCCGCTGCTGGACGCAATCGAAACTTCGAATTCGGTGTTGGCATCCGGATCGGAGAATAGATCGTCTTCGAAGGCAAGGCAAAAATGGCGTCCCGCGGAGAGCCGTAGATTTGCAAAGGGCTCCTCGATCACTGGCGATTCGTTGACGTTCAGAACAGTGATTTCAACCGTCTTTGAATCGAGAAGCCCGCCAGCATCGGTGACTTGAACCTCAAGCGATAAGGGCCCTTCGATCGCTTCGAAATCGAGCGTTGCGGCGGGCAACAGCGTCAGCACACCCGTCTCCTCTCCGATTCCAAAAATGTCCGCGGCGTCCCCTCCAACGATTTCAAAACGGAGCCGATCGCTGGCATCCGGATCGGTGGCAACCACCTGAACGCCCAGCGTCCCGGCCGCGGCATTCTCGTAGATCGATAGATTTTGCGTTGTGATCGCTGGCGGTTCGTTGACGTTACCGATGGCGATAGGGATCCACACGTCGGTGAAATTCGGTGGAAAGGAAGCGTCGGAGACTCGCAAGAGGACCGAATGCGATGCATCGTTCTCAAAATCAATGGTTGCGCCCGCGGCGACTCTCAATTGATTCGTGCTTGCATCGAACACAAACGCTGACTCTCCAGTGCGTTGATCGATCGTGAGCGTAGCGCCTTCGGGATCGATGCCGGTCAAGGTCGCCACGACCGTCCCGGCGGGTGCGTTTTCATCGATCATCGTCGCCGTGAATTCAACCAGCGGGGGCTCATCGATATCTCCCACTTGAATCGACAGCGTCGACTCGGAACTCAGCGGGTTGGCCGGTTGGCCAAGGTCGTTGGGAACTTCGACCGTGCGAACAACGAGGTCGTACGAGGATCGGGTTTCGAAGTCCAAAGAAGCCCCATCGGCCAACCGGATCGCTCCACTGTCCTGGTCCATCGTAAACAAAGCTTGACCACTGCCCGCGATGATCGTGTGTGTGAACGATTCCCAACCCTCGGGATCAAACACTGCGGGGGTTGCAAGCACGATGCCGGGACTAACGTTTTCACCGACGGTGATCAAAGCATTATCCATTTGGGGCGGTTCGTTGACATCCAGCACTTGAATTCGCACGGTCCCCGTATGGGTCGTTGGCGTCAAAGCGAGGTCGGTCACGGCGATCGGCAGAAGGAATTCCCGAATCGTTTCGAAGTCGAACGTAGCCGCATCGGTCACCGACAACTCTCCGGTCACGGGATCGATGGCAAACATCGCGTCGTACATGGAATCTGCGATCGCAAACCGGAACTCGCCACTCTGCTCGCCAATCGTTCCATTGGGCGATTCGGGATCGTCGCTCGCTTCGTTAATCGCATCCTGATCACTCGCGATGACCGTACCGACGACGTAACCATCGGAAGCATTTTCTGGGACGGTAAATCGGTTGTCGGCCAATGCCGGCGGATCGTTGACGTTGTTAATCGCCACGGTGACGGTCGCGCGTTCCGAAGCACTCGGGAGAAAATTGTCCGAGGCATCGATCACCAGGGTGTATTCCCGGGTCAATTCGAAATTCAACCCGCGAGGGTTGCTAACACGAATCTCGCCGCTCGACGGATCGAGCGCGAAATAGCGTCGGCCGGTCCCATCGACCAATCGATACCGCACGGTTTGATCGGTGTCGGGATCGGTCGCGGCAATACTTCCAATCACCGTCCCGATCGGTGCGTTTTCGTCGACATCCATTTCTAACGTAGCGACATCGATCACCGGGGGCTTGTTATCACCAAACAGAAAATTGACATCAAAATGCTCGGTGAAGTCGATCGTCACTCCCTGGGAACCACCGACGGGCTGCCTGGGGATCACTCCCGATGCGCTCGGAATGGTGATCTGATAGGAACCAGGCGTTAGGTATTGGAACTCGTATTGCCCCAAGGCGTTCGTGGTCGCGGTCGCTTCCTTCTGGCTGACGACCAAACGATCGTAGTTCACGTAGTGGGCGTTGCCAAAGTCTTCGGTAATCGTCACCAACGCGATCTCACCGCGGTTGGATACGAAGTTCAGCGTCTGCCTCTGCCCCCTCAACAACGTCTCCGATCGCACCACGCCAAGCGATTGGCCGCTGCGATCAAATGCCTCCATTCGAACCAAGGCCGGAAAGTTCGACGATGTCCCGATCGCATCGATTTGAACCGAATCGGCATCGCGATAGAATTCAACCCGCAAACCTTCATCGCCAAAGAACGAGAGGCCCTGCCTGGAAAACACGCTTGTGCCAGTCGACGCAAGTCCCACGGTATTGGTGCGTGGGGCAATGGTTCCTGCGGGATACGGACTATTGCGTTGGGCAGCAGTTAACGTGACCCCAGGAATCGCATTGGTCATGTCGGCCCCGGCGACAAAATTGTCCGGTTCGATCACCGTCGTAATCACATCGCGAACACCGTTTCCGTTAGTGTCAGCCAGCACCGTCAGTCCCGGCAGAGGTTGACGGGAGACGTCATTAAAAGCGGTTCCCCGGACACCGCCGAAAAAATTGTAGGTTCCCACGTGATCGATCCCCCGTCCGCTGAAGACCGTAGGAATCGGCGTGTACCCGGAAAGCTCACCGGCATAAAATCGCAGTGAATTTTGCGTTCGAAAATCCTCGTGAATGAATCCTGCAACCCACACATCGGCGGATCTACCGCTGGAATCTCCCAACCGGCCAACATAATACACGCTGTCAATCACGGCCTCGTCGATCGCGACAAAGGTCGAATCTGATTGCAGCGACAACTGTTTTGAAAGCTTCCCAATCACGGTCTGGCCATAGCCAAAGTAGTCGTGAATCGTTCCGATGGTAACCGAGTCGTGGATCGTCCATGAAGCCGCCGCCCCCGCGGGATCGATGATCCCATCGGCGTTGGTATCGATGTCATCCTGCGACACCGGAGGAATGTCCGATTGAATCAAAAACGCCGTAGCGGTGAAAACGGAAAAATCGCCCCCTTGATAGATTCCCGCAGGCAAACCGTCGAGATTAGTGGTCGCGCTGACCAACGCAGTGGCTTCTGGATCGATCGTAAACGAATGGTCCGACAGCGCGATCACGAGAAAGCCATTGCTACCGTAACGCTGCCCCGACAGGTCGAGTACCGTATCGATACGGCCTCCTAATACGTTTCCCGTGCTTTCGACCACCGTCACGTAGGTGCCCGCAGGAAGCACCGCGTTGGGCTCGCCACGCAGCTCCAAAAATTGATTGGTTGCAGCGGTCGAATACTCACTGATCACTCCCGCCAACAAATGGCGTCGCTCCAGTCCTTCGAAGCGTAATCCACGACGTCGTTTGGTCCGGGTGTTGAGCATGATGTGAAGACCCTATTCTTTAGGAAAGCTCGATGAGAATGAATGACGGGCCAGCGATAAGATGTGTATTAAGCTGCCCTTGGCATGATGGTAAGGGTTCCGATTTGCCGAGTCTACTGTTTTTGCTCAAAATCCCAGCGCGTTCAAATCAATCGACGCTGTCCCCCCGACAGCACTCCAAAGTACGACCGCAGCACGGCAGATGGTTTGTGAATTGATCGGTGATACGATGCTGATCGTCGGCACTTCGACAAGTCGTTGAACTTGTTCGAACGCCTCAGTCGCCGCTCCCGAGGTGCGTCGCGATCGTTTAAGATGATGCCATGAACGCATTGCAAAGCCTGACGTGGTCACTGGACGGTTGGATCATCGTCGCCGGGTGTCTGTGCGCGCTTTCGGCCGCTTTGCTCGGCAATTTCCTGGTCCTTCGCAAGATGAGCATGCTGGGCGATGCGATCACCCATGCGGTCCTTCCCGGTCTGGCTGCGGCCTTTCTGCTGTCGGGCAATCGCAGCAGCATCGCGATGTTTGTCGGGGCAGTGATCGTCGGCGTGCTGACGGCGCTCTTCAGTGAATGGATTCGAGGGTTTGGCAAAGTCGACGAGGGGGCGTCGATGGGGGTCGTCTTTACTTCGCTGTTTGCGCTCGGTCTGGTGATGATCGTTCAAGCGGCCGATCACGTCGATCTCGATCCGGGCTGCGTGTTATATGGCGCGATCGAACTGACGCCTTTGGATCTTGTCCGTTTCGGCGGCTTGGAAGTCCCACGCGTCGTGGCGGTCTTGAGTGTGGTGCTGTGCATCAACATCGCCTTTGTTGCGCTGTTCTATAAAGAGTTGAAGCTCAGTTCGTTCGACGCGTCGCTTGCGACCGCGTTGGGCTTCCGAGCTTCGTTGATTCACTATTCGCTGATGACATTGGTTGCGATCACCGCCGTAGCCAGTTTTGAGAGCGTGGGCAACATCTTGGTCGTCGCGATGTTTGTCGTTCCGCCCGCAGCGGCGCTGATGTTGACCGATCGGCTGTCGATGGTGATTTTGCTGAGCAGTCTAATCGCGATCGCATCGGGCGTGTTGGGGCATCTTTCGGCGCTGGTCGTTCCCGGTTGGTTTGGTTTCCGCAGCACAAGCACGTCGGGAATGATGGCGGTTGCCACGGGGCTGCTGTTTGTTGTGGCGATGCTGTTGGGGCCGCGGCACGGCGTGTTGGTGAAAGCTGTCCGGCGGCAGATGCTCAGCTGGCGGATCCTGGCGGAAGACGTGTTGGCGGTGATGTTCCGGATGGAAGAGCATCGCGACCATGTCGTGGCGACGGAAGCCCAGTTGGGCCCGCGATTGATGGCCGGTCCGTTCGCGACCGCCCTGTTGTTGCGGATGCATCAGGGGCGTGGCAACGTGCAACCGATCGATGCGGGATACCGATTGACCAAGCGAGGCCGAACCCAAGCGCGGTGGTTGGTCCGCAGTCATCGCTTGTGGGAACAATACCTGGTCGATGAAGCGGGAGTCGACACCGACCGGCTGCACGCCAAGGCGGATGCGTTGGAACATGTGACCGATGCGGTGATGGGGGACAAGTTGAATCGCGAGACCCGCGATACGAAAACCGATCCCCACGGAAGCCCGATCCCGCCGCTGGAACACTAGCCGACCAGTCGATCCGCATTGTGCGGAAGTCGGAATTCTGTCTCCGCGGCCAATCGTTGGCACGGCGAAGCAGCTCAAGCGATCAACGCATCGATCACCTTCCCACCGAATTGACTCAGCTGTTTAAAACGCCCGGCGTGATAGTAAGTCAATTTGTTGTCGTCCAAGCCGAGCAGTCGCAGCAGGGTGCAGTGAAAATCGCGGACATGGTGGACGTTTTCGACGGCAGTCATCCCCAGTTCGTCCGTTGCTCCGATTGTGTGTCCGGCATTGCATCCGCCCCCGGCCATCCAAATCGTCATCGCGTTGGGATTGTGGTCGCGCCCATAAGCTACGCCGCCACGCACCCCGTTGTCCGGTGTCCGACCGAATTCGCCGCACCACACGATCAATGTGCTCTCCAACAACCCGCGCTGTTTTAAGTCCTGGATCAGCGCGGCGATCGGTTGGTCGACGCCGCGGACCAAGTTGCCGTGGGCCCGTTCGATGTAGTCGTGGCTATCCCATGTGCCGTTGTAGAGTTGGACGAAGCGGACTCCTTTTTCGACCATCTTGCGAGCCAGCAGGCACTTGCGTCCAAAGGCATCGGTCGCCTCGCCACCGATCCCGTACGCGTCCAGCGTCTTCGCATCCTCTCCCGAAAGATCGATTGCATCGGGGACTTCCATCTGCATGCGGAAGGCCAATTCATAGCTTTCGATGCGCGCGTTCAGATCCTCGTGGCTGGGATGCTTCGCGGCATGGTCGGCGTTGAGTTTGTTCAAGAAGTCGAGATTCGCCCGCTGCCGCGCGGCGCTGACTCCAGCCGGCGGTTGCAGGTCGAGGATCGGCGATCCCTTGGGACGCAGCGGTGTCCCCTGATAAAAAGCGGGCAGGTATCCGTTGCTCCAATTCGCCGCGCCACCCTGAGGATACGACACTTCGGGTAGCACGAGGAAGCCAGGCAGGTTTTGGTTTTCGCTGCCCAGCCCATACGTCACCCACGCTCCGAGTCCGGGATCGCCGCCAAAGCGATTGCCGCAGTTCATTTGATACATTGCCGTCGGGTGGTTCACGCTGTCGACTTGGCACCCGCGATAAAAGCACAAGTCATCGGCCAGCTTGGAGAGATGCGTCCAGTTGTCCGCCATATCCGCTCCGCTTTCCCCATGCTTGCTGAAACGGAATGGACTCTCGACGTAATACCGTTTGCCGCTCTCCATCGCCGACTTTTGCTCCCCTTTACGAGTGAATTCCTTCAAGTGGAATTTGCTCAGCGCCGGCTTAGGGTCGAAGGTATCGATGTGCGAAGGTCCCCCCTCCATCATCAGGAAGATGCAGTTCTTTGCCTTCGCCGGAAAATGTCCCGCCTTGGGAGCAAGAGGCGCCGCAGCGTCGCCGTTCCCACGGGCATCGTCGAAAGTCACCGCAGCTGCGGCGATGCTGCCCAGGGAGGTTCCCAGTCGGAAGATACTTTCGCGGCGATTGATCGAATGCATGGTTGAGTCCAACGATTTGAAGCAATACCAGTTCGAAACGCAAGCGAGCGACTACCTCGAAAATACCAGCACGACGCGCAAGTTTTGATGTTGCGCGTCGATGGGGGTGCTAGTGAGAATGGTGTTGCAGAAAGAGGTGAGACCTCCTGAGTTTATGAGTTACCACACAAACAAATCCCAGGAACTCACCGATGGCAATCATGGAAGATTCCCTCCTCGCAATCAAGTCGTTTATGCCGACTACGCAGGTTTCTGTTCACTTCCGAAGCATGCTGCTGCGATTCTTGATTGCGATTCTTACGCGGCACGGTCGAATCGAGTGGTGCTTCAAAGAACTCAAGAGCACGCTGGGAATGAACCAGTGCAGCTTCAAAGATTTCGCGGCGGTCGAGAGCTGGATGGGGGTTGTGTTGATCACGTTCTACTATCGCGAACACCAGCGGCTTCAGCGACAGCTAAAAAACAACCACGGACTCCGCACACTGAGGAAACGTTACCCTGAGCTTTTATTTCAGGAATACCGGTGCAGCGCCTGATTAGAGCAGCCATCGGTGCAACATCGGAACTTGCGTTTCGTGCTGGTATTGGTTTTGCCGCAAAGCGAGTTCTATCAGCTCCCGACGCGCGTGGCATTTCAGTGGAGTGCCAACATCGTGTCGAACGAATCTACCGATTGCTTTGGCGGCGGGAATTGGCGTCGCCGGCGCCAGGTGCTGTGTGAAGCTTTGCGCAAAAGTCAGTTTGGCGTTACGAGAGGCTCATTCCTGTTTCTGCCAAGTAAAGACGCGAAGCGGCGGTAGGTTTAGTAACACATATTCGACGGTGGGTGCACCGAAATAGGGTTTCGCATACGTCGCCACATGGCTTCGCAATTGGTAGGCGATGAAGGTTCCACCCACCGGCAGCGTGCGGTGAATCGCCCGGACGATCGATGAGGCACTGGCCGCGTCGATCGATGAAAATGGGATGCCCGACACGATCAGGTCGGGAGAACTGAATTCGTGCATTAGGAGAATGCGTTCCAAACCAACAACATCATCTTCCGCCACGGTCAGTCGGGGGTCGCCTAGCGATTTTAGCGGATCGATGAAGCCCGCGGTCTTCTCGATCGCGAGCACTCGACAATGTGGTGACGCATTGTCCAGCAGACTTTGCGTCGTGCCTCCCGTTCCAGGCCCTAAGTCGACGATTCGTCGCGCTTGATGAACGCAACAGCGCTGTGCGATCTGTCGGGTCAGGAATGGGAAGCTAGGAACGACCGAAGCGACTTGCGCCGGGTTCCGCATCCATTCTCGCGAAACCGCGATCACGCGTTTCCAATAATTGGGACGTGGGTGGCGTGGTAGGCACGCGACTGGGTTCGTCATGGCGTCACGATTGGGTAGCAGATCAAGGAGGTGGAACGACAACGCGGTGGGCTCGCGTTTTGACGTCCTCTACGCGATTTGTGTGCCAAACAGGTCAAGCATGTTGAGTCACACCACCGACCATAGGGATGTCAGGATTGGATCCACGCGGCTGGCGGCGGTAGCGCAATGACCGTTCACGCCGCGCAAGACGTCACGGTTTCCAATGGGCACTCGCCGCCGCCACATTCCCTCGACACCGAATCGCTCGGGACGCCCTCATCGGCGGTCGAGCAATTGCCGGTGCAGGAGCGCGTTATTGCGACGCTGCGGCGAACGCGGCCTGCGGCGCGGCTGGATTTTCACGATGGATCTGTTCAAAATCACCGCGCAAGGCCTTCAACGCATAGCGTTCCTCGTTGATCTCGGCCGATGTACGGAAGCCCATCCTGCGGAGGATTGGCAGTGGCGGACACCAGCCTTGGACGGCGTGCTGGAACAGGAAGGCGGTCACTGCGGCGGGAAGGATCAGCCAGCGACGATCAACGGACGCCGCCATCATGACGCCCGAGAAGGCGAGTGCCGAAGCGTTACACTCCAACGCGCGTTCGATATCCCACTCGTGATCCAATTCATCGAGCCGCTGGGAAATTTCTTGGTGGGATCGCTTTGAAAAGTGAGCGATCCGTTCGCGGGTCTGCTGGGCGATCTGACGATTGACTGCGTCGCAAGTGTGGCTGGCGACACGGCGGTTAGTAGCGGGCAACATGAGAGATTCCTTTTGTTGGAGGGGCGAACATAAAAATCAGGTACGTTCGCTGCGACGGTAGGTTGATGGGCGTACTAGGCTGATTCCGTATCGCGCATGTTGGTCGACCACCTGCCGCTATGATGTCGCGATCCTCTTTACGACCATGGAATCTTGACGCGTCGCGATATGCTTGGCGTCAGCCGTCGGTAAATCTCGGTCGTTCAAACACGCATCAGAGTCTGAAAGCTTGGACACCGCGTCCAATTTCCAAACCGAACAGCACAATTTGGATCTTTACCATCAGCCGTCGCAGACTCACGGTGTTGACAAATCGATGCAAGTACCGCGCCAGTTCCAAATTCCGGCACGACAAATGCCATGCAATTTGGGCAGTCTTTACCGGTCGTGTTGTCGATGCGATCGGTTCGTTTTGCCCCCGAATCCCAAGCATAAGGAATACGAACAATGGCAAGCCAGGACAAAAAGACGAAGGCAACCCGCGAAGAACTGCGCAACGAAGATCCCATCACCGGAGCCGCGGGCTCCCATCCGGTTGGCACCGGCGTCGGTGCGGCGATCGGTGGTGCCGCTGCCGGCGCCGCGGCTGGTGCCGCAGGGGGACCTGTCGGTGCGGTGGCCGGGGCAATTGTGGGAGGAGTCGCGGGCGGATATGCCGGCAAGGCAGTCGCGGAGAATGTCGATCCCACGGTCGAAGCGGCCTACTGGGAATCCGAATACCGCAATCGACCTTACGTGAAGGAAGCCTATGAATACAACCACTACCAGCCTGCGTATCGAGCCGGCTGGGAGGCGTATGAATCCGAGGGAACGGAAGATTTCGCGACGCGCGAGGCGATTGCCCGCCAGCGTTGGGAGAACGAAGGAGGCGCCGCCCACATGAGCTGGGAGGAAGCGCGTCCGGCAGCGGAGGATGCATACACACGCGTCAATACGCGAGTCCAACCACGGGCGAACAAGCCACGCTAACGCCGGCACTTGGCCGACGATAGTTCAGTGGTTCGGCAGTACCGATCGCCAGCAGGGTAAGACCTGATGCTGGCGATCGACGCACCGTTTAGACGTGTTGTTGTGGCGAGCTTTCGAAGCGTGACCGTTGGCGTAAAAACTATCGAACATGCGTGATCGACACGCCACAAGCGTCCACGAGACCTATCCATTAATGATCTCGCCGCCATTGGGATGCAGCACTTGCCCGGTCATATAAGACGCATCGTCGCTCGCTAGAAAGACGTAGCATCCACCACATTCGAAAGGTTGTCCGGCACGCCCCATCGGGGCATCGCTGCCAAACTTGGCGACTTTCTCCGCGGGAAAGGTTGCTGGGATCAGCGGGGTCCAGATGGGACCGGGTGCGACAGCGTTCACTCGGATTCCGTCGTCGACCAGGTTTTGGGAGAGCGAGCGCGTGAAGCTAACGTTCGCCCCTTTGGTCGCGGAGTAGTCCAATAAACCGGGGCTGCCCCGGTACGCAGTCACCGAAGTCGTATTGATGATCGAACTGCCGCGATGTTTGCGGAGATGAGGCACGGCGGCTTGGCAGCAATAAAACATGGAAAAAAGGTTGGTTCGAAATGTTTTTATCAGTTGCGATTCCTTGATTGCGGACAGTTCTTTTTGAGGATGCTGTTCGGCTGCGTTGTTGACCAGCACATCCAACCGACCGAAATGCTTCGCGGTCTTCGCGACTGCCGCTTCGCAGAACGCTTGATCGCCGATATCTCCGGCAATCAACAGGCACTTGCCCCCTGCACTTTCGACCCGACGCTTCGTTTCCTCGGCATCCTGATCTTCGTTGAGGTAGACGATCGCCACATTCGCCCCCTCGTGTGCGAATAGTATCGCCACGCTGCGGCCGATTCCACTGTCGCCCCCCGTAATCAACGCCACTTTCCCCTTCAGCTTGTCGCTGCCGACGTAATCCTCGCGAACGCTGACCGGTTCGGGCGACATGCGGTGCTCGTCGCCGGGTTGGTGCGATTGAGATTGAGCGGGTCGTTGTGTCTCATCGTTGGATTCGCCTTGTGATTTTGACTTGTTTGCCATCGGATCGCCTCAAAACGAGCGGGTCGGAAAGTGGGTATGAGCAACGGCTTGCGGAACAGCAAGTTGCGCGCCCGATTCTCGGGAGGGCATTGGATGAAAAATCGCCCAACACACGATTCGGTTCCCCGTACCCAAATCGGGTTCGATTCGCGATGGAACGGAGTTTGCTTACACGCAACGGAGTGATTTCGTATCCGACCCATCCCTTCCCCCTCAACCCACAGGGCATCCCACGTGGCAAAAAAAGCTAATCGATCCTCGGCAACCGATTCGAACACCGGCAACGGAGGTGAACTGCATCAGACGAGCCAAGGCGATGGTCGGTTAACGACCAACCAGGGCGTTGCGGTGTCAGATGATCAGAACACGCTGGCTGTTGGGCCGCGCGGTCCGCAATTGCTCGAGGACTTCATTCTGCGAGAGAAGATCACCCACTTCGATCACGAACGGATTCCCGAACGCGTTGTCCACGCCCGTGGGTACGCAGCCCACGGCTACTTTCAATGTTATGAATCGCACGGCCATTTGACGAAGGCATCCTTCCTGCAAGACCCATCGGTGAAGACGCCCGTCTTCTGTCGCTTCTCAACCGTTGCGGGCAGTGAAGGGTCTCACGATACCGCCCGCGACGTTCGCGGGTTCTCCGTCAAATTTTACACCGACCAGGGGAACTACGATCTGGTGGGTAACAACATCCCCGTCTTCTTCATCCAAGATGCCATCAAATTCCCCGACTTGATCCACGCGGTGAAACCGGCCCCGGACCGTGGATTCCCCCAAGCCCAGTCGGCGCACGATTCCTTTTGGGACTTCGTTTCGCTGACACCCGAATCGATGCACATGTTGATGTGGATCATGTCCGACCGAGCGATCCCACGATCGTTTCGAATGATGGAAGGTTTCGGTGTTCATACTTTCCGGATGATCAACACCGAGGGCCAGTCGAATTTTGTCAAATTCCATTGGCGTCCAAAGCTTGGGACGTTTTCATTGATCTGGGACGAAGCGGTCAAGATCGGCGGAGCAGATCCCGATTTCCATCGCCGCGATCTTTTCAATGCGATCGCGATGAAGCAATATCCTGAGTGGGAGTTGTCGGTGCAGGTTTTCAGTGAAGACCAAGCCAGTAAATTTGATTTCGACGTGCTCGACCCGACCAAGCTAGTGCCCGAGGAGCTGGTGCCACTGACTCCGTTGGGCAAGATGGTCTTGGACCGCAACGTCGATAACTTTTTCTCGGAAACCGAACAGGTCGCGTTCTGTCCGTCACACGTTGTCCCCGGCATCGACTTTTCTAACGATCCTTTGCTGCAAGGACGATTGTTCTCCTACTTGGACACCCAGTTGTCGCGATTGGGCAGTCCCAACTTTCACCAGATTCCCGTGAACAAGCCGAAGTGTCCGTTTGCAAACTTCCAACGCGATGGACACATGCAAATGGATATCCCGCAGGGACGGGTCGCTAACGAACCGAACTCCCTCGACGACGGGACGCTACGCGAAGACCCACGGAACGGTTTTCAATCGCATCCAGCGGAAGAGGCGGGCGCGAAGTTGCGGATCCGTCCGGAAAGTTTTGCCGATCACTACACCCAGGCGCGGTTGTTCTACAAGTCGATGACGGAGCCGGAAAAACGCCACATCGCCGGCGGCTTCGGCTTTGAGTTAGGCAAATGCGAGAACGCTAAAATTCGCACTCGGATGCTTGGCCACTTGCAGAACGTCGACAAGGGTCTTGCCGACAAAGTTGCCGTGGCGCTTGGCATGCAAGGGCAAGCCGATTCGATCCAACCCGCCGTCAAGGTCGGCCAACCCGAGCCATCGCCCGCCTTGTCCCAGTATGCCAAAGCACCGAAGAGCTTGACGGGAAAGAAGATCGGTCTGCTGACGACCGACGGCGTCGACGCGAAGTTGTACAAAGCGTTACTCAAGGAAGCCAAAGCGGAAAAGGCGATCGTCGAAGTGATCACACCCACGATCGGCACGATCCAGGCTAGCAATGGCGACGAGATCAAGCCGGATCATTTTCTCTCCGGGGCCCCGTCGTGTCTATTCGACTGTGTCGTGATCGCTCCTTCGGAAGCCAACGCGTCGATGCTTTCTTCGGAAGCCGCCGCCGTCGATTTCATTCGCGATGCGTTTGCTCATCTGAAAGTGATCGGATTTACCGAGACTGCCAGCGATCTATTCCAACGCGCGAGCGTGGCAACGGACGCGGACGAAGGCTTGGTCGAACTGTCCGATGGCAAACCTCAGAAATTTGTGGACGTGGCGAAGCAGCATCGGATCTGGGATCGGGAACCCCAAGTGCGTTCGTTCTAGATCCAAACGACCGCTAGGAAAACGCACCGCATCGCCTATGATTTCCCGCTGGAATTTCATCTGACGGGCTGTGGATGCATGCCTTTTGAATGCGTCAGCAACCTGTGATCCACGGAGAAAGCGTGCATGGGACCGGTGCTTTGGAAGACAGCGGGCTTGCTTGTTTTGTCGAACGTCTTCATGACGTTCGCTTGGTACGCGCACTTGAAAAATCTTGAGAGTCGACCTTGGATGATCGCGGTCCTTGCGAGTTGGGGGATCGCGTTTTTCGAGTACCTGATTCAAGTTCCAGCGAATCGGCTTGGCTACACCCGATTGGACCTAGGCCAGTTGAAGATCTTGCAGGAAGTGATCACGTTGAGCGTGTTTGTTCCCTTTGCCATCTTCTACATGCATCAGCCGTTGAAATGGGATTACGTGTGGGCAGCACTCTGCATCCTCGCGGCGGTCTACTTTGTCTTCCGATCGGCGTCCTAATCGTTTGCGGTACGCAGACGGCCGTGGGAAGCCAGGTCCGCACCATCCTTCCTGGGACCGCATCCTAAATTGTTGTCCTCCACGTGCCCGGTTGGCAAAGAGGTGATGGTCGATATCGACGGATGGTTTGAGGGCACGTGGTGTCACCGGATTTGGAAACCCGCCTCCGAAGGGAGACGCGGCAGATTGTCGGTGCGATCGCTTCGTTGCACCAAGCGATCGCAAGTGGTATCGGGGAAAGCGAATCACCGCGAACGCGGCACGCGGTTGAGGTACACTAAGATCGCTCGTCTTTCAATTCGTATTCCCGTGTTCGGTCAGGGCATTGTGTCATGTCATCGTTGCGTTGGATCAGTGTTCTGCTGTGGTTGCTCGTCGGTCCCCTAGCAACTGCAGCACAGCCGAATATTTTGCTGGTGATGGCCGACGATTTGGGGTATTCCGATCTGGGATGTTACGGTAGCGAAATCGCAACGCCTCATCTCGACGGCTTGGCCGCGGGGGGCTTACGTTTCACCCAGTTCTACAATACCGGGCGATGTTGGCCGACGCGGGGATCTTTGCTGACCGGGTACTACGCACAACAAATCCGCCGCGATCAAGTGCCAGGGGTGCCAAGTGGGAATCGTGGTAAGCGACCCGCATGGGCGCCTCTGTTGCCTGAAATGCTGAAGCCGGCTGGCTATCGGTCCTATCACTCGGGGAAGTGGCACATCGATTCGATGCCGATCGCGTGCGGCTTCGATCGCTCGTATTACTTGAGCGATCAGGGTCGGTTTTTTAATCCGTTGGTGCATTACGAGGACGATGCCAAGCTGCCACCGGTTCCCAAGGGAACATCGTATTACGGAACGACGGCGATTGCCGATCATGCCATCGCATGTCTCCGACAGCACGCCCAGGATCATTCCGAAGCTCCTTTTTTCCACTACTTGGCCTTTACCGCCCCGCACTTCCCACTGCACGCGCTACCGGAAGACATCGCCAAGTATCGCGATCGTTATCGGTCCGGTTGGGAACAGGTGCGAGGCGAACGTCATTCCAAGCAGCGGCAGTTGGGCTTTCCGTCGATCGCGTTGTCGGAAGTCGAACCGGACGTGGGGCCGCCGTATCCGTTTCCCAAGGCGATGGAAACGCTCGGGGCGGGCGAAGTCAATCGTCCGTTGGCTTGGGACGCGTTGACCGAGCGACAGCAGGAATTTCAGGCGGATAAAATGGCCGTCCATGCGGCGATGATCGATCGGATCGATCAGGAATTGGGGCGAGTATTGGATCAGATTCGCGCGATGGACGCGTTGGAAGAGACGTTGATCCTGTTCCTGTCGGACAACGGTGCCAGTGCGGAGATCATGGTCCGCGCCGACGGCCACGATCCGCAAGCCGCCCCCGGTTCGGCCGATTCGTATCTCTGTTTGGGGCCCGGTTGGTCCACCGTCTCCAACACACCGTTCCGGCGTCATAAGACGTGGGTTCACGAAGGTGGAATCGCCACCCCGTTGATCGTTCATTGGCCGCGAGGCATCGCTGACGGCGGGACCTTCCGGCACACACCGGGGCATGTCATCGACATCGTGCCGACGCTCCTTGAAATCGCCAATGTCCAAGCCGTTGCGTCGCGCCATGCCACCACGGTGCCGCCCCCTCCAGGGAAGAGTTTGCTGCCGATTTTGAATTCAGACCAATCGCTGGACCGTGAATGTTTGTGGTGGTCTCACGAAGGGAACCGCGGCTTGCGGAAAGGGGACTTCAAAGTCGTTGCCGCAGGGAAAGCAGGCGCGTGGGAGTTGTACGACCTGGCAAAAGACCGAGGCGAGCAAAACGACCTCGCCGATCGAAAGCCTGCGGTTCTACAGACGATGATAGCGCTCTGGGAGGCGAAAAACCAGGAGTTTACCACGCAGGCTCGACGACCATAACAAGAGGATGTTGGGGGGTGGTGAAACGGAAACGTTGCCTTTGGCGACGGCTCAACTGTCCTTGACAGAGGCAGCCTGTATTTCAGTTACGCCAACATTTCTGCAATCTTCTGTAGCATGATCGATCTGTCGATCGGCTTTGACAAGTAGTCGTTGCAGCCCGCTTCCAAGCACTTGTTCATATCACCTTGCATGGCGTCGGCCGTTAGCGCGATGATCGGTCCAGAGTATCCGAGCGCGCGGATCTCTTTCGCGGTGGAGTAACCATCGAGCTTTGGCATTTGCATGTCCAACAGGATCAGATCGGGGCTGTCCCCATTGGTTAAACACTGGGTGATGTATTCGACCGCCACGAGGCCGTCTTCGCATTCATCCACCGTAGCGCCCGATTGGGTCAGGATATGCCGGCTTAAGAATCGAATGTCGCGGCGGTCGTCCACGATCAACACGTGACACGTCAACGCGTGCATCGCATCGGCATCCACGGTCGTACCCGTTTCGAGGGCGCGATCGATGGGGTCGTAGTCCACCAAGTCGGAATCGACAATTTTTCCAGTGGCGACGCGGACGGTAAACGTGCTGCCGACGCCAACGGTGCTACGCGCCGAGATGGTATCGCCGAGCATTTCGGCAAGCCGCTGGCTGATCGCCAGTCCCAAACCGGTTCCGCCAAAATTGCGCGTCACGCTGGCATCCCCTTGGTAAAACGGCTTGAATAGCGTGTCCATTTGTTCGGCTGGAATTCCAATCCCCGTATCGATCACATCGAAACGCAACCTTTCCGACGCGGCCTCAAATCGGACACGGATTTCAACGCGTCCTTCCAGCGTAAACTTGATCGCGTTGCCAACCAGATTGATCAAGATTTGCTTCAAACGTTTGGCATCGGAGCTAATCAATTTCGGAAGCTTGCCGTCGTACGTGACGGTCAATTTCAGTTTCTCCTCTTGCGCCCGGACTTCCATGATACTGCGGACATCTTCGATCAATCGATGCGGATCAAAGCGTTCACACTCCACATCCAATTTGCCAGCTTCGATCTTCGACAGGTCGAGGATGTCATTGATGATGTCCAGCAAGTAGTCGCCATTGTGCCGGATGGTTTGCAAGTGCCGCTTCGCTTCCTCGTCCTCCACTAAATCGGCCAGCAATTCGGTATAGCCCAGGATGGCGGTCATGGGAGTCCGAATTTCGTGGGACATGTTGGCAAGAAACGCACTCTTCGATTCGTTTGCGGCTACGGCGACGGCACGCGCTTCTTGCAATGCGGCTTGCGCTTCGTGTCGGTCGTGGGCATCGATCACGGAGCCGACGTAGCCGACAAAACCACCCGACTCATCGAATCTTGGCTGGCCGGCGTCGATCGCCCAGCGATAGCTTCCATCGGCACACCGCAAGCGGAAATCCAATTCGAAGGATTCGTACTTTTCTGCCGCGGCAAGAAAGGCATCACGCGCCGGCTGTTGGTCGTCGGGATGGAGCGTTTCAAGCCATCCAAACTCCAATCCTTCCAGGGCGGGTTGGCCCGTGTAATCACTCCAGCGTTGCGACAGGAAGGTGCAATGATGATTCGGGTCGGTCACCCAAATCATCGCGGGGGCGGCATTGGCCATATTGCGGAAGCGTTGTTCGCTGTCGCGAATCCGCTCCTGCGTCTCTTTTTGCTCGGTGATATCCCAGTTCAATCCATGCATCGCGGCGACGGTTCCGTCGTGATCGCGAATCACGGTTCCAACGGCAGCCAGCCAACGAATGCTTCCGTCAGGCAACCGAATTCGAAACTCCGCATCGTAGTCGTCCTCACCATCGGTCGCTCGCTTCCACGTTGCTTGCAGCATCGGTAGATCGTCGGGATGGACGCATTCGAAAAAATACTCCGGTGACGGAGACGTCGCCGGCGGAACGCCTAACAATTCAAACAGTTGGGGATCCCAATGGCTCTTTTCAGGCGTCCATTCCCAAGCGGCCATTCGTCCGGCACGCAGTGCCATCGAAACACGACGTTCGTTGTCCATCAGTTGTTGTTGGGCACGATAGCGATCGCGAATGTCAACGCCCGAAGGAATCAGGTACTCCACCTCGCCATTGGCATCGGTCACCGGCGCGATCATGAAGTCGATCATCACGCCTTCGTCACCGTGGGCAAACAGTGACACGTCGTAACGCACGACCTCCCCCTGCATCGCCCGCTGCATTGTTTCACGCATTTTGGCGGCAACCGCCGGATCGTAACTCCACCATGGCGCTTCGGCAAAATGCTTTCCGACGACCTCTTCACGTCGCGTGTGTGCGATCTTCAAAGAACGGTCGTCGACCTCCAGAAGGATCCCATTGCGGTCGATGACGCCGACCAGCCCCAATTGGTTGTTGATCACGCGACGCAGGTGCGCCTCCCGATTCGCCAACTCCTCTTCGGATCGCGCTCGTTCAATCCGTAGCCCCACGCGCTCGGCGACTTCCTGCAGCAACCGCCGTTCATCGGTTTGCCAGGTGTGCTGTTCGGCGTGCACAGCAGAGATAACAAACATCGCGCCGCGATCGGTCACGTAGGCGGAATTACAAAATGCGGCGACGTTGAACGCGCGGAAGTTGTCGGTCAGTTGAACGCTTCGCTGCGGGCTGCGGATGTCGCTCGAAAGCACCTGTTGGCCTGCGAGCAGCGCGGCCCGTTCGGCTTCATCGTGGAAGGCTCGTACCGCATGTCTGCCCACCATGCTCGGCTGATCGCCATTGCGATGGTCGCAGAGAATGTCGGCGGTTTCTCCGTGGGCATCAAATTCCACAAACATGCATCGGGACAATCCGAGGTGTTGGGCGATCATGCGTGTCGACACCGCCATCAGCTCTGAAACTGCCGTCACCGGCATCAACTGAGTCTGCAAATCGGAAAGAAACGCGAGGCTCAGTTCATCGATTTTCCGCGCCGAAATATCTTGCAACAGCCCGGTGACATGCAGCGGATTCCCGTGCGGATCGCGATGAATCACGCCGCGCGATTCCACCCAAATCGTGCGGCCATCCTGAGGGCGAATCAAGCGGAATTCAACCAAATGGTCGTCGGACGGACTGGCCAATTCCTTCTCGGCTTCTGCCTTAACGAATTCTCGATCCTCGGGATGGATCAGCTGCCAGCAACTGGTGACGGTTCCGTCAAACTGGTCGGGGCGACAACCGTACATGGTGTAAACCATCTCGGACCATTCAACCCGTTGCGTCTGAATGTCCCACTTGAACGATCCCATTTTGCCCGCATCGAGGGCGAGGGTCAGGAACTGCTCCCGCTCGATCACCGCAGCTTCCACCGCACGTCGTTCGCTGATATCGACACCCGACGGAATGAGATAAGAAATCGATCCGTCGCTTGCCCGAACGGGACTGATCATGAAGTCGATGGTCATCCGTGTATCGCCCGCCATCCGGGCTTCGACGTCGTAGCGAACGACCTTGCCCGTGGCGGCTTGCCGTACGGCGTCTTGCAGTTTCTCGATGGATTCCTGGCCAAAGTTCCACCAATAGCAATCCCAGAACTTGCGTCCAATGACTTGGCTTCGGTCGACGCCTCCCGCGTGGATCGCCACCGCATTGGCCTCCAACAGCGTCCCATCGACGTCCAACACTCCGATGAAAAAGAGCGTATGGTCGATCACGCTACGCAGGTGGGATTCCCGATCGCTCAGTTCCAGTTCCCAATGCTTGCGGTCGGTAATGTCACTGGCAACCGCAGTGATACTCAGGGGGTGATTGAAAGCATCCCGAACAATCACGCCGCGCCCCGACGTCCAAATCGTCCGTTGGTCGTCGCCGCGAGTGATTCGGAAATCCATTTCATAGGCGCGGCAATTTCCCGTGAAAATAGCCTCGAGCTTCTGCGTAACGTAGGCGCGATCGTCGATGTGAACAATCTGCAAGAAGCTGTCGCGCGTTGCTTGGAACTCTTCCTTGGCAAAGCCAAAGATTTCGTACAGTTGATCGGACCACGTGACGCGGTCAGCCCCGACATCCCAGTGCCATGTCCCCAGACGGCCTGCCCCCAGCGCCAGATTCAACCGCTGCTCCCGATCTAGCAACTGTTGTTCGGATTCCTTGCGAGCGATGCATTGCGCGATCGCATCGGCCATCGGCATTAATTGTTCAAAGCCTTCCTTCGCCAGCGTGTGTTTGGCAAACAACGCCATGACTCCCACGACGCGATGTTCGACGACCAAAGGCAGCCCAGCAAACGCTACCATGCCTTCCCGTGAGGCCCACTGAGGATCACTGATGTTGGATTCGTTCGCGACGTCGTTGCTCAGCAAAGGTTCTTGGGTTGCCGCGATGCGTCCTATCTTCCACTGACCCATCGGAATGCGAGCATGCGAACCATCCAAGTGCGTGTACATTCCGGCGCTGGCCGTCAGATACAGCACTTGTTCCTGTTCGTTCAGCAACCAAACCCGCGCAAAAGCCGCGTCGAGCCCTTCGACGATCCGCTGACAACAGGTGTTGAGGATCTCACAAAGCGGAGCTTCGCCAGCGAGGGATACCGCCAACGACGCATGCAGCGCGGCGAGTTCGGCACGTTCGTGGAGGATCGCTTCGGCATGCTTGCGATCCGTGATGTCCCTTAGATACCCGGTGAAGAACGGTAAGCCATCGCGACCCAGCGAGACGCTCATCGCCAATTCGATGGGAAACAGGCTGCCGTCGGCGCGTTGCGCTGTTAATTCGACACGTTGCCCCATCAAAGAGGACTGTCCGGTCTGAAGGAAGCGCGCCAATCCGTTTTCGTGTGCTTCGCGAAACGCTTCGGGGATCACGACTTCGGACAGCACCCGACCAACAACTTCCGACGCGGCATACCCAAACGTGCGTTCCGCAGCGGGATTGAAGTCGACGATGCGTCCGTGGGTATCCATCGTGATCACGCAGTCGATCGCTGATTCGAGAATCGCCGACTTCCGTGCCTCTTCGTCGCGGATGGTGTCCGAGAGTCGACGTTGCCGAATAAATTGTCCGATTTCGTATCCAACCGCCCCCAGTAGCTGCAGCAGTTCGGGTTCTCGCGTGAGCTGCCGAGCTGTAAAGATTTCGATGACGCCTTTGAACTTGCGGCCCACGATGATGGGAGTCGCCACCGCGCTGGTCAATTCACAAGCGCGAGCGGCGACCGATCGAACGATCCCCGCAGTGTTTTGAACGTCCTCGACCCAGACCGGTTCACGATCATTCCATGCTTGGCCGGGCAACCCTTCGCCCAAAGCGAGCCGCGTGTTACGGCTGACTTCTACGAACGGTTGCAACGAGCTATCGTTAACATCGGTCTCGACGCACGTCAGAAATTTTCCCTGTTCATCAATTCTCCAAAGCGAGCAGACTTCGGCTGACAAGGAGACCCGTAGCGCTTCAAGAACTTTTGGGATCACCGTTTCAAACGATTCCGCATCCGCCAGGAGTTTGGTCACTCCGTGTGCCGCAGCAAGTCGCATCCGCAACCGGTGTTGTTCCGTGATTTCGTAGAACGTGACGACAAACCCACCATCGCGCGGCGTCGTGTTGCGATAGGTTTGAACCCGTCTCAAGAACCAACGCCCATCCTGTGTTTCCACTTCCTCTTCGACAGGTCCGTTGGCCACGCGGGACGCCGCCTCCTGAATCGAAGGCATCTCGATCGCATTGTGCGTCACCGTCTCCAAGGGGTTGCCGATATCCGATGTGGTCAGCGGGTAGAGCGACGTCACACCTGGTGTAAAGCTGCGAATCCGAAAGTCGTTGTCGAGAAACAGAATGGCAAGATTGGTACTTTCCAAGAGAGACGTTGGATCGACTTGGCATGGTTCGATGCGTTGGCATCCCGATTCCGCTTTGCCGTCGCGCGGTGCATGATCGTCGCCGTCGCAGGATCCGCACTGCGCCGTCTCCGTCTTGTGGTCGCCAACGGATTGTTCGCGTTGAAGAGGTGCGATCCGTTTCCAGCGAGCCGCGTGTTTGCGAATCACTCCAGCGATCTTTGCGGCGGGCATGACGACGTCGACTACGGATTTTATGGCGCCGCTGACCGATTGCGTGTCGAATGCGAATGTCATCCCACCGGCATCGTCTATCGATTGCAAGCCGATGGTCCCCCACTGGCCAGAACCCGAGACGATTCCCCCCACTCCGTATTCGCCCCGCTGTTGCGCTATCGAATCGAAGAGGTGGTCGATCGGATCGGTTGCTTTGAGAGGGCGTTGGGGATCAGCAATCGCGAGCATATTGCCTCGCAATTCAAGCACCACTTCCGGTGCGGCAATGTAGAGACAGCCCGGTTTGAGCAGCACCTGTTGAACGACCTCCACAACAGGCAGGGACGTGTGTCGCCGCAGTCGGTCCGTCGACAACCAAACTCCGTTGGCCTCGGCGGCCTGGTTGACCACGATCGCGATATCGAAGGCATCGCCTAAACCATCGAGAAAGGCCTCGAAAGCTAGAATCCCCGCTTGGGAGATACCTACGCCAACAACAAGGGGCGTCCAGTGCGATCGATCACTCATTAGAACGCTCGCAAAGAGAAGAAGTGCAGCACAGGGAGACTCTGGTAAATCAAATGGCGAGCGTCATTGCGATTTTGGATCTGTCTTGGAAGCGACGGTGCGCGAGCAAGCGGGTTTATCGGCGCTGGCAGGCAAGTGTCCCATCCACCGTTAAAACACCTGCTGACGACGGGTATTTCATTGTATCAACCGCGAACGCAAAGGCGCGTACCGGGGAATGCGGTTGGGATTGTTTCGGGCGCGCGTCGCTACGGCCACTGGCATTTATAATCCATCGACAAAAAGAGGGCGAGCCGTTCGATGGAGCGCGCGTTTACCGATAGCTGGCCTCCCGCGTTGCCGAATCTTCCGTGTTTGCCGGTCGCCGACTGTGCAGTCCCAGCTCGCTCGTTTCCGTCGTGTGCGCGATCGGCTGAAGCCTTTACTCCAACGCACACAGCTATTCGCAGCAGCCGCCTTCTGCTTTGAGCTGCTTGGCGCGGCGGGTGTCTTGCTGCAGTTCGGGGACGTCGTCGAAACAGTCGGCGAGGCAGTCGTACAGCTTTTGCTGGAAACAGGACTGCGCCGGGGCGAGCGAATAGTGCGACCAGAGCCCATCCTTGCGGACGTCGACAAGGTTCGCTTTCCGCAGATAGGCCAGGTGTCGCGAGACGGTTGGCTGAGGTAGCTGCAGGATCTCGACAAGGTTCCCCACGCAGATCTCGTCGTCGACCAATAGATGCAGGATGCGCAGCCGCGTGCTGTCAGCAAACGCCCGAAAAACCGTGTTGATCTGTTCGCCGATCGCCGCCAGCGGAACGGTCGACATGTCGCTCAGAGGCTGTTGGTCGGTCGTGGTACTCATAGCCCAGTGGCCCTTCCGAATGATTGAACGGCAGTCGCGTAGTCCCGATCGCCATGATGCATTTTGTCGCAGCATTGTAACGGGGGGTACGCGACTGGTTCAACCTCGTAATTTTCAGACTACGCGGCACCCACCGCCTGCAACGACGCGCGATCGTCGACGATCTTGCCGTTGCGGAGCTTCAAGACGCGTTTCGCACGCTCGGCCGCGGCCGGGCTGTGCGTCACCATCACGATCGTCCGCCCCTCGCGATTGAATTCCTCGAAGTAACCAATCACCTGCTCGGTCGTCTCGGGATCCAAGTTCCCGGTCGGTTCGTCTGCCAAAATGATGGCCGGATCGTTGGCCAACATCCGCGCCAAAGCGACGCGCTGCTGTTGTCCGACACTCAGTTCGGTCGGTTTGTGATGCAATCGATCTCCCAAACCAACCCGCGCCAACAGCTCCGCCGCCCGATCGGCTTGCTCCGATTCGGCGGTTCCCGAAAGGTAGAGCGGAATCTGGACGTTCTCTTGAGCCGAAAGGTACGGGATCAAATTAAACGTCTGAAAAACGAAACCGATGTTTGCCTTCCGCATCCGAGCGCGGCCGTCGGCATTTAGATCGTACATCGATTCGCCGTTCAGCAGCACGCGCCCCGACGTCGGCGAGAGCATCCCGCCGAGCATCACCAACAGCGAGCTTTTGCCGCTGCCGCTGGGCCCGATCAACGAGACAAAATCTCCCTCGGGAATCTCGAGCGTCGCATCGTCCAGTGCCACGACGCGCTGCCCGTGCATCTGGTAAGTCTTCGTTACATTTTCCATCGATAACATGGTTCAAACCTCTTGAAAGGATGTGACGGGATCGAGTCGAGCCGCATTGCGTGCGGGAAAGTAGCTGGCCAGCAGCGTCGTGCCGACGGAGATTCCGATCGCCCACAACGCCAAGACCGGCATCGGGAGCACGGGGACGTTCGCCAGGCGTGGGCCAAGGGTGACCGCCAGCGTGGTTCCGATCAAAAATCCACCCACGCCGCCAGCAATTCCCAACAACAACGCCTTGAGCAAAAAGATCCGCAGGATCAGATTCGACTCCGCCCCCAGCGACATCAGCGTGCCGATTTCGCGGCGGCGTTCGTAGACGTTGGCAAACATGAAGTTCGCAATCCCCGCTCCGCCGATCACGACGATGATCGCAACAAAAATCATCGACAGCTGCTCCATCATGCCGTTGACTTTGGTCTGCGTCGCGACGACCTGAGTCACCGTGACGACCTTCGCCTCGGGGAGCAACTTGTTGACGTTGTCGACAAGCCCGGCCGAGATCTCTTTGCAGCAGCCGACGATCTCGATGCAGCTGACGACCGCCTCTTTGCCCGCCATCTCCTGCACGGTGTGCAGGTGAGCGAAGATCCGCGAATCGTCGACAGTTCCCGTTTCGGGCAACACCGCGACGACCGAGAACTGCTTGCCCATCAAATCGAGTTTTTGGCCTTCCTCGATCCCCAGGACCGACGCGGTATCGGCGCCGACCAACGCTTCATCGGTCGCCAGATCGTCGATCACGCGATTGCGAACCAAGGTTTTCTTGTCCTCGGGCTCTTCAGTGATGCCGACGTCGATCGCGCCGCAACCGATCGGTCGCGAAAAGATCCCTGCACCGCCCCAAGCCGCTTTGGCCTGGAACTCACTCTTGGGCAGGATTCCGGTCAGCGTGAACTGACGCCCGTCCAAGTCGACAGGCACGCACAACTTGGGCGACAGGTTGTCGACGCCAGCGAGATTCGACATCGTCAGTCGCAGCGCGTATTCCTCGGGAATCGTCTCGTTGTGCATGTCGGCCGAGTAGTAGTCCTGCAGCGTGACCGACTTGGGGAGAACCAACACGTTGGCTCCCAAGCTGTCCATCTCCCGCGCCACAGCCATCTCGGAATAGTAGGTGATATTTTTGATGGCGATCACGGTGGTGATCCCCAACAAAATTCCAACAAAGATCGTGATCATCTGGCTCTTCCGCTCGAAGAGCTCTCGCCAGACTAGTTTCGTAAGGTTCATGCCGTTGGCTCCATTGACTCTGAATCGATAACGTGTTGTTCTACTGTACCGTCGAGACGTCTACTTCTTGGCGGGAGCGCAATTTCCGCCGGGGCAACATTGCTGGCCTGGAGCGCATTTGCCGTCGGGGCAACAGGAGGAACTGGCAGCGGTCAACCGTTGGATGATCTGATCTTTCGTCGCCGTTTCAGCGATCGTCGCGACCGGCTGTCCCGCAGGCGTCAAGACAACCAGGACTCCGTTGCCGGCGGACGTATCGACCTTCAACGACTGAAGAAAGCTATGCTCCGAAGCATCGGCTGGATCGATGTTGACGATCTGAGTCGATCCGGCGAAGCGTTCGTCCTGCGTCAACTCGCGTGCACCTTGGAAAGCGGCGGCGTCGATCTTTTCCTTCACGCAGACCAAAACCAACTTGCGGTCCTGCATCGCCTTCATGCAGTCAGCGGTTCCAGGACTGACGACAGCTTCTTGCAACTGCTTTTCGTTAAACGAAACGGGCAGCCCTTGCGTGACGGCACCGTTGGGAGCGATCGCCAGCGACAGAGGCATCGGAGCGCGGCTGACACCAAACTTTTGCACGATCGATGCGTTGCTTGGATCGGTGATATTCACACGGATCGCATTGGCGACATCCGCCATCTGTCCGGTCGCTTGGTCGAACACGCCCTGCATCGATTGTGTCTGTTGGTCGTCCTGTTTATAGAAATAGACGAACAGATACTTTCCGTCGCGAGCTGCGTTGTGCAACGCCGCGTCGGCGGGGCCTGCCGCCACGCTCGTTAACGAGGCGTTTTGCTGAGCTGTTGCCGAGTTGGTCACTGTCAGCGCGAGCGCGGCCAGGATCAAAGCGGTAAGCGTTCGAACGTGCAATTGTGTGCGTTTCATCTGAAAATCCTTCGCGTTGGAGAAACGGAATCCCCTCTGATCCGAACGGAGTGGGATAGCGGTGGGGCTTGTGGTTCCATGAAGCATATCCGCCTGGGCGAATATTTAGGGCATATTCGTCTGTGGGTATATAGGAAGTTCAGCAGAATCTGAAAAAAGCCGAGGCCAGGGGAACGTGACAGATGGCGTGCTAGCGGGGGGAGCGTATTCCGGCACCCCGCATTTTCCGGAGGCGAGGCGTTTGCTTGCGCTCTGGTAGAACGCAGTCAAAATTTTTTTTGCGGGTGGTCCTCTTTCCGCACTTTCGCAGAGTGGAAGGCCCTTACTAGCACGAAGCGTAAGCGAGTGTCAGGAATATCGCTCGCGCTTCGCGCTGGTATGCCATTACCTGCGCCACTCCCGATGGAGAACGGGATTTCAGCTAACCACGCGCTGCAAGGCCATTTGACTTCCGCTGGAATAGACTGTAGTCTTCAATCGTTGATCGCCGATGAACGGCGTTGGATGTGGTGGCGAGCGTTTTGTGCCGCAGCAGTCCCCCCCACGGCATTTTTTTTGAGTTAGGCAATCGTTTATCGGCGATGCGCGTTTTAACTAGGCACTCAGTGAGAAGAGCAAATGGACGAAACATCGAGTTGTCCCGGAAACGTCACGCCAACCTCCGGGGGCGGAATCGGCTTCTTTGAGCGCTACCTCACGGTCTGGGTTGGATTGTGCATCGTCGCGGGAATCGTGCTGGGCAAGGTCGCCCCCGGTGTGGCGAAGTCGCTCGACGCGATGGCGATCTATTCCGGGGACGCTCCGGTCGTCTCGATACCGATCGCGATCTGTCTGTTCTTCATGATGTTCCCGATCATGGTCAAGATCGACTTTGGCGAAGTGGTTCGCGCGGGGAAGGCGATCAAGCCGGTTGGCTTGACGCTTCTGATCAACTGGGCGATCAAACCGTTCACGATGTACGCGATCGCTAGCTTTTTCCTGGGAACCCTTTTCCTTGGACTGATCGGTCCCGATGCGGTTGATTTTGTCAAAGCGCCGCTGGGCGTGGATGTCGAAGTGGGAGCGACCTACGGTGCCGGCGAAGTTGTCCTCGTCGACGGGGTGAAGATGCTGCAGGTTCCGCTGTGGCGCAGCTATCTCGCCGGATGCATTTTGTTGGGAATCGCTCCCTGCACCGCGATGGTCTTGGTCTGGGGGTATCTCGCAAAAGGAAACGACGGGCACACGCTGATCATGGTGGCGATCAATTCGCTGACGATGTTGGTGCTGTACGGTGTGCTGGGAGGTTTTCTGTTGGGAGTCGGCCAGTTGCCCGTTCCGTGGAAGGCGTTGTTGCTGTCGATCGCGGTCTACGTCGCGCTCCCCTTGGTAACAGGATATTTCACGCGGAAGTGGTTGTTCGCGATGAAGGGGGAGGTGTGGTTCCGAGAGCGGTTCTTGCGGTACCTGAGCCCCGTTACCACGACGGCGCTGTTGGCGACCTTGGTCCTGCTGTTCTCCTTCAAAGGGGAAACGATCGTCGCGAACCCGCTGACGATCCTTTGGATCGCGATTCCGTTGACCCTGCAAACGATTTTGATCTTCGCACTCGGATACGGACTCTCAAAGGCACTTGGATTCAATTACGAAACCGCGGCACCGACCGCCATGATCGGCGCTTCAAATCACTTCGAAGTCGCAATCGCCACGGCGACGATGTTGTACGGGCTCTCCTCCGGGGCTGCACTGGCAACGGTTGTCGGCGTGTTGATCGAAGTCCCCTTGATGCTTGCGTTGGTGAAGTTCTGCCTGACGACCCAAGGTTGGTTTGGGGACGCATCCAGCAATACGACCGACGAACGTCAGGTACTGCCACAGCAAAAAGGATTGGAGGTTCAACGATGAATGACACAGAACATAAAGCATGTTATGGAAACATCTTCCCGCGTCATATCGGCTCGGGAGATCCGGTGGGCAAAGTTTTTTCGATCCGGACTGAGCCGTCGTCCGGAATGATCCGGACCAAGCCCCGCGTCGAGACCGATGTCAAGCAATGGGATGCGTGTCGGAAGTGTCCTGAGTTCGAATCCTGTTATCAGTTGTCGATGGCATCGATCGCGATGGAAACCGCTGTTGCGAGCCACTATTGAGCGTGTGTAAAGCATGTTTCGTTTGGCGGCTTGCTGTAACGACTCCATAGAATCCAACCCACATCATCGAAGGTCACATCATGAATCAACCTCAATCTTCGCGCCGTGACTTTATCCTCGCTACCGAAAGCCTTTATCGACCGGCGGCACAGCCGGCGGCTCCCGTCAGTCCAGCCGCTGATGGGGCGAGTTGCTGTGGTCCGGTCCCGATCGGTTTAAATGGCGACAGCTGCTCGCCCGCGAACGAAACACCTGCCGCTTCGTGCTGCGGAACCGCCGACGCGGCCGAACCGACATCGATATCCAACCTCGCGCCGCTGCCCAAGCCAGCGGTCCCGTCGGCATGCGAGAGTTCGCTTCCAGTGGCGATCATCGGCGCCGGACCGATTGGACTTGCCGCCGCGGCAAATCTCGTCGAACGAGGGCAAAAGTTTGTGATCCTGGAGGCCGGCTCGCAGGTCGCCGCCGGCATTCGATCTTGGGGGCACGTGCGGTTATTTACGCCGTGGTCCTACCTGATCGACCCCGCCGGGCAAAGACTGCTGGAGACGGAATCGACCTGGCAGCAGCCCGAGGGAGCTTACGTTCCTTATGCGGCAGAATTTGTCGAAACGTTTCTCGATCCGTTGGCCGCACACTCGGGCATCGCGCCTCATATCCGTTTAAATCACAAAGTCGTCTCGGTGTCGCGAGAGGGACATGACCGGATGAAAGACGGTCGCCGCAACGCAGCCAGTTTTATGATCGTCACCGAAACGCCGGCAGGGGCCCAACGCTTCTATGCCCGCGCTGTCATCGACGCTTCGGGAACTTTGAACGATCCCAATCCGATGGGAGCGGGAGGGATTCCGGCCGACGGCGAGCAACAGTTTCAAGCGAACATCCGCTACGGGATGCCCGACATTCTTGGGATCGACCGCGACCGCTACGCCGGCAAACGCGTCCTCGTTGTCGGCTCGGGGCACTCCGCGACCGGAAACGTGTTGAGTCTCGTCGAACTGGCGAAAGCATCGCCGACAACTTTGGTCGCCTGGGCAGTGCGGCGCAACAACCCGGCCAAGCTTTGGGGCGGGGGAAGTGCCGACGAAATCGCGGAGCGTGGCGCTCTCGGAACTCGAGTAAAACAAGCGGTCGAGGACGGAAGCGTCTCGCTGTTGACGGGCCTATCGATCGGAGCGGTCGAGCAACATGGCGACGGTCTTGCGGTCAGCGACCTGCAGGGAAATCCGCAAGTCGTCGTCGACGAGATCATCGTCTCCGCCGGCTCGCGCCCCAACTTGGCCATGCTGCGAGAACTGCGTCTGGAACTGGATCCCGCAACCGAAGCGACCAAAACGCTGGGACCTCTGATCGATCCGAACCGGCACAGCTGCGGATCGGTGCCGCCTCATGGCGCTGCCGAACTGCGGCACCCCGAAACCGGATTCTACGTGGCGGGGATGAAAAGCTACGGGCGTGCGCCGACCTTCTTAATGATGACCGGCTACGAACAGGTCCGTTCGATCGTTGCCGAACTTGCCGGCGATCTCAAGGCGGCTCGAGACGTCCACCTGGAACTCCCTTCCACCGGCGTCTGTTCGACCGATCTGGCGTTCCAGGACGATGCCGCCCCATCGTGTGGGAACTCCTCGGGACAAGTGGGCGTTTCAAATTAAGTCAGCGATGTCGGATGTTCGCTTGCACTGAACGCAAACGTGGGCTGGCCGCGTTTGTCGTTTACCTTGCTGGATCAATTCGCTGCAGAATAGAATAGGAGTTCCCCAGTAACTGTTAACGCTATTCTTGGCCCGACGTGACCCCACCGAATCCGACCAACCTGCCGACCGTCTGTCTCCGTTTGGGGGCGTTTCTTTGCTTCGCCGGTTGGACCTGGGTGCATTATTATTGGGAGGCGCCCTACGGCGTGCTGCTGTGGCACGACGCGACCTTCGAATTCGCCTCGCGTCTGGGACTGACGTGGGAGGAGTTTGTTGGTGACGGGATCAACGAGGGTTTCGTGCAGCAATGGATCGCGAAACTCTGGTGGCTCTACCTGGCCTGCACTCTCTTGACGCTCACCGTCCGCCCAAAGTCATGGCTTCAGATGGGCGGCTTGGTTCTGGGCAGCGGCCTGATGGTCGTGCTCAGCTACGCCGCTTACGTTGCGTCGCAAAACCAGTTGCCGATGTTCATCGAACACGGCGGGCAGATGCTCAGTCCGATCCTGTTGGTCATGGCGTTGGCTCTCGGGGTGCGGCACCGCGCGACGGTGATCACCGCGATCGTCGCCGTCATCCTGACCTTCGCGGGCCACGGCAGTTATGCCCTCGGGCTGTGGCCGACGCCCGGGAACTTCTATGCCATGACGACGCTGATCCTCGGCGTCGAATACCCCACCGCGCAAACGATGCTGCGAATCGCAGGAGTTCTGGACTTTGTGGTCTGCATCGGAATCTGCATTCCCTATCTGCGCCGCCCGGCCGCGTTGTACGCCAGCCTCTGGGGATTCTTGACAGCGATCGCCCGGCCGGTTGCCGGCATGTCGTGGGGACTCAACTACTGGGGCGCCGATCAATACTTGCACGAAGCGGTCTTGCGGGCACCACACTGTTTGATCCCGCTGTGTCTGTTTTTATTGTGGGGGCAACCACCTTCGACAGACAATTTAGATAAACTAGAGCCGACTGACTCCGAACCCATGGGAAACGAATGAAGCCGCAAAACGACAACCATCGAATGCTCTACAAATCACTTGCGCTCGGAGCTCTGGCGATCCTCCTCGCCGCGACGCCGCTGCTGGCTCAGCCGGGGGCAAAGAGAAACCCTCGACGCAATCTGTTAGCGATTCCCGAGGTGGAGCGTAGCGAAGTCATTTGTTTTGCGCTTTACACCGTTCACGACGACACGCTCAAGTTGACAGCCCAGTTGTATCCGTTGGAATCGAGCGACGACCGAACCGTTCGTCTGGAAATCGAAAAGGACGGAAAGTGGGTCGAAGTCGCCCAAACCAAGGTGATCGAAACGGGCTGGACGGCGCCGTTCCGCGTCGAGAACTGGGACGACACGCAACAACGCAAATATCGTGTGCTGCATGGTCCCAAAGCGACCTACGAAGGGATCATCCGCAAGAACCCCATCGACAAAGATGAGATCGTCGTCGCTGGCTTTACCGGCAACTCGATCCAACCGGCTCACGGCGGCGACATCTCTCGACAAGACCTGATCGACAACGTGAATCGAATCGACGCCGACGTCTTGTTCTTCTCTGGCGATCAAGTCTACGACCACAACCGTCACTACGCCGCGTGGCTGAAGTTTGGCCGCGATTTTGGCGAGATCATCAAAGACCGACCGACCCTTTGTCTACCCGACGATCACGATGTGGGGCAGCCGAACTTGTGGGGTGAGAACGGCAAGATCTCGACGCTCAGCGGCAATGCCGACGGTGGCTATCGCCAACCGGGAGTCTATGTGCAGGAAGTCGAACGAGCTCAGACCAGCCATTTCCCCGATCCCGTCCATCCGCGAAAGATCGGTCAAGGGATCGGAGTCTATTACACCAACTTGAACTGGGGCAACATCGACTTTGCGATCCTTGAGGACCGCAAATTCAAATCGGGACCGGCCGGCCGCGTTCCTAAGCAGGGACCGCGTCCCGACCACATTCGCAACCCGGAATACGATCCGGCCAGTGTCGACGTCGACGGCGCGGTTCTACTTGGCCAGCAGCAACTCGATTTCCTCGATGCGTGGGCGGCCGATTGGCACCAGGCCAAGATGAAAGTTGCGCTGTCGCAAACGATCTTCTGCGGCGGAGCTCACATTCACGGCGCCGCCAACGGCCGACTGCATGCCGACATGGACTCCAACGGCTGGCCACAAACCGGCCGCAACAAGGCCCTGAAATCGCTTCGCAAAGCGTTCGCCTTCCACTATGCCGGCGATCAACACCTCGGCACCCTCTTCCATCATGGCGTCGACGAATACCGCGACGCCGTCTGGTCGTTTTGTGTTCCCTCGATCGCGAACCTCTATCTGCGTTGGTGGGAGCCGGTGGAACCGGGTGCGAACCGCGAACCCGGTAGCCCCGAATACACCGGAGACCAACTGGACGGCTTCGGCAACAAGGTCACCAACTACGCCGCCGCGAATCCCGAAAAGATGCCCGCCGGAAATCTGCTGAACACCCGTGCCGCCGGCTTCGGCATTGTTCGCCTGAACACGAAGACGCGCGAGATCACGATGGAGTGTTGGCCGCGGAATGTCGACGTGACCGATCCGTCGGCCAAACAGTATCTCGGCTGGCCGCGGACGATCTCGCAATTCGACAACTACAATCCGCCCTCCTGGGGGAAGCTGGGTGAGTTGACGTTTGACGTCGATTCACCGGTCGTCCAGTTGGTTGATGCCGCCAACGGCGAAGTTCTCTACACGGTCCGCGTCAATGGTAAAAGCTTTGTTCCCGGCGCTCCGAAGGGCAAAGCCTTCCACGTCAAAGTTGGCAAGGACAAACCCGATACGATCGTGGTCAAAGACGCCCAAGTCGGCGGACCGGTTCAATCGGTTCAGGTGAAGTAGCGAGACAGACGGTGGTTGCGCGTGGACGCGCAACCACCGACTATGTCCGTAGGCGTCGTGGCGATACCGATGTCAGGCTGCGGACTGCGATGCTTGCGGGGTCGTGCGATAGCGTTCCGCGACACGATTATTTCATCTTCGTCATTTGCTTGGCCATTGCTTGGAAACGCTGCAGCCAGGATGCGGTGATGGCTTCGGCGATTGTCGGATTCGATTTTTGTGTTAGCTGTTCGGCCGTCTGGCCCCAATAGAAACTGATCCAGCCATCGGTGAACACCGCGGATTGGGATACGAAATCCGCGAGCTCCTCGACCGAGCACTTCATCGGAAACATCTCTTCAACAACAAGTGGTTTTCCGATGTCGTAGGCTCGCAACGCGGCAATCGCAGCCTCCACTTTCCCTTTCTCGGGATAGAAATGGACCGATACGAAATCGAGCCGCTCGCCTACTTCGGGTGAATAGAAAAACGGTTTGCCGCCTCCGAATACAAAGACCCAAGGGATCACGCCCACGGTGATCATGTGATGTTCATCGTGTTCTCGGATCGCATCGACCATCTGATCGACCCACGCTTTGGCGACTTGCTGCCGCGTTCGGCCGGCCAGATCGAGCGCCAGTCGCTGGACGAAAAACTTACCTCCCAGTTCGCCACCGAGCCACTGCGATTCCGCCGGCTCTCCGGATTTTCTTTTGCCTGGCAAGATCGGTTCGTTCATCAGGTCGTAACAAAACACGGCCGGACTGTTACGACAAACGCGGGCAATCGCGCTCCAGAACAAGGCCTGTGCCTTCCACCGGTCCTGCTCGCTCAGTCGATCGAACCAATCCGGAACGTTGACTTTGTGATAACACGCAAGTCCCGTGATATCGAGGTAGAGTCCGGTTTCCTCTGCCAGCTTTAACAGTTTCGCCAGCTGATCCAGTGCGACTTCATTGGGTTGGTCGGCCGCGATCATGAACTTGCCGAGCTGCAGATGGATGCGGACACAATTGGCGCCCAACGCCTTCATCTCGGAGAAGTCTTCGACAACTTCCTCCCATCGCTCCATCCAATACTCATCGAGCAGTTCACCTCGACTGTTGTGGTCGTAGTTCACACCCCAAACAACAAACCGCTGTTCGGGCTCTCCAATTGCAAAGTGAGTGCTGTCGCTGGAAACACGAACGGTCTGCAATGTCTGTGCAGTCGCTTGCGTTGTAAAGAGAAAGGCAAGCAAGCCAAGCAGAACAACAATCCTGTTTTGGGCGTCCGCAACCAGCATGCGAACGGGCAATGCAAACAACGGACGCGGGTTGGCAATGTGGAACTTGGACATGTTCAGGGGAACCAAAAACGAGGATGAGAGCGAGCGACAACTGAGGCGATTCGGCGATCCAGCGTGTCAGCGCATATTAGCGTTCCAAGATCCAAGACTCAAACATTCCTTCGTCGCGATGCAGGGTGATTGAGTGTTTGTGTTTAGGCGAGTTCGCTGACATGCTCTCGTTGCTACCTGATCTTGAAACACCGATTGGACCTGCGTTTCTCAAGGGATCTGTTTGCTCCTCCGCAGGTGAAATGCTAACGTATGAGCCCACATTGATTCTGCAGCAACGAGGGAAAGCATGGATATCGATCAACCGATTTCACGAAGGACGATCATCAAAGCAACGGCTGCGGGAGGAGCGAGTGTTGCCGCCGGATCATTCCTGTCGGTGAGTCCTTTGCAGGGGGCAGACGATGCGGCGGTCGCGGATCCCAAGGTCCGCGGGCCCTTCCCCATTCTGTCGACTCCCTTCACCGAATCGGGAGAGGTCGATTACGACGTCTTGGCTCTGGAAGCAAAGTTTGTGGCGTGGGGCGGGTGCCCCGGAATGATCTGGCCGCAATCGGGCGACAGCGTCGATCTGTTGACGACGGAAGAGAAGATGAAGGGGATGGAGGTGTTGGCCAAGACCACGCGCGATCTGCCTGCATCGCTCTGCTTAGGCGTCCAGGGTAAAGACACCGCCGAAATGCTCGCCTTCGCCGAGCACGCTGAAAAGCTGGAACCCGAAGCGATCATCTCGCGGCCGCCCGACTCGGGCAAGTCCGAAGAGGATCTGCGGCAATATTGGAAGGCTCTTGCCGCCGTCGCCCGCCGACCTGTCATCCTGCAAACAACCGGCGGCGTTGCTTATAAGGGACCGCTCCCAACGCCCGAGTTGATGATCGACCTGGCGCGCGAGTTTCCGCACTTCGGCTATATCAAGGAAGAAGCGGGCAACGTCCTTGCACGCATGAAAGTCTCGCTGGCCGCGATGCCGCCGGTGCGGCGTGTGTTCAGCGCGCGAGGCGGATTTCATTGGTTGGAGGAATCGCGCCTAGGTTCGGAAGGGGTAATCACCGAACGGGCTGTCTATGCAGACGTTTTGACCCGATTTTGGGAGTTGCAACAAAGTGGAGACGATCCCGCGGCGCTTCAAGATCTGTTCGATAAGTTCACGCAAATGGTGAAACTGAAACCGGGCAGCCTGCGAGGCACCAATCTGTACATCTGGAAAAAGCGTGGCGTCTTCAAGAACCTGCTGTCTCGCAACTACGGCCCCAAAAAATCGATCCCCGCCGAACCGAAGTTGTCGGAATTCAAGATGAGTGAAGCTCAGATTGCGGAAGCGGACGCCAAGTTTGCAGCTCTGGGGCCTTATCTGAAAACGGTCACTCCCGATCTGGACAACCCTGCGTAACGGATTGGATACCCGGCAGCTCGGATTCAGACCAACGAACCCTACTTTGCAAGCGAATTGATCCATGATGAGTCGACCTTCACGGCGGAGTTTTTTGAAGCGAGCGGCGGCAAGCGGATTTGCGGCTTCGGTAACGATCTCCGGAACGAAATCGTCCGGGCAGGTCCTCGGTGCCAACGATCGCGTGCGAGTTGCGGTTGCCGGAATCAACGGTCGCGGGCAGATCCACATGGGATCGTTCGCCGCGATCAAAGATGTCGAGGTCACGCATCTCGTCGATCCCGACAGTCGGTTGTTTGCATCGCGTAGCGCGAGGTTGGAGCGACAGACGGGGCAAAAGCCTAAGTGTGTGCAAGACATCCGCCGGGTGCTGGAGGATCCAACCGTCGACGCCGTCTCGATCGCCACCCCGAATCATTGGCACGCGCTGATGACGATTTGGGCGTGTCAGGCGGGGAAAGATGTCTACGTCGAAAAGCCATGCAGCCACAACATTTACGAAGGCCGACGCATGGTGCAGGCGGCGCAAAAGTATAACCGCATCGTCCAGCATGGCACCCAGTGGCGTTCGGATCCGAAGTGGCGGACATACACGGCTGATATTCGAGCGGGGAAATACGGAAAGCTTCAAACCGCGAACATCCAAATCTTCCGTCCGCGGAAGAGCATTGGCGTCAAGACTCCGGTGCCGCCACCGCGCGAGCTCGATTACGACCTGTGGGTCGGGCCCGGCCCGATGAGTCCCTTTCGGGAGAACCTTGTCCATTACCGCTGGCACTGGATGTGGGACTACGGCAATGGAGAGATCGGAAACTTGGGCTCCCACGAATTCGAAATGGCTCGCTGGGCGATGCCGGAAAATGCCAGCCCGCAGTCGGTGATCAGTCTGGGAGGCCGGTACGGTTACAAAGACCAAGCGGAAACGCCCAATACTCAGTTAACACTGTATGACTTTGGTGAAACCAACCTTGTCTGCCAACAGCGTGGGCTTCACTTCGACAAGCCGCTGAAAATGAGCATCGATTTCCACACGGCGGATGGAGTAATCCGAGAGGGGCACTTTTATCCGCATGGAAAGACGCAAGGGGAAGCGATCGTGGGCGCGCCGCCGAGCGGGCTGCCGGAGAATCCCTCGCGAGCACACTTCCAAAACTTCATCGATTGTGTTCGCAGTCGAAACCAAGCGGAACTCGCTTCGGATGTTCTCGATGGACATCGCACCGCTGTCTTGGCTCATCTAGGCAACATCTCGTACCGCCTTGGCCAGGCGATGCCGTTCAGTGGTCCGCCCGAAGGAATTGCCGCACACCCCATCGCCAGTGAATCGTTCGACCACATGAAACGGCATCTGGTCGAGGCGGGAGGAGTTGATCTGTCGAAGGATTCTTATCAGCTGGGTCCGTTGCTTCGGTTCGATGCACAAGCCGAAGAATTTGTCGCCGCCGCAGAGGCGAATCAAATGGCTCGCGGTAGCTACCGAGAATCGTTCCAGCTGCCAGACGTGGTTTAGTGCACGCGAGTTCTTTGCGGGGAGTCTTTGGTTTCTTGGAATCGTGCGGAACGAGCGCGTATACTACTTGGCTTCAGAGTTTCGATAACGCGACTCAGTTTATGTGACAGTTCCCCAAAGGGTTAGCGACGCGGGATTTACCCGTTGGGTATTCCGTTAGGGCCCGCGCTCGTCTTCGATTCGCTTGGGAACGGTCGCGTCGACTGATAAACTGTTGACGCTCGTTGCGCCTTCAACCTTCAACTCGGCAGAAACTTCATGAATCGATTTCTAATCTGTCTATCGATTGCGGTATTTGGATTGTCGAGCGACGCTTGGTCGGCGCCTGTGTTGCCGCGACCCAACATTCTTTTGATTATGGTGGATGATCTCGGCTTCGCCGATTTCGGAGCCTACGGCAGTGAGATCGAGACTCCGCAAATCGATCGGCTCGCCGAACGTGGAATCCGGTTCAGCCAGTTTTACAACACAGCGAAGTGCCACTCGTCGCGGATCAGTCTGTTGACCGGGCAATACAGCCACTACGCCGGGGAAAGCGACATGGCTCGCGGCGTCACGATCGCCCAAGTTCTTGGTGCCGCTGGCTATGCGACTTCGATGACCGGCAAGTGGCACCTCGACGGCCAGCCTACCGATTATGGGTTCCAGCAGTACTGGGGGCATCTGTCCGGCTCCACCGACTTCTTTGCTGGCGACCAAACATTTCGGCTCAATGGCAAACCCTGGAACGACTTCGGCGAGGACTTTTATACGACCGACGCCAATGTCGATTTCAGCATCCAATTTCTCGACAACGCTTCAAAAACGGGGAAGCCCTTTTTTCATTACATCGCCTTCAACGCGCCGCACTACCCGCTGCAAGCTCGCAAGGATGACATCAAAAAATACCTGGGCCGCTACGACGCGGGATGGGAAGTTTTGCGGCAACAGCGGTTCGCCAAGCAAAAGCAGCTCGGCATGTTTCCGGAAAACGCACAGCTGCCTCCGCTTCCAAAGCACGTTCCTGCATGGGACTCGTTGAGCGATAAGCAACGGCAATTCGAAGCGTTTCGGATGGCTGTGTATGCGGCGATGGTCGATTGCGTCGACCGGCAAGTCGCCCGGATGGTGGCCTATTTGAAGAAGAGCGGCCAATATGACAACACCCTGATCCTGATTTGTTCGGACAATGGAGCGTGTCCGTTTGAACGGAGCGGCAAGTTAGAGATTCCACCTTGGAAAGCGGATTCGTTTCTGTTGTACGACGCCAGTTGGGCGACGGTCGGCAATACGCCATTTAAACACTACAAGCAGACGCAGCACGAGGGAGGGATCTCCAGCCCGCTGATCGTCAGCTGGCCGGGAAGGATCGAGCAAGTTGGCACTTGGAACGACGAGCCGAGTCATCTGATCGACATCCTCGTTACATGTATCGACGTCGCACAGACGCACTATCCAGACCGTGCGGAGATCAATCCATTGCAAGGGATCTCGTTGTTGCCGCTGTTGAGAGGCGAGGCGCGAAAAGGGCACGACGCATTGTTCTTCGAATATGGCGGTTGCCGGGCGTTGCGTCAGGGGGACTGGAAACTTGTAAGCTTCTATCGGAACCGTTGGGAACTGTACGACCTCTCCACCGACCGAATGGAACAGCATGATCTGGCGGAACAGTTTCCCGAACGCGTCGCGGAGATGAAAGATCGTTGGGAGCAGATCGCGCGTGGTGCCGGTCCCGACGCGAAAATTAGGCTCGCTCCCGTGAAGCAGACCCGCTCGCCCGACGTCAATAAGACGTGGCATAACCGCAAGAAGACAGCGGGCTGGCAAATGCCGTCCTTCTAGCTGTGCTCGGTTCGATGCGTGTTTGTATTCAGTGACCGGCGCAGCAAAGCCTAGTGACGTTCATCGCATCGAGAAGGTCACCACTTCATTTACGCCATTGGTTTGGCAGAGGCTCGGCTGGCCGCGCGCGCCCTCATTTACCTTTGGCACCGCGGTCGATGGATATCGGATCCCGGCGGCAACCTCAGTTGTCCGTGAGGTTGTCGTTTCACTCATCAACGGTTTCCGAGAATGGGCCTCGGCCCGCGGTATTTCCCTCATCGACGGCAATCAGGCGATGGTCGAGCGAGGGGAACGTTGGTGCATCAAGGCGCAACGCGTTCTTGCGAATTGATTTTGTTTGTTCAATCGTAAGGAAATAGATCGGAGGTTAGTGCTGAGCAGAACCCCTGGCGAATCGATTTGCATTGGCGGGCAAGTGATCCGTGAGACATTGGTCCGAGTCCACGGAAATCGTGTCTATCTTGGATTCGAGGCGCCGCGTGAAGTTGAAATCGTGCGAAGTGAGTTGCTTGACGAGCGATCGGAGCCACGGAAATGAGCGACCATCGTTGCGGGAACTTTGACAGGCTGCATTTCGAATACAGGTGAGGCAACGAGGATTTGGCGAACGGCAACACGGAGTTCATCGGATGCCCCGGTTAGCAACGTTGATTCGACCGGTCGTCCGACGGATAGGATCACGCCTCATTGTGCGGATCAGTTCGGACGGTGTTTCAATCCGCGGATATCGCCGCCGTCGCTGGCGTCACGTTTCATGGGCGCAGCTGGCATCGCTTGCCGACGAGGAACATCCACTGGTCCAACACTGCCAACAGGCCGACGGGCAGGACCAGCTTCGCAAACTCGGTGCGATTGAGGATTGATCGGTGCGAGGCGCCAAGCAACAAACGATCGATTTCACGCGCGGCGACCAGCTGGGGTTGCTGAAGTCTCTGCCGATCAAGTCCGCCGACGTCGGCGACGGCAAAGCGGCGGCGCTTGTCAGCTCGCGCATGGCGCTGAGCGTGCTGCGGGCGATTGATGACTACTGCGGCAAGAGTGGGCGCTGTTGGGCTTCGGCCGCGACGATCGGTGCCGACATCAATTGCAGCGAACGGAGTGTTCGCCGTGCCATTCGGCTGCTTGAGTCAGAACAGTTGATCGTGATTGAGCACAGGCACGGTCGAAGCCCCCTCATGGTGATCAATTGGGGCGAAATCTCTCTGCGTGTATCGAATGCAAACGCCACCGCAACCCCGGACATTTTCCCCTCTGGCAACCCCGGACATTTTTTTGCGAACCCCGGACAGTCTGACACGGACCCCGGACAGTCTGACCGGAACCCCGGACAATATGTCCGACGAACCGTAAGTAACCGAAAAAGAACCGCTCTACCCCCTCCCCCCCCAAAACACGAGCGGGAGTGAGGGGAGCGATTTTGATTTGCCTTCCCCGATCGAAGAGACCGCGACCTGGCACCACGTAGCCCAGCGCCTCGCGTTATCTGGTATCCGGGAATGGCGTCGAGCTTTAGCTGACCTGAAGGCAGCCGTCGACGTCGAGCACGCCACGCGATTGCTCGATGTGTACACCGACCGCGTCGGTGCCTATGGACCGTTTGCCCTGTACCGCCGCTGTCGCAACGCCTCCGCTGTGTTGCCGCCGGAGGATGGTTGGCCTGACCCGAAGCCGGAATCGGCTTACGCACGCGACCACGTCGCTGCAGAGCGGATACTCGCAACGGTACACCGCGACGCGGCGAATCGTGAATCGCTTGGATACGCAAAACCGAGCCCGAAGGCCATCGCCGCCGTCGCTGCGGACCGGATAGCCGCTGCTGGACTCGGTTGCGACCTGCTGCCGGAACGGTACCGGAAGTTGCTAGATCGCAATTCCCAAACCAACAAGGAACGCCAGATGTGCAGTTGAATTACGGGATCGAGCCAACCACTTTCGAGGTTAAGCAAATGTCAGATCGAGAAAGATCTTTGATTGGCAATCCGGGATCGCACGATCCATTTGGGGATCGCAATAAAGCGTCGGATGAGGTGGAACGTTGGGTTGTCGATAGGTATGGGCCAATCGAAACGGAACACGTCGACATGCCCCAGTTTGAGGACGGCATTATCGTCGCGGCCGCGGTCCCGTTGCTTCGCGGTGTGCAGATCGGCATGGGGCCATCGCGGCAGTTGGCGATCCACGATCTCTATCTTCGGCTGACGACAAACCCGGAACTTGCAACATCGTTGCCGCCATGGTGGCAGAAGCGTTTTGAGGGGGCCCGATAATGGGCGGCCGAACGGACAAGATCACGGGGCGGCCGCGATCGATGCTGATTTCAAAACCGACGACGCCGACCGCTCCCGTGCATCGCTTTGTTCGCCGTCGTTCAGTTGACCTTCTTCGCGGTCATGAAGGGACCTTCTTGATCGAGTTGTTGCAATTCACCTTTGCTGTTGATCAGATAATACTCGCCATTACCGCGATCTGGTTTGTAATCAAAGCGACGGCCATTTGGCGAACGGGTTTCTACAATGTCGGTTGTTCCAGCGCTGCCATCCTTATACTTGTTTTCCATGAATAGGCTACCGTCTTTCTGGAAGATGGTGATTCGGCCGTTGCCCAACGGGCGTTGATCAAGCCAGCTCCCAATTATTTCGCGAGTGGAGTCGTCCGGTTGTTGTTTAAGGTTTTCTTCCTGTTCGGCTGTGAGTCCGAGTATCCGCACTTCAAGATCGGGATTGAAATGAGTTGTCGCCCAATAGCCCGCATTGACTTGCATTTCTGGTAGATAGTACCCGATGAATGTACGGTCGTAGGTTTTTGAATCGAAGTTCTTTAGGTCGATTGCGATAGCTTGAAGCACATCTTCCGAAACTTTGCGATTCAGCCGGATATCGAGACTTCGTTTGATGCCGGGAACGACGTTCGTGTCGATGATCGTGTAAGTAACGTCGGCTAAAATTTGCTGTGCATCCGATTGCCTCGACCGCGGTGCAGCGGTTTGAGATGGCTTCGGCGCGGTTGGTGACTCAGCGGTGGGTGTTGCATCTGCGTTAGGTCGTGGCGTCGTTCCACCACATCCCGCCAGAAACGCGACCACAAGCCCAAAAACGTAGCGCATCGAAAGGTTCCTGTTTAGGCGGCGAACGTCTAAAGTCACCGCGTCGCGACAAGTGACAATCCATTTGACTAGGCCCGGCTTCGCGACTCCGTTGCATTTTTTTGTTATCTCGCGATCACAGTTTCGAGTCCAGCCGACGTGTGATGTCAGCGATCAAAAACGAAACGTTATCGTACATCTCATCTGCGGTCTCGCGTCGCTTTGATTCTTCCTCGGTCGATGCGTATTTCGTGATGTGTTGAAGGAGAACGACAATTGTCTTGGAAATTTCGTCAGATTTAAAGCGGTGTAAGTTGTCTCGAAATTTCTCCGAGAATTCGCGCAGTACATCCAGAACAGCTTGGCGATCAACACCTCGGGCTTGAGCAGAAATCTGCGTGCCAATTTTGCGGCAATCCGACCGAGCGCGATTGCCCAAGGAAAGCAATTCAATCAAAAGTTGCTTTGTCCGCTGCGTTTGGATTTCATCTCGGTAGTTCTTTGCGCTATATGCCTGCCAACATGCGAATATTGCGGCACCAATACTGGCAATAGCACCAGCAATGTTTAGATTTTCCATTGACTAGTCCCACTATTCTTTTCGCGTGATCTCATGGAACTCGGAGCATTCGTGCGCTTCAGCATACTGCTTACAAACGTCCGTCCACTGATGGTTGCGGTAGAAGGCGAGGACTATCAATTTAACGGTTTGGTAACCGATTTGTAATGCATCGCGAAGTTTATGCTGGAACTGGGTCCAGTTGACTCCGCGACCGTCATCAATCGCGTTTCGAGCTTCCTCGAAAATGTCATGGGCACATTCGAGTTGTGCCTCTGACCAATTTAGGTGAACTACCAAATATTCGATTGGATGTTCACGGTAGTCGATCGCTTCCCCAAGTAGCTTGAGGTGGTAGCGAATCTTTTTGAGTTCAGATTCGATGTTGTCCATAGTGTTTCAAAACCTGATAACGTCCGCGATAACCGAGTCGCGGCGATTGATTTTCCATTGTCAAAAACGACGTCTCCGCGACTTCGGTTCATCGCATGGTTCGCCCAAGTTTACGGTGAAGCTGAGTGCCAATACGCGACAAGCCCAGCAAAACAAGCATTCGCAAGAATGCCTAGTATTACGCTTCCAACTACGGAAAGACCGAAACGTCTCCAGCTATTTCGCGTCACACGTAGAGTTTCATCCCGTTGTTTCTCGGACTGATTAGTGAGTCGCAAAAAGCTCGGCGGCGCGCTTTCCAACGAATCATCAACCCAGTTTCCAAGGATGAACCCAATTACGACACTGGTGATAAGAAACAGGAAGGATGAGATCGTGAATTGAAACCAGGCCCCTTGTGCCAAGGCACCTTGGACTAATTCGAGTCGCGAGAACAATTCTTCCTTAGTATCGGTCGCAACATTCCGCGGATTAGATAACAGCTCGGATTGCTTGGCGGCAAACCAACGCATCATGGCGAACACACATGCGACGGAAAGTAGCACCGTTGAGAAACCAACGGTCGTTCCGATACGACCTGAATTGGTCCGCAGCCAGCATTTGAGGGGAGATTCTTTTAGAAGAAGGTTTTCAAGGTGAGCGGACAGGCGTCCCTCAATGTCGGCGCCCCAAGTCCAATCTGTGTGTTTGATTCGGAACCGTACCATACTTGTGTCATAAAACGATCTCGCAAGCAAAGCAGGTACGCGAAACGGCAATCGCTGAGTGTCAAAATTTACCGAGATCTCTTGCTTCTCGGGAACATCTTTGTTGTTGAATTTGACGAGGTAGGTCCACGTTATTACGGCAGCCTTCGAGCACACTGGACGGACCTCATTGTAGTTGTTGAAGTCATCAAGCGTGTTGTGGAGGATTGACGTTCCGTCGTCGTGGATTACACGAACGGTAAATTGAATCAGACTCGCGTCATTCTGCTGCGTCATCCGTTGATGCATCAGATGAAACAGGTCGTGAACGACCGTTCGATCAATATCGAATGTTCCAGGAATTCGCTTTTCGATCGTTTGAGGCCGGCCCAGTAGGCCGGAGATAAATTCGGCGAATGATGTTTGATCGCATGGGATTACCAGTGCGTTTGGTGGATTAACCTGCCCCGGGAGGTCGTTCATGAAGCGTCTGTTGTTAAGAGCGGTAGTTAAGTGGAATCTATCTTGTTGGGCGAACTACGTTTCTCACCCGCTTGACCGTATGAGAATGAGGGTATTTGAGTTGTTCTCTCTGGGTAACCAGTGGGAACAAGTGTCGCGTGAGCGACATATTCTCCCCGATGATGCCGTAGCGAATGGGATGGGCAACCTGTTCTCACCGTTTCGCGTTGCACGAGCGAACGCCAGGAGCACGAAGTTAGCTCTTTTGGGGGCATTTGTCAATCTTTATCGAATCGGGCGGATCACGGCCGCCGCCTTAAAGAGCAGTCGCGATCATCCTCGCGTGGAAGATGTGGCAGGGTTGCTGACGGGGGAGGGTCAGATTGTGGCGCGGCCCGGTTTGCGTAGACCGACCGCCAGCGCAGATATTTTTCCGGACTTTTTTGAGGGGGGGCCCCCTCGCCGGTCTCGTCCGGAAATCCTACGGGCGCCGAGCTGCCGACTACGATTCGTAGCGTTAACAAACACCTAATGGCGTGCCGGGCGAGTCGATTTCATTCAGATTGCGCCCAAGGTAACCCGGCGGCGGCCAGGTGACTTTGATGTCACAAACCCGTGTTATCCATCGACCGGGTTGCCCGAGTTGTTATGCCCGCTTTTTCAGTACCACGCTTCGTAGACGTCGGAAGTAGACGTATTATAGTCACGTTTGTCATTATTGCACGACGCGCAAAGCAACTGAATGTTGCTGACGTCATTCAATCCACCGTGGGACAACGGAACAATGTGATCGAAGTTTTTGGAATTGACGATGCAAACCAATCCGGAAATGTCAGCCTTGCAGAGTACGCATTGACCCCGGTCACGAAAGAAGACTGCCTTTTGAACCCAAGTTGGTATATGCCGACGCGCGAAGACACCATCACGCTTGAATGCGTCGCGTGATTCGTCCGGAATCTCATGCAGTGTCAACGAAGCGATCTCGCGAGCCATCATGGCGTTGAACAGGCGCATCAAGCCGCGATTGGAAAACAGAATGAAAAACAGCTCCGCGACCACGCGTTCGAGAAGGTTTCCGATCGCCCCTTCACGCTGCAAATTTTGGAAATACTCGTAGACATCATCAGTATTTGCATCGTCGAAAGACGTGGAGTTGTCCGAGAGCCATTCGTCAAACGATCGATGATCGATAGCGTGGTAGTTCAATGCCCGATTCACCGGCAGTGCGTGGTTGTTCGGTCGCATCGTTTCTGGCATGCATTCGAATCGCTTTTCTTCGTTACGTAGTTCAGCGAGATCGATGTTGCGGAGATCCTCGAAGAAAACGGATTCAACGATGAATTCGATGAACGAGTGAAACGCTGAATGTTTGGGGAACGGCTCAAGGAAGTTGAGATACCGTTCGTCGCCGTAGAAGTCGTTGAGGTTGCGAATGTACGCAGACTGATCGTGCAGAATGTTGCGAATCACGTTGGCGAAGTAATAGGTTTCAAAGTACTTCGCTTCGATGTACTGCCGATCTACGTGCATGGTGGTTTTGTGGGCACAACGTGAAAGCTAACCGGGCGGCGGCTAGCGACTTTGATTTCAGATTCCGCCCGCAACCGCCGATCCGGTTGAGCGAGGTGTTACGTCACGGCTTTGGTGTTGGGATCAGGGAGAAAAGACCTCGAATACAGAGGTCCAACCCGCGGCATTAGCAACTGCGGTCGTTTGGACCCGAACAATTGATAACAAGATCACGATACCGCACACATATAGCAAAGTGGTGACCAACGTGAAGAACCTTCGTTGGTCTGCGTATTGCAAGTACTCAGTGCGCGCGGCACGTTCGACCACGGACATTTCCTCGTGACTACTCTCACTAGGGGCATCGCCAATCATCGTGCGTATTTGGCGAGTAAGTTCTTCAACATGCGGTTTGCCCGCACCGGCTTCCGCGGACCTAAGCCAAGCCTGAAGTGAACGCAATCGGTCGGTGCCCAACTCCTCAAGCTCCCGCTGCAGAATATCCTCAGGCATGTCGCTAAATTGGCGAAGTAGTCTGTAGTTCTCGTAACGATCACTTTCCTCAACTCTGCGGCCCAGTCGAGATCGTAGGACAGTGCGTGCAGTCGTAAGCGTGTCGGAGGAAGGGTGCTTTGCATAGTCTTCCTTTTTTGAAAGAACGTATTCGTCCCAAGTCAACTTTCGCAGTTGTTCAGGGGCGGCTAATTGGTAGAGCATGTGCCCCATCACTACAAACAGAGCTGCAAAGAACGCCGACGCAAGTGTCCATGGCAGGAGAGGAGTCTTTAGGGTCCGCTCCGAATAGTCAGCGACGTAACTATTGACGTGGGCAAAGAAGGTGGCGGATGAGGATTCAAGACTCTCGATCAACTTCTTTCTCTTAGAGTCTGCAGGGTCGGCACTTGGGTCATTTTCGGGGATTTCTGCTTTCATGCGGTCGAGCGTCTCGATGAACTCAGTCTCAGAACGCTCCAACAGTGTCGTCGCGTCTCTGACAGCGCGATTATGATGATTCACGACAAGGCGGACGGCCGGCCATGTTCCCGCCAACACAGGTACAATTACGAGCAAGGCGAAAGATGCTCTCGTCAGGATTTGAAGTTCACCCAATGCACGAACCATACGCCAATTTAGTGAATTCAGCATCCTGCGGAGCAGCTCGTCCGCGGCTTCACCTAACGCATTGAGAAAGTCTGACATGACGTGATTATTGTGGTTCTTGTGACATAACGTCCCGGATAACCGGGTGCGAAGAGTTGACTATGTGTACAAGAAACGCGTGTTTGAGCACTCCGCGTTCATCCGGTTGTTATTTGGGCGGTGGGGATACGCCGAGGTGAATTTTTGCCATTTCTTCTGGATGCATGGTATCCATTTCGTCGCCAAGCAGAAACAACGCTTTGACACCATCACGAGCGTTTTGATGGAGATCGTCATATAGCGTTGCAATTGCATCCGGTTCCAAGTCGGATTCTTTTACGTCGCGCGATTTGGAATGGACAAGGGTATTCCTCGCCTTGATGAGCCCCGTGAGTAGCTGAAACGCTTGACGATCTTTGGGAAATTCGTTTCCGGTTACGAGTCGTACAATGACGATCCATTTGCTTTCAGCCTTTAGTTTGTCAACGTGATTGTCTGTGTAAGAACGCCCCAGATTACGTGCTGCGTAATCGTAGATGTAGGCCTCGGCGGCCATACCAGCAAACACGATTGCTGAGACAGCCGAGTCGTGAATGACGTCGGAAAGCTCTGCAAGTTCTGGGCCTGCGTCATCCAGTTCTTCGCGGGTTATGTTTCCGTCTCTCCGCAATTCGACGTCACGCGCCAACGCAGTTTCCATGTTCGCGACATGCGACTGGGCAAGGCGACTGTAGTAGACGGCGTTGCACCATCGCATTCCCGGAATCGCTTGGTCTTCAGTCATAGGTAGCCCAAATAACGGCAGCCGTCACCGGGCACGGAGAGACGACTGTCCACTTGAAAAAAACTGCAAGCCGTGCTCCGTGTGCACGGCATGGTTCCGCACCTTTGTACGCTACGCGCGCACTTCGAGTTGCGCACGCTCCAGCGCTTCGTCTAAGGTTTGATGCACGCCGCCCGATCCGTAAAGATCAAACATTAAGCGAGCCCTGGGAATCGCATCGGCGTTGACAAAGAAACCGCCGTTGCCATCAACCTCAGGCATTGGAAGCAAGTATCGGCCACCATCAACTAGAACCGACCGTGATTCGTCAACGATGACGCCGCGATAGCGTACGCAAGTAAGACGTGCCGTAGCAGTGGGGGCGGGAAAGTTCTGGACCCATGGTTCATCGAAAGAATCGCCATCGCTTGCACCAAAAACGAGCGTTATGTCAACGTCTGGCTTGTATACAGCTACGTAATGGTGACTGATCGGTCTCAAGTATGGACCGTCGGTATCCGTGCCGTATTCCCAACCGTGAGTCGTATGGGTTTCCATTTTGTGCCAATCGTCGGAGTGCGATGCTGACACGATGTTGAGAATTTCGTCGAGTGTCATTTGTGTTGTACGCTCAAGGTAGATTTCAGTAGCGGAACTATGTTTCTCACCGGTCGGCCCGGTTGAGAATAGGTTTTACGGGCTTATTCTCGCCGGTTACCCCCCCGTTTGCAACTCCTGGGCGCACTGGTGGTGCCGCCGCCCACTAGCACAAGCTTTTTCATGGCGTTGGGTCGATTCTCCCGCCGCCCCTCCCGCTTCGGACCTGCTGGGAAATTCCCCGGCCCCGAATCGACCGGGTAGGATTCTTTGCGTTGAAACATCGCTTATCGGGGGATACGGATGCCGGAATTTGTTCTGTCGCTGCGCCAACTTGTCGCTTCGGGAACGTCGATCGAATCTGCAGCTGCTTCAGTTGGAGTAAGTAAATCGACCGCCCATCGAATGCTCCAGCTTTGGGGCATGGGGGGCAAGAAACGTCGCCTGAATCGGCGTCTTTCCGACGAGCAACGTCAGAAGATCGGCGAGCTGCTGTCGATCGGCCTTTCGCATCGGGAAGTCTCGCGCCGAGTGGCGTGTGATCACCGGACCGTGGCTCGATACAGCGATGTCGTCTCGTATTCATTTTGCCGACCGCGTCGCTGTTGCTCATGCGGCTATCGCGTTACCACCTCGGAATGTCTCGTATGCTTGGCACGTGTCGCGTAGCTGGATTTGGCGTCTGTCTGATTTTGTTGTGTCTGCCCGGATGCAACGGAGCACTCGAACCAGTTCCCGCTACGCAACCTGTGCCACCGCCGGCGGCGGAGATCCCGGTCGCTAACCTTCCCGTCGATCTGCGGGAATGGAACTGGACCAATCGCCTCGGCATCGGTTCGTGTGCCCACGCGTCGTTTGTCTACCACCTGCGTTGGCAGAACCAATTAGAGTTGGCCGAGCGATGGCGGGCCACGCATTCGGGGGGCGAATCGGCAACATCAATGCAGCGAGCCGTCCGAGCGGAGGGGCTGCCATTTAACGCGACGACAACCGCGGATCCCGCATTCCTCGACTGGGCAAGCCGCACCCGTCGCGGTGCGATCATCTGGTTCTTCAAGGATCACGCCGTTCACTTCTGCGGCTGGGCGACGGTGGACGGAATCGAGTACGCGATCCTCTGCGACAACAACCGCATCGAACGCTACCTCCGCGTGGAACGATCCGAGTTTCTGCGGCGCTGGAAACAATACGACGGGTTCGCGCTCAGTACCACATTCTCGCCGGTACCGCCTACCCTATTCCCTGCTTTTGAAAGTGTCTGATGCACCCCAAACGCAATTTGTTCTGTCTCTGCTTTTTGCTTGTCGCCGCGTTGGTGCCGGTGATGAGCGGATGCGATGCCCAACAGCCGCTCCAGCATCACCAGCAACAGCCCGGTTGGAACGTCGATGTAAACGGAGCGGGTTGGAACGTGGATATCAACGGCCCATTGCCGCAAACGAAACCCATGCTTTCCAAACGTCAGGCCGGGGCCCGGGGGCTGATCACTTCTTCAAGCGGGAGCGGCTGAGGAGATGGTAACCCGACGCGTAAGCGAGGAATTCACGCGGAGCCTCGTTTGCGCGTCGGGTTATCGAGAGTGCCTGTACCTGGGCACGGATTAGCCCTGGTAGAGAGCGGATCGGATTCAAGCAGGGCACGCTTGCTTCTGCTTCGAAGACGCGCGATCTTGTCCCAGTCGGTCGAGGCCAATAAAAAACACCGCCTAAAACTTCATGTTTCAGGCGGTGTTTTTAAAAAAGCGGAGGACACGGGATTCTAAAATCTGCTCGCCGTAAGTGATTGCCAAACAAGCACTTGCAGCCGCAAGGTGTTCTGTGTCAATGACTTACGGTTTTCGTTTGTTGTCAGCTGTAGTCACGTGTTCTCACCCGTAGGCAGGTTCTATGGCACAGTGTGCCAAGATTGGATTGCCGGGTCTCATTGAGTGAGACTGTGATGAGTGACTACATAAACCCGGCCCTTCGACCGCGACGCGGATCGACATTGAAGGTGCTAACCATTGAACGAATTAGTACCGAGCACCAAGACGAACGAGCCCTCGATGATCAACGGGCAAAGTCGAAACGCCTCGTTACCGACCAGTTCGATGGCAAGATTGACTGGAAGAGTATTTCAAGCCGCGGTAGCGGCGAGGTCATCGACCGCGACTCTTACCGCGAGATGGAGGATTTGATCGATACGGGTTGGCCCGATTTGATCGTCGTTGAAGACCTTGGGCGAATTTGCCGTCGGCTTGACGCTCTTCGAATTTGCGAACTCTGTGAAGACTTCGAAACCAGGTTGATCGCCATCAACGACCACGTCGATACGTTCAAGTCTGATTGGAAGACGTCCGCGATGTTTTCCACGCTGCACCACGAGCGGCATAACCAGGATACTTCCGATCGAATCAAGCGGACTTTTCGCAATCGATTCTCGGAAGGCTCGATTTTGGTTGTCTTGCCCTACGGTTATGTTCGTGCTGAAGGAGCCAAGAACGACAACGACCTTTCGAAAGACCCGGATGCAGAGAAGGTTTACAACCGTTGGTTCGAGATGCTTGACGATGGCGCCTCGTATTCTGAAATCGCTGATTGGCTCAACGACCAGCGGGTCCCAACGGGGCCTGGGTGCCGCCTAGAAACTTGGTCACCCGCTATGGTTTCACGCATCACTCATAATACGCTTTTAAAAGGTTTTCGGCGTTGGAATCGCCGCGTATCAAAGCGAAACAATCGGACCGGTAAGCGGCGTTCGGTGACCGCGTCAGAAAAGGATCACTTGACGCGGCAATGTGAGCATTTAGCGTTCATCGAACCGACTCGGTATGATCGCATTTTGCGCAAGATCGATCGCAAGAATGCCAAGTATCGTCGTGGAAAGCAGCATGCAAAGGACAAACGCGAGGGAATGCCCCGTTCACGAACGGTCTGGCCAGGTCAGAGTATGTACTGCGGAATTTGCGGTCGCGTTCTGTATTACGGGGCTCATGGCCAATCTCAGAATCTGATGTGTAAGGGAGCGATCGAATACAAATGCTGGAACGGAGCGAGTGCCAATGGCCGGGATACGTCTCGGCGGATTTGTGAATCGGTTATAGAACTGGTTAAAAAGCTTCCAGAATTTGACGAAGTGCTGATGAATGAAGTCGAGAACCAAGTTCAACAGTTAAACGAAAATGCAGGAGGACGTCTTCAAGAAACACGTCGTGATCTAATTCGTGTCGAGCGGGAAATAGAGAGCGTTCTCACTTTTATTCGCTCCGGCAGTAGGTCTCGCGCGGTAGAGGTCGACTTGGTTCGGCTTGAAAGTCGCCAGGCTGACTTAACGGATGAGCTCCAGTCACTGCAAGAGTCGTCGCAAAGCAACATCGTGGTGCCATCTGTCGATGAAATTCGATCACGGGCTATCGATATTTTCAAATCGAGCCTTCCAGATCCTCAATTTGGTCGTCTTATGAATCAGTTCATCGAAGACCTTGTCGTTCTCCCGGTTCAATTGATTGATGGTGGCAGGGTCGGCTTGCGAGCCACTTTCACAGTTAACTTGCTTTCTCTGATCGAAGGCGAACCATTGTCGAAGATGCTCGACGTCGATGTGATGAAGCACCACCGGACAGTCGACCTCTTTGAAGTACCTCAACGAGTCAAGTTTATGGCCGAAGTTGCCCGACAAAGCAAACTGAACGGCGAATCCGGACCTGAGCTGACCGAACGTGAGATTGCGGAGCGTCTCAAAATCACGCAGCCTGCGGTGCAGCGTGCAAAGCGTCTCTATCGCGAAATACGTCAGCGTGGACTCGACGATCCATATCAGGTTCTGACGGCCCCGCCAGCGGAAGGTAAGCTACGCCGACATTTACATCCTCGCTATCGATTTGACCCACTTTAGCAGGCGAGGAAACCTTCCAACCCGCTTCATATTTTATGCCCCGCTGGTCATTGGCCGCGGGGTTTTTCATGCGCTAACACGGAAACAAGATGAAAGACCGACCAAAAGCTGCATCACGGGATCGTGGATCGATCCTTCGCAAAATCTTGCGCTTGGTGGCTCGGCGAATTGCCGAGGAGATCGCTGCCAAATCAGATGCGAGCAAGACCAAGAGCGAAATTACCAGATAATGCGTGGCATATTCCATGAATGGCCGCTTCTTGTTTGGGCGTCGCCGATGGATCCAAATTGAAGCCCAGAACGCGTCATATATAGACAGAGAAATCAATCAGCATCCTCAATTTATCTAACTCTTTACCAGGAAAAGGAGGTGCCTATCGCTTACATGTTCATGGTGGCTATTAGCGGCGCACTGCTTGTTGCTGTGCTCGCCTTGGCCCGAGAGCGTCGACTGCGACTCGGCCTGCAAGCCATTTTGAATCGAATTCTCGAACAATGGAGGCAACATGCCAAAACTGAAGACGGTCCTGGTCGTGGCCATCGTCAGCCTCGCCGCAGGCGGATGTCGGGACGACGAAAACAGACGACTTGCCGAAATGGCGGAAAGGAATCTTGAGCGACAAGCTCAGCAGGAGATTCGCAACACGGAGTTGCAACGCCAAATCGCTGAAGGAACCAAGCGGCTCGTCGAAGCCGATGCCGCCGCACGCGAGGACATGATCGGTCTGCATCGCGATGTTCAGTCGGAACGTTCTGAACTCGGGAGGCAACGAGACTTGCTGGAACATGACCGCCGTGATGTTGCCAACTCAAGAAATCGAGCCCCGGTGATTGCGGAAGCCATCAAAGCCGTTGGTTTGATGCTTGCATGTACCGTTCCGCTATTAATCGCTTGGCAAGTTCTACGCCGCAGTGACCAGGCGGATGAGAACATGGCAATTGCCGAACTTCTGCTCGCAGAAATCAATTCGCCGACTCCAAAGCTGATCACGATTCATGACCGCACTGATCGCGACAGGTCCGAAGAACTTCCACGGATTGGCGACAGACCGACAAGTCAAAGCGATCGCAACTAGTTCATTCAACTATTTCCACAAAGGAGAATCTATGTCACACGTTGTGACGATTGAGGCACAGGTGCGTGATCCAGAGGCATTACGGTCATCGTGCCGTCGCCTTGGCCTTGACGCACCGGTGCATCAAACCATCAAGCTGTTCACCGCCGAGGCAACTGGACATTGCGTCCAGCTCCCTCGATGGCGTTACCCCGTTGTCTGCGATACCGACAGCGGCGTGATTCACTACGACAACTACGGAGGTCATTGGGGTGAACAATCCGAGCTCGACAGATTGGTCCAAAGATACGCGGTGGAGAAAACGGTCATTGAGTCTCGGAAACAGGGATACACGGTGACCGAGCACACTCTCGCGAATGGATCGATCAAGCTGAGCGTCCAAGTTGGAGGTGCAAATTGAAAATAATCAACATCGTCATCTCTCCGAGTGGCGTGACCAAGATCGAGACGGTCGGTTTTGTCGGTAGCGAGTGCCGCGTCGCTAGTCAGTTTCTTGAAACGGCACTGGGGAGACGAGCTTCGGAGCGACTCACCACGGAATTCCATTCCTCTCAGTCCAGCAATAACACTCAAACACAAAAAGAAGGATGACCGCCCGCGAGTTGCATCACCAGCGTCCTGGTGAAATGCCCTGGCAGCGGCTAGCCCGTCGTTCGCAAAGCCGAATGGCGAATCTCGCGAAGCGATGGCTCAAAATGGTTGCCGTCGAGCACATGACGTCCACCCTGCTGGCAGAACGTGACCCAAACGGCGAAATCTCGTCTTGGATGTGGGCGATCAACGACCTGCTGGCATCCTGAATTTCATTCTTAACAAGGAGAATCTATGAAACTATCCGATCGTTTGGAGGAATTGGTGAAAGCCTGTTTCACCGGCATTTGGATCGAAAGTCACGAGCACGACGATGCGTTGCTCGAAATGAAGCAACTTTGTCGTGAGAACGACTGGCGGCTGGTGAACTGGGACATCGACCAGGGTCTGCGGATCAACGGAAGTCCGCTCGGTGACGATGACGGGACGACCGACCCGCTATCCGCAATTCGCTCGATGCGTTCATTCGCTGGCGATGACACGCCGTCGATCGTCGTATTGACGAATTTTCACCGCTTCCTCAGTTCCGCCGAAATCATGCAGGCGTTGGCGCGCCAGCTCGTTAACGGCAAGTCAACTCGAACGATCTTTGTCATCCTATCGCCGGTAGTCCAGATCCCGACGGAACTGGAGAAACTTTTCATCGTCATCGACCATCCGTTGCCGACGCGCGAACAACTCAAAGAGATCGCCGAGGGCATCGCCACCGAAGAGGGGGAACTCCACGGTGCCGACGGACTCGAAACCGTGCTGGATGCCGCGATGGGGCTGACTCGTTTGGAGGCTGAAAATGCATTCGGATTGAGTCTGGTTCGTGATTCCGTAATCCAGCCGGAATCGGTTTGGGAACTGAAGGCGAGCATGCTCAAAAAGTCCGGCCTGCTTCAACTATACAAAAGTAGCGACGACTTCACATCGCTCGGCGGGCTCGACAGTTTGAAGGCATTTTGCAAACGCTCGCTGCTTCAACATGGGCGTGACAACCCGTTGAAACGCCCTCGCGGCGTGTTGTTGTTGGGGGTTCCAGGAACCGGCAAGTCGGCATTCGCCAAAGCACTTGGCAAAGAGACCGGACGTCCCACGTTGATCCTCGACGTCGGGGCTTTGATGGGGAGTCTTGTCGGCCAAACGGAGCAAAACGTTCGGCGCGCGCTGAAAATCGCCGACGCCATGGCTCCCTGCATTCTATTCATCGACGAGATCGAGAAGGCTCTGAGCGGGGCGGCGGGCTCGGGTCAAAACGATTCGGGTGTGTCCTCTCGCATGCTGGGCACGTTGCTCAGTTGGATGAACGACCATACCTCGAACGTCTATCTGATTGCGACCTGCAACGATATCACGCGGATGCCTCCGGAACTTTCCCGTGCCGAGCGTTTTGACGGAATCGTGTTTTTGGATCTGCCCCAGCGTGACCAGAAGGACCGAATTTGGAACCAATATATCACCATGTTCGGGCTAGAAGCGGAGCAAAAGCGTCCGGCTGATGATAAATGGACCGGCGCAGAAATCCGTGCCTGTTGCCGGTTATCTGCGTTGCTTGATATTCCACTCTCACAAGCGGGGCAGAACGTGGTTCCCGTGGCAGTAACGGCAACCGAATCGGTGGACCGTTTGCGTCAATGGGCCAGCGGACGTTGTTTGGATGCGGAGAAGTCGGGGATCTACCAACACGATGCCAAACCCCAATCACGAAGGCGGGTGTCGCGTTCCAATCCGTCTCAGAATTGAGGCGTTTGAACGCTCTCAATTTGTGAAACCTACTCTAACCAAGGAGAATCCATGAGCATCATGCTCGAAGATCCTGTGACCCAGAATCACTCATCGCACGGAACGCGGCTGCAAGCCGAAACGACCGCCGTGCGATTGCACATCCGCTGGCCGGGCACTCGCAAGAGTCTCAGTCGCGATCAGAAACAACAAGCTGCCGGAGCGTTCGACGCCGATATCCGCACGCTCTCTGCAGCCAAACGTCTGTTCGACACGTCGCATCCGTCGTTCCGTGCCGTCTCGGCGATTAAAACGAAAGCGGGTTCCCTGTGGAAAGGGATGACGTTGCCGTACATCGAACCGGGCGTCCGGTTACTGCGACGGGGTGACGTTTCGGAATTCGATGATCGCATGATCGTCATCCAAGGCGATCTTGGCGAAGCTGTTGGCGAGCTCGACCGTTGCTTCGCGGAACTCGTCGATCAAGCCCGCACGCAACTTGGGCACTTGTTCGATCCAGCTGACTATCCCACTTCAGTCTCGGACCTGTTCGCGTTTTCGTGGGATTTTCCATCCGTCACACCACCTGCGTACCTGCGAACGGTGAATCCTGAGCTTTACGAGCAGGAGTGCCAGCGAGTGCAGGCGAAATTCGCTGAAGCGGTTGAACTGGCCGAGCAAACGTTCGCCGAAGAACTCTCGCAGCTAATTGGTCATTTGGCCGAGCGATTGTCCGGTTCGGTGGACGGCAAACCGAAAGTCTTTCGCGATTCGGCAATCTCGAATTTGAACGAGTTTTTCGAGCGATTCCAGCATCTCAGCATTGGCAGCAATGACGATCTCGACCAATTGGTTGAAAACGCACGGCAAATCATCAGTGGCGTCGACCCGCAAGACTTACGAGACCGTTCGTCGATGCGCGATCGAATGGCTCGCTCCCTGACGGAAGTGGAAACGAGTCTCGATGAACTCATGACCGATCGCCCGCGCCGAAACATCATTCGAGGCCCACGGTGAGTGCCATTGAATGGGTCGTGACCACCAACGGGGAAACTCGAATGGTCTTCGACGACCGCGTCGATCTTCGCTCGGTCGGCCGGATATCAATCCAGCGCGGATCGCATGTTGAGCCGACGCTCATCGGTCATTGGACGGCCGATCTCTCACCAGTCGGCGGACCGATCCTCGGTCCGTTCGACAAACGAAGCGAAGCCTTGGAGGCAGAGGTCTCTTGGCTTCATCGGAATTGGCTCATTCGGTCCACCGGATAGCCGTTCTTTTGCTACGTCTATTTTCTGAAGCCCCGTTCGTCTGACGCAAGTCAGCCGGGCGGGGCTTTTTTCGTTTCCCCCTTCCGAAAGGAATTTCACCATGAACCAGAACGACCTCAATCGTGCCGTGGCAGCCGCCACCGGCGAAACCATCTCGGCGATCAAACGCATCGGCTTTTTGATCAGCGAACCCAATGAACCCTTCGATGACCCGACCGATCCCGTGCACGGCGGCCGGGTCATCGACTGGGACGATTTCGAGTTCCTTCAAGATGAACCAGATGACAGTTGCTTCATTCCCGAAGCCGCAATCGGCTAATTCGATGAAACCCCATCGCAATCAGCCATTCTTCTTTGTTGCGAAACGCCGACGCTTTCCCGTTCGTGGACAGCGGCGGCTTCGCTTTCCGAAACGCAAAACGTTTTTCCAAAACCCCAAACCTAAGAGAGTCAAACATGAAAGTACTTTTGATTTCCAATGACGCTGGTGGATACGCACACAACGTCGAGGCACCCGATGGGACAACCGTCCAACAAATGTTCGAACGACACATCGGTTCGTTCCATGCGGATAGCTATCTGATCCGCGTTAATCGCCAACCCGCGAGCGCTGACCAACCGCTTCGCGATGGTGACCGCGTTTCGTTCACGCCACTGAAGATCGAAGGTGCCGCCTGATTTTTGTTTTCATTGTCTGGTCGGGGTGGTTGGTTTTGCAAGTAGCTACCCATCCCGACTCGGCTTCCCTTGGAGCAAATCAATGAAGAACGAAATCAAACAAGACTACCGAACGGCAGTCGATATCATGCACGCTTTGCAAGGCGTTCGCACGCCAGCGCAGCTCTCGGCTCTCGACGACTCAGTCGAACAGTGCAATCGTTGGCGGCGACGACTTGCCATCGCTTCCGAACGCAATTGGCAGGCCGCCGCAATAGACTCAGCTGACCGACTTCGTGGGTCACTCGACATTTTGCGAATCCGTTCAGAACACGCGATCGAAGAATTGAAGAGAACGGCAAACACTCGCATTGAACCGACTGCGACTTCAATCTTTCGTGACATCGAGGGCTTGCGTGGCGAATTTGAGGGTGTGTCGATTGACCGGGCCAACCAGCAATTGACGGTCCGGACATCCAGCATTGTGCTGGAGTCCGTTGAACTCGGCAGCTTCGAGATTCGATTGAACTGGAAGCACATCAAGGATTCGTCCCCCTTCGATGTTGTTGCGGTAGCCCCCAATTGCTGCGCCGCGAACGATACCGTCACGCACCCGCACGTGCAAGGCGATTCGCTTTGTGAGGGTGAAGGTGCCGACGCGATCCGACGTGCGCTCGACGAAGGCCGTTTGTTCGATTTCTTTTGCATCGTCGATCATGTGCTCCGCAATTACAACGCGGGATCGGCGTACGTGCATATTGAAAACTGGAACGACATCAACTGCGAATCCTGTGGCGACAGCGTCGAATCTGGCGAAGTCTTTGGCTGCTGCAATTGTGAAACCGAGCTGTGCTTGGATTGCAGTTCGTGCTGCGAATCCTGCTGTGATCGTTACTGCAGCGACTGCAGCTCAAGCTGCGAAAGCTGTGGCAACGAAACATGTCAAACGTGCCTGAAGTCGTGTGACGACTGTGGCGAATCTTTCTGTACCTCATGTCTCTTTGAAGGAACCTGCGATGATTGCATCACCAAGCAAAACGAAGCAAATGAAGACGACGATGAATCAACGAACGAACCACCGAAGCCTGCGGTTCACTCCCTACGCGATGGCAAAGTTGCTCTACCTGCGTGACATCGGCCCCACCGAAGTCGGAGGATTCGGCATCTCCAGCGCCAGCGATCTGTTGCTCGTTGAAGACATTCAGCTTGTCGAACAAGTTTGCTCGGTTGTCTCGGTCGAGTTCTACGACGACAGCGTTGCCGATTTTTTCGACAAGCAGGTTGACGCCGGTCGGCAACCCGAACAGTTCGCAAGAATCTGGATTCACACTCATCCAGGTGCGTCGCCGTCTCCAAGCGGCACTGATGAAGAAACGTTTGATCGTTGTTTCGGTGGAGTCGATTGGGCGGTGATGCACATCATCGCCGAGGAGGGTAACACCTACACGCAAGCCCGCTTCAACGTCGGCCCCGGCACCGAACGACGCCTGCGGTCGTGCGTCGAGTTCGATCGCGAATTCCCCGCAGCCGATCACGAAGCATGGTTCATTGAATACTGTGACAACGTGACGGTTTACGATCCATTTTCCTCGCGTCACACCTTCGCTGATACTTACGACGAGTCGGATTGGTGGGAGCAAAATCCGTCGGCAACCGATCGCTGGAGCGACAATCTCTTGGGGGCGATCAGTTGAACGCGGCTCAGAATCGTTTTGAACGTCAAAGCCAACTGGTCCCGATGGACCGGTTGGCTGAAGTCACCGCAACGGTGATCGGCGTTGGCGCGATCGGTCGTCAAGTTGCGTTGCAACTCGCGTCGATCGGAACGCCACGAATCCAGTTGATCGACTTCGATAACGTCGACTTGTCCAACACGACAACGCAAGGCTACCGAAAGCATGAGGTTGGATCGGCGAAAACGTTTGCCACGTCGCAAGCCATTGGCGAAATTGATTCAACGATCGATGTCATTCGAGTGGAGGACCGTTTTCGACCACGCCAAGAGATCGGTAACACAGTGTTTTGCTGCGTGGACTCCATCGCCGCTCGATCTGCAATCTGGCGTTCGGTAAAGTCGCGTGTGGGGTTCTGGGCCGATGGCCGGATGCTTGGCGAAGTGCTGCGAGTCCTAACGGTCACCGACAGCAAGTCCGAAGCTCTTTACGCTTCAACACTTTTCGCCGCATCCGACGCCCAGCAAGGAACTTGCACGTCACACAGCACGGTCTACGCCGCCAGCATCGCAGCGGGATTGATTGTCCATCAGTTCACGCGATGGCTCCGCGACATCCCAACCGACGCCGACACCAGCGTCAATTTGCTATCCGGCGAATGGACCGTCCAAGACGCTTCCTTACGAAACGAACAGGGCACAAGCTTTCACCGAGGCCCCAGCCCCAACTCGTATTCGTAAGGAAGTCAAATGGACGAATTGCTAACTTGGATCGTCATCGGCTTTGTCGCATGGTGGTTCTACAAAACCGGCAAACGCACCGGCAGCCGCAAAGGCTACAACGTCGGACGCAACCGGAGCAAACGCAATCACCACCGCCGCCGCTAATCACCGGAACGTCGTGGCCGCCCTTCGGGGCGGCCACTGCGTTCACCTTTTTTTAGCTATCAGCGTTTGATTGGTGTTAGAGACAGGTTGCTTGAATTGGATCGCATCAACTGAAATCGAATCGAACATGCCATCTTCACGTGGTCCAGAAATTCAGAGGTCGATATCGCAAGCGAACCTAGTCGAAAAATTCTACGGATGGCGGTGCAGGAATCCAATCGCCTCAAATCCTTCATCCGCATTTATTCGCCGAACAGAATCGACCACATCACGACCATGGTAGGGATCGTCAATCAGTTCACTGAGCAAGGTTGCCGAATCCGCGTCCCCAACTCGCCCCAGCGCGTGAACAATGAAGGTTGTGAGTTCTCGTGGAGTCTGTCGATCGGGACAGCGTTTGTCGATTCGTGTAAGACTCTCTCGATTCTTGAATCCAAACTCCAGCAGATTGCGGAACTCTGGCAAGAACATTTTGAAAAGGCGGTTTGTAATCCTTCCATGGTCTGACTTGAAGGTCATGCTGGAAGCGTGGGCGAACTCTCGTAGCGGGTCGATAGCCTCGAACGCAAGTTCGGTCGAGAGTGCAGCCAAAATTGGCTCACTTCGTTCCCTCAGTTCATCTGGTGAGATGTCAGGTTTGCAAAGCCAGAAAATGAGCTCACCATATTTCTGCCAAGCACGTCGATCGTCGTTGCTAAGGTCATCGAGACAGAATGGCTCGTCCACCAGAGCCGCCGAACCAGCATGTGCTGTGATAAAACAGGCCGTGCGATCCTGCGGCCCCATCGCTTCGTGATCCAAGGTGCGCGCATATTTCTCAAACGCCGGAAGTGCTTCAATGGACGCATTCTCTAACAGTCTTCCAAGCAACCAACCGCCATTCATCGAATAGCCAGGCATTCCCAACGCGGCCATCACATAGACCTCGTATCTCTCAGATTCTGACAGCGACTCGATGGCTTGGTAGCACGCTTCATCATTAATCGTGTCGAACATTCCTGAGACGATGTCATGAGCGATCGTTTGAGATTCCTCGTCATCGGGCGTCTCCAGTGCGTGAAGCAGTGATGTCTTGAGATCGTATGCCGATGTGGGATGTTCAAATAGTTCAAACGCGGTTAGCGCCTCGATCAATGGTGCGCCGAGGAACGGGTGCGATGGCTGGACTGTCCCGAGGTAGTTCTTTAACTCAGAAAGGTTCGGTTCGGCGATATTGCACCAATAGGCAACGCGGTAGAGGGCTTCCAACTGCAAATGGTAAATCTCGGATTCCCAGCAAACCCTGAAGAAATCAGTCAACCGATCTTCGACCTGCGAAACATTCCACCGAAATTGAACAAGTGCAAAATACAGCTCCGCTGCGGAGTATTCCGTTGGTGAGCGCACAACTTCACAAATAGGTTCCGGTATTAAGTCCGCCTCGAAACTTGAGTAGCGATTACACGAAGCCCTAAGAATCGTTGATATGGGCAACGTGTCACCGCGTCCGCCGAGGACACAAAGACGCGAAAACAGGACAGTCTTGACACTTGGTTTCGCAAGTACTTCAGAGCGGTATCGAAGTTGCAAACACTCGCTAACCCGAGACTGTGTCATTCCAACGAGCCGCATGACATCGACGATTAACCATCCTGACGGCAGTCGTTCAGCTACCAAGTTCATCAGTCCGTATTCATACGAAGACCATTGCCGAGCGTTCAGTACGGTTGGCTCCAACGACGTACGCTCTCCATCGGACTTGTTAATTTCGATCTTCAAATCAATCTCGACCAAATCGGCTTCCGCGTCGCGTAGCATTTTAGCTGCGTCCTCGCGCACGATCTGTTTCGCCGACGCACCAAGATTTCCGTCAAACGCTCGCGATAGAACGGAAGGACCGTTCGTTTCGCAGGCGAGACCGAGAAGATCACGAATGTTGGAATCGTCCGTCTGACGATCAATTGCGAATTCGATAAGAGCGTGATGAACAGGCTTCCGAAGTTCAGCCTTAAGCACTTCAAAGCTGGTGACTGTTCGGCAAATCGCCTCCGACTCAAAGAACCTCTGTAGCATCTCGTGCCGAAATCCGCATTGGCCCTGATCCAAGTCAATCACACCGCTGCTGACAATCTCATTTAGCAGTCTCGGTGGGATTTTCTCGCGTTCTGAAGCGATCTCAAATACATGGGTTAAGTCACTACTGGAAAGACTCGTCCGAAGCTGAGCTTGCATTAGAGCCGCAAGTCCGCCAAAGACCTGCCGTGCCCAAATGACATCCGCCGGGCTATCGAATCGTCGTTCCAAAAAACGATTGAACAAATCACGCCGTGTCGAGGACTCACCAAGCTGTGAAAGGCATTCAGCAGCGATCGAAAGTTCGTAGCCAGAACGGAATGCAATGCAATTCTCAATTTCCTGTTTCGTGACTGCGCGACCTGCATGCTGTTTCAAAATTGCAACTCGTTGATCGTCCGTCAATTCCTGACATTCGATGACCGCTCCATTCAGTGCTGAAGGAAGCTCAATTCTCTGCTGCGCGCTCATCGCAATCTGCGTGCCATACCGAAGAAACAGTGCTTGCAGGTCAGCAAGCAATTGCTCTCTCAACCGGACTGGACACTCGTTGAAGCCATCTACCAGGATCGTTGGCGTTTCGCCGCGCCGCTGGGCCAATTCGATAAACTCGATCGCGCGCATCGGGCACAGATGTGAGACGCTACGATTCAGCAAGTCTGATAGTCTTCCTTGATATTTAGCTGCTGAGGCGAAAATGACCGGCTGTTTGTTAGTCGAAAGCTCTGTCCCCAGTCCGCGAAGAAGCATTGACTTGCCAAGTCCCGAGGGTCCGATGAGCTGAAAGTGTCGATTGTCGTCGATTCTGGAAATCAGATTTTCGGTCGACAGTTCTTCATCGTCAATTCGTAGCGACGTTGGGACATGTTGCTGGTTGTCGATGCTACTCCATTCTTGGAAACGCTGGAGATATGTTTCAAGCACTTGCGCATCATCGTCAGCGGCGACCTGTTCAGGCGATCGGTCATCATGCCGAACCAGTCCGAGATACATCGCGAACTCAATCCATTTCTCATATGACCAGCCTGGACTCTTGTTGCCCGAGAGCAACAGCTTCAATAGCTCGGGATAACCGATCGTCTTGACCTTATAGTCGCTAACGACAACTGAATTCCGGTGGAGTTTCGGGTAGATGCAAAGGACTGATTGCATCTGCTTGTAGAACGGTTTCGCCGCCTTGTCCTGACCAGTGAAAGCACGCATCTCATCGCTAATCGCGAATTTGCACTTCGTGGACTGGCCGTAAGGATTGTCGTGTTGTAGCGGCTGTCTTGACCCATCCGGCATCTGTATGTGCCAGGCCCCATTGGTGCCGCCAAAAATAGGGCAAGAAACGCATTTCAGCTCGACATGGCAAACAAAGCCATCGAGCACGACAAGAAAGTCGATCTGCGGTTCAGGTTTGCTACGCGGAAAGAAGTTCGCCAAAATGACCGCACGACGCCCGGCAGCTTCGAGGTCTGACGAAAGTTGACGTAGAAAAGCCATCTCCGATTCGATTTCGATCGGGTGGCCAACAAAGATTTCAGTTTTGATATTCATACTTTGCCGTACACGGACGGCGCTCGGCAGTTCTCACTACACGTCGGCAACGATTGTTGCGACAAACCCACCCGCGTCAAGGCCCGGCCCTAAGATTTTTTTCCATCACTATACAGTGTCAGTTTAGAAATCCAGGACGATTGCTGATCATTTACGATCGCATGACCATCTTGATTATCGGTGCATTCGGTCGGCCATACACAGCTCGGCCTAAGGAAAACTGACGAAGGTCAAATGCTGCGGACTGTAGAAGGCTAGGGTCAAGAAAGCTGCGGTCTGTCTGTGTACAATTGAGCCTGGAAGACATTGATCGAACTAGAACTCTAACGGGTGCATTGAACGCGGGGCGTGGTTGGATGGATGATGGGGCGGTTGACTGGCTTTGCTTTTCTTATCTGACGGCCGAGCGTGCGGTCGTGTATCGTGCGATTGTGGATGTCTTTGCGGCAGCGAAGGCAGAGTTTGCCTTGCATTTGCGGGCGTCGGAAGTCCAGTCGGAACTTGTGGTTCGCGGGACGTCGTTGGATCTGAGCGATGTCGAGTCGGCGCTTCAGCAATTGGAAAGCTGGGGGAATCTACAGTCGTATCAGGACAATGCCGACGTTGCTTCGCTGACGGACTACTACCGAAAGCGGTTGCTGTATCAATTGAGTGCCAGCGGTGAGGCGGCTCATGCATCGACACTGACGTTTACTGAACGATTGCAGCAACAGGCTAAGCTGGATGCTCGGGCGCTTGATCGTATCGCTGATGGTGCGGGGCAGCTTGAGCGATTGGCGATTCACTTGCGTGACGCAGATGAGAAAGACCCTGTTGTGACGCTGACGACCTTGCGAAGTATCTCGCAGGACGCGGACGAACTGACTTCTCGCGCTCAATCGTTTTTCCGTTGGCTGCACGAACAGACGGAATCGGACCGTGGGGACTTGGAAGCGTTTCTCGTCTACAAGCAACAATTGATCGACTACCTGCAACAATTCGTGAGCGAGCTGATTCTGCGAACGGACGAAATCGCTGGGAGACTTCGCCGAATTCAGGATTGGGAGTTCGAGCGGCTTGCCGAGATTGCTGCGACGGAAGAAGTCGGTGAGCCGCGTGCAGGCGAAGAGCAACAACATGAGCGTAGAATCTCCGATATGGCGATCCGTTGGCGTCAACGGCTGGCAGGTCTTCAAGGTTGGTTCATGCAGCGTGAAGGACGCCCGCCTCAGTCGGACCAACTGCGAGCGGCTGCTCGCGCGGCGATCCCGCGGTTGTTGCAGCTAGCAAGTCAGATGAACGAGCGACAATCTGGACGAAGTGATCGTGTTGCTGATTTGCGTGCTTTGGCGATCAACTTCTTGCAGGCTCGTGATGAAGCGCAGTCACATCGTTTGTTCCGTGCCGCTTTTGCTCTTTCACCCTCGCGGCATTTGCGGATTGACCCAAAGACGATTGACAGTCTCGATCAGAATCGTGTTCGTCCTGACACACGATGGATCGACGCCGAACCGATTGAAATGACACCGCAATTACGCGAGAAGGGACGGGCTCCCTCGGCTGCGGCAAACCGCCGGGTGACGGATCGTTCCGCCGAACGTGCGGAACTGCAACGAAGACTGGGACGCGAGACGGGACGTGACGAAGCCTCGCGTGAAACGTTGGTCGCACTGGGACGCTGTCGGTTGTCGGAGATCGGTGGGCTGGATCAAGAAGCGTTCAAGATGCTGCTTGGTTTGCTTGAACTGGCTGTTCCGAAAGGTGATGTCAGTCGTGTCACCGCAACGAGTCGCGATGGACGTTTGCGGATTGGACTGGAGATGGATTCGGGTCAAGAGCTGGATCGTGCCGACTCCAAGATCAATATCGCTCGCATTGACACGGAAGATGGGACACTCGTTTTGCAAGATGCTTGGATGGAGGTGACGCGTGTCTAAACGTGAACGATCGACCGCAGCAGATCGGCTTGCTCGGCGACAACGGGAAATTGAAGATGAAGAGCGGCGCGAGGCGATACGCATTCTGTTGAGTCAACCATTGGTACCCGCCGAGGGGCCAACGTCCGAATCGTTCCGGATGATTCGTCGCAACGCCGACTGGCTTAGGCCGTGGTTCCAGCGTTGGCCGGGCTGGACGCTAATTATCGCGGCCGATATTGCTCGATTGAGAAAACACCCTTCCCCAAGGCTCGATTCAACGCGCGGCGTCGTGGACAAAAGCGGTTCGGATCGCACGCAGTTTTCACGACGTCGATATGCACTGCTTTGCTTGGTGCTGGCAACGCTCGAGGGGGAGCAACGTCAAACCACCTTGCAACAGGTCGCTCGCAAGGTCGAAACATCGGTTCGACTTGATGGACAGCTGCGTGAGTTAGATTTTGAATTTGAAACCAAGACATTGGCACATCGACGTGAATTAGTGTCCGTGATGCGATGGCTTGAGCGAATGCACGTTCTGGTGCGCGCCGATGGTGATGACAAGAATTATGTCACTGGCGAAAGTGATTGCTTGTATCGTGTTGACCGTTCGTGCCTAGCGACTTGCCTCTGTTCCATTCGTGGTGCATCGACGGTAGAGGCGAATGACACAGTCGAGATGATCGAGATGCTAAATGAGGCGGAAACACCGGAGGTACCCGAAGCACAGAACCGCGAATTGCAACACTTACTGGTCCGACGACTACTGGACGATCCGGTCATGTACTTTGACGAGTTGACTCCGCGTGAATACGAATACTTCAACAGCCAAGGCGATCGGCTGATTCGAGAGTTAACCCGCGTGACGGGGATGGTTGCCGAGCGACGTGGCGAAGGAGTCGCGTTACTTGATCCGGGCGGCGGTTGGACTGACATCGGATTGCCGGAAACAGGAACGCGAGGCCATGCGACTCTCTTGGTTGCAGAATGGCTGGGAAACTTGTTGCGCGAGTGCGAAGACGTTGATTGCGTCGTTTCAATATCTGAATTGGAAGCTCATGTTGCGACGCTCGCCGAGACTCATGAAAAGCACTGGCGAAAGGATAGCAACACTCCCGAGGGTGTTCGGCGAATCATGCGGGATGCGGTCGACAATCTGTGTTCGCTGGGATTGCTCGAAGTCTCGGGTGAGCGTCTGCAACCACGCCCGGCGATTGCGCGGTATCGACTCAATGAGGTGGTGCTGCCAAGCCCGACGGTGGAACCGCCCGTTCAACCGAGTCTGTGGGAGGCGGGTGAATGAGTGTGGCTGAGCAGACTTCCGAAGCCAGCGAAGAGCCTACGGATGCCCGTATCGAGTTGGCAACGCAACGGATACTCGAGGGCGAGTTGCCGATACCGATCCGCGAGCGATGGCAACCACTCCGCGCCGGACTACAGAATTTGTTTCTGTTCGAGGACGAGCGATTTCCGTTCGCGGATGGTCGGCTGCTCCTTCGCGGTAGCAACGGGACAGGGAAAAGTCGCGTGCTAGCGATGACGTTACCGTTGCTGCTGGATGGTTCGTTGAAGCCAACACGAGTTGAACCCGACCGCGATCCGACTCGCCAAGTTGTTTGGAATGTGCTGATGGACGATCAGCATAGTAGTCTGTCAGTTATACGTAAGTCGTAGGCAATTGGGGCGAATTTGGCACGATATTTGCGCCAGCGGTTTAGGCAGATTGAGTAATCAACATCGTACAGCCTAAGACGCGGAGTAAAGACCATGGCGGAGCCAATTGCCAACGAATTTGAAACACTACAACTGGGTGACAAACGACTCGATCGGCGATGCAAAATAATTGCCGAACGGCTTGCGGCCAATCCTCAAGCCAGCATCAACGCTGCCTCGCAGGGATGGAACGAGACGCACGCTGCCTACGAATTCTTTGACAACGATTCAGTGGACGAGGCCAAGATCCTCGACGCTCACAGAGACGCCACGATGCGGCGAATCGACCAACAAGACTCCGTTCTACTGGTCCAAGACACCACCGAACTGGACTTCACCAAACATCCCACCGAAGACTCCGGGGTGCTTAATGAAGAGTACCGCTACGGTCTCTATGATCACAGCCAGATCGCCTTCAGCGAGACCGGACTTTGCCTGGGCGTGATGGACGTCAAATTGTTCTCGCACAACCCCGAAACGCTCGGCCAAAACAGCGACCAGCGAAAGCAGTTGCCGATCGAGGAGAAAGAGTCCTTCCGTTGGCTGCAGGGCTACCGGCAGGCCTGCCAGCTAGCCGGTCAGTTGCCCGACAAGCAGGTCATCAGCGTCGCCGATCGTGAATCGGATTTGTACGATATATTTGTCGAAGCGGCCCAGCATCCTAGTCCGGCTGACTTCGTTATTCGCGCCAAACAGCCGCGTTGTACGCCCGAGCGGGACGTCGCGACAGGGCCAAGCGTTTACAAAAAGGTTGCCGATGAAGTCGCCAGCGCTCCGGTCTCGATGCGGCTGCAGGTCGACTTGACTGCCACACCCAAGCGGGCCGCTCGCCGAGCGACGCTGGACGTTCGTGCCAAGCGATTGTCCATCAAGCCGCCTCACGCGCGAAAGGCTGAACTGCCCGAGGTGGAACTGTCGGTGGTGGAGGTCCGCGAGGTGAACGGACCAGGTGATGGGACCGACGTTCACTGGCAACTGCTCAGCAGTCTGCCGATCGACACGATCGATCAGATTCAGCGAGTGATCGATATTTATGTCACACGCTGGCCAATCGAAACCTATTTCCGAGTCTACAAATCGGGCTGCCGGATCGAAGAGATTCAGCTAGAAACCAATGCCCGGCAACGTCGCGCGTTGATGATCTACAAGGTCGTCGCCTGGCGGCTGATGTATCTGACGATGTTGGGACGGCAGTGTCCTGATCTCAACTGCGAAGCGGTCTTCCATGAGTTTGAATGGAAGCCGGTCCGTGACGAACCGCTACCGAGCGATCCACCAAGTTTGGGCGAACTGGTTTTAATGATCGGTCAGCTTGGCGGTCACAACAATCGTCGCGGAGACGCACCACCAGGTGCCGAAGCGATGTGGAACGGCTTGCGACGAATGAAAGACTTCTCACTGGCCTGGCAAGCGTTCGGTTGCGATAACTCACCATGACTTACGTATAACTGACAGGCATAGTAGTACGGGCTACACGTGGCTGGAGTTCGGGCGTGTCGACGAGCAAGACGATCATTTTCTGACGATCGGGATGGCGATTCGCGCCGTTCGTGGCGGGCCGATGAAGTCTTGGTTTTTCGTCACGCCGCGGCGCGTGGATGAGTCATTCACTCTGAAGTCGATCGACGGCGTGCCACTCACGCAGCGTCAACTAACGGATGTGCTGGGTGATACCGGGCAGGTGATCGAAAGTGCAACCGACTATCGACGCGTGATCGACGAAAAACTGTTTCGACTTGGCGAACGATATGAGCCCCTGGTCGACTTATTGCTCCAACTGCGACAGCCACAGTTGGCAAAGAAGCTCGATATTGACCAGCTTGAGGCTGCTCTTCGCGGTGCACTTCCGCCATTGAAGGAAGCGTTGTTGGACGATGCAGCTGAAGCGTTTCGCGACCTGGATCACTATCGTACGTCGCTTGCAGCAGATCGGCAAATGCTCGGTGACGTTGAGCGATTTTTGCGTCCTTATCGAGATCACGTTCGTCGCGGTGTTCTGCGTGCCATCCGGCAACTGACGAGTGCAAACAGTCGGTACGAGACTGTGCAAAAGAGCTTGAGAGCTCTGGCGGAAAAAAGAGAACAAGACAAGCTTTCGTTAGAGACTTTGAGTGATCGTCGCCAGCAGGCTCGCATCGACATTGAGTCGGCGAGAGCCGCAGTCAGCGAACTTGAACAAAGTCCCGAGATGGGTGATGCTCGCCGACTGGATGAGTTACGTCGTACCGTTGACAGGCTAGCCCGGCAAGAGACCGATGGTCAACGAGATCAAGATGCGGCGATTGCACAACAGAATGCCGCGGAGCAGTTCCTGACGAATTGCGAAACGAGGTTGGAAAACCAATTCAAGATTCTTACCGGCGACTCTGCTCGTATTCGCAAAGCTGCTGCGCCGGAAGCACTACAGAACCAGCACCGCGAGATGGTGGACGGGAACCTTGCACAAAAGGACGTCGATGGTTTCCAGCAATCGCTTCGTTCTCTCAGCGAAGCCGCTGTGGGCTTCACAAAGTCTGCAAAACATCTCAAGAAGCTTGACGATGCAATTGAACAGGCACGGCGGGAACGTGAAGCGGCGCGGCAGAATGTCCAGCGTCTAACCACCGATGCGATGCTCCGCTCCGACGCACTGGAGAGCAGTCAGCAGAAATGCGAACACGCTGTGGCGACGACTTGGCAAGCGATCCTCGACTGGTACGAGTCCGCGACTTTGCTTCGTGACTTCTTGCCCGCAATCGAGTCTTGGTCAGATACCTGGAACGCTTGGATTGAAACTGCCGATGCAGTCGATCCCTGCGCCGAAATTCTTCGACGAGTTGAAGCGGAAACGGTCGCACGCGCTGCACGTGAATCGACACAGTACCATGCCGAAATTGAGCGAATTGACGTCGCGATCGGAGTTGCGGAAGCGGAAACGTTACGATTGAAATCCGGTGAAACCATTGTACCTCCGACTCGTGAAGACCATGACGTTTCGCATCGCGAGCAACTAGCGGGTGCTCCGTTTTGGCAACTCGTGGATTTTCGCAGTGAAGTTCCCGATCGGGAGCGAGGTGGATGGGAGGCCGCCTTGCAGGATTCTGGAATCCTTGATGCTTGGGTCACTCCCGATGGAACCGTGTTTGATGCGGGCGATAAGATTCTGGACTTGCAGTTGCTGTGTGATCGCGAACATACGCTCGAAGACTCACGGCAACTCGGTTGTGTGTTGGAAGCCGCCGAAGGTGTCAGCAAGGTTCGGAGTCAAACGATTCAACGGTTGTTGAGCGTGATCGGCGTTGGCGAAGACGCTGGCGCGACATGGGTGGCCAATGGTGGGCGTTGGCAAAACGGTCAGCTTCGCGGGCAGTGGGCGAAACCGCGACCGCAATTTATTGGCGAAGAAACGCGTCAAGCTTTTCGAGAATCCAGAATCGCCGAACTGGCTAGCGAGCTAGTTCAGCACGACAAGACAAAAATTCAATGGCAAGAGAAGCTCGCCGACGTTCGCGAGAAGAAAGAACAGCGATTGCTATTCGCAGGGAAATTCCCGAGCAGACAGAATGTCGTGCAGACGACGTTCGATGTCGACAATGCGCGGCGCGAGGCGGACGCGGCCCAGGACCTGCTTCAAAAAGCTCAGCAAGTCGAAGCCGAACGTGCGAGCGAGGTCGATAGACGCGTTGCCCGACGCAACGCAGATGCGGACGACCTTCGACTGAGTGCATGGGCCTCGCGTGTTGGCGAACTGCAAGATCGTTTGAATGAGTATTCGCAACAACTTTCGACCCTGGAAGCGAAAGGCGAGTCACTGGTCTCGGCTTCTTCGCAAGTCGAGCATGCGGAGCTGTCGCTATCACAGGCGAACGAGCGTCAGATAGACACACGTGCGAGGTTCGAGTCTTTACAAATTGAGCTGGGAAAACAACGTCAGCGAGTCCGTGAGTTGGAAGCAGCCGTTGGCAAAGACGCCAGTGAATTCATCGAACGACTCGAACGGAAACGGGGTGATTTGAAGACGCACGAAGATTCCATTGACTCGATCGGAAAAGAGATTTCCGCGCTCGACAAGTCGATTGCTGTGACCGAAAGCAAGTTGGAAGGGCTGCAAACCGAATCCAACGACACCGATGAGCGTCGACGTGAATGCGCGGACTGGTTCTCGTCACTCCATTCGCACGGCCTGATTGAGCTTGCCGTTGAATCGGCGTCGCCTCCTGAATTGCCTTGTTCGATGACCCAGGCAATCAAGTTTGCTCGCCTTACGGATGGTCAGCTTTCTGGCACCTCCGTTGATGACGAGGCGTGGCACCGTTCGCAGAACAAGGTACACGAGGCACAGACAGAACTTCAACAAACGGTCCTTTCTCAGGATGGACTGGCGGTGGAAGTCGACCACATACGAGACGGCCTTCAATTGGTCACGCTGACGATGCAAGGAGAACGACTTGCTCCCTCGCTGGCAATCTCGCGGTTAAAGGCCGACATCGAAAATCGCGATCGCATTTTGGATGAAAAGGAGCAGGCAACGCTTGAGAAGTATTTGCTTGGGGAAGTCGCCGAGGGCCTGCGCAGTGGAATGCGAATGGCATCGGAGTTGGTGGACCTGATGACGCGAGAAGTCTCCAGCCGTCCGATGAAGACTGGCTTGCAGATGCGATTCAAGTGGAGTCGGGACGCGGATGGTCCGCCGGGGCTAGAGGAGGCGTGCGAGGTGCTGGCGACTTCATCAGCGACTTGGTCACCCGATGAACGAGATCAAATCAAGCAGTTTCTGCAACGATGTATCCGCCAAAGTCGCGAAAGCGAGGCCAGCGGATCGTGGCACGATCATTTGCGAACCGCGTTGGATTATCGACTTTGGCACCGTATCGAGATTTATCGACGCAGTGGTCCCGACGCTTCATGGCAACGTCTCACTCGCCGGACTTACGGCAGCGGAAGCGGCGGCGAAAAGGCGATCTCTCTAACATTGCCGCAATTGGCTGCGGCGGCGGCCTATTATCAAACGGCGGACAAGCTCGCACCGCGATTTATTTTGCTTGACGAAGCGTTCGCGGGAGTCAGCCCCGACATGCGGGAGAGTTGCATGGAATTGATTGCCGCGTTCAAGTTGGACGTGGTGATGACCAGCGAAATCGAGTGGGGCATGTACGCCGGCGTTCGCCAGCTAGCGATTTGCCAACTGGACCGATTCGCTGACATCGGCGCGGTCGTCAACCGAGTTTTCATCTGGAACGGAAAACAATTGCGTGACGCCAAGTCCCGAGACGAGCCTACTGCTGACGAAGGCCCATCCCTGTTCGGAGAGGAGCCTCAATGACGGACCCGCTGATCGCAGAGCTCCGCGACGAAGCCTGCAAGCCCTTGCTGGAACGTTTGGTTAAGAAACTGAAACGCGGCGGACCGCTCACAGGTGTCTGTCAGCTCCGGAAACTGACAGAAACCCAACGAGTTCGTATCAAAGAGTTGACAGGATCAACGTCGCGCGGCCCTGACATCTCGGTGAACTTGGCCGATTTTGATGGAATTATTCGCAACACCGGCCGCTTCGATTCGCTACAGGCACTGGTCGAAGCGACTGCCGGGCCGATCGTGAACGTGCGAGAAGAAAGGGACGCAGATTCGGCGGCATGGGAAAAGCTCTGGGATGAAGCGAATCAGCGAGTTGCCGACGACGACTTGATGGTTCGGTGTGTCGCCGATTTGCGCCAGTCCGGTTGGTTGAAGAAGGTTACTAAGCGTGAACCCTCTTTCGCGATCGAACTGTTTACTCAGTCGTTCGATTTGATGAAGCGACTGCCTGTGACTTCGCGTCCGCTGGCCGTATTTGCCGCAGAGTGCTTGGGGGATGCTCATGCACTGGACGCTGGAACGATCCTCAGCCGATTGATGTTGCGACTGATCGCAGCCAAGCAACAGGTCGACATTCCACGACGTGCATCCGGTCGACGACGAATGTGGGAATCCGTGGGGATCGTCATCGACGAGCTATCCGTTAGTGCGCTAGCGATGAACTTGCCCGCGGTCGGGGACTCGCTGTCTGACAAAATGCTGCGACAGCATCACGCAGGCGGTATGCCCTGTCGCCTGACATTCCGTCATCTCAGATTGCACCCACCATCGTTCACGCTCTGCACTAAGAGTAAATCTAAGGATCGACTCATTTATGTTTGCGAGAATCCGAGCGTGATCGCCGCCGCATCCGACCGCTACCGCGCACAGTGCAAACCACTGGTCTGTGTCGAAGGCAACCCCAATCTCGCGTGCCTCAACTTGCTGTCACTACTCACGACCGCCGGATATCAATTGTCCTATCATGGTGACTTCGACTGGGGAGGATTGCGAATTGCCAGCCGCATCCACAAGTCGTTTGGGTTCATTCCATGGCAGTTCAACGCCGTCGATCACCAGAAAGCAACGCACCGCTGCAATCATCGAAACATGCGTCTGCTACGACCACCCAAAGCCACAGCGATTTGGGACCCCGCACTCGCCCAATCCATAGATCAGTCAAAAATCGCCATCGAAGAGGAATTTTTGATCGACGACTTGCTGAAGGACTTGTGTGCGGGCTGACTTTGGTGATCCCAAAAAGCATAGAAACGGTTACCGCGAGAGGTCATTGAACAATTCGGCGACTTCATCAGCCGTTGTCCAATACCATTCCTTGCCCAACGATTCTTCTACGCGACCGCCTCGACCTCGCAGGGCTTTGTGGATCTTGTTCTCGGTCGCGCGGCCGTTGTCACAGCGGCCGATGAATTGAATTTGGGCGTCCTGTGCGATTGCCGATGGGAACTGCGATGCGACACGTTGTATGGCTCCGTCGAGACCACTCGTGTAGCCAATTTTCATTGGGTAGCGGCGAAGTTCGCCAGCGACAGCTTCGTCGACGGCACTGCGATAAGTGTAGGCGTACACTTCGCCGAGGCCGTGGCCAACGATCTTGCGATCGGCTTGATTGAAAAACGGGAGTTCACGTATCCAACCTGATGCTGATTCCGGGTTTGCATCGAATGGCGTGTCTCGAAAGCTGGCGATGATCTTTGCCGAGAGATCTTCGGCTATGTCTTCACGAACGAAGTCGATCCAATAGATGTCGACGTCCAGGCTGACTCCAGAGTCAAACTCTACTGCTACTTGAAGGCTTGTCCGACCGGGTTTGATTGAAAAGCCAGTCTCGGGAACCGTCGATCCGAGTTGGCCCTTGAACATGGAAGGATCGATGCGTCTCAAATCCTTTCGCAAGATCACTCGCTCTCGAGATGTCTGCGTCCCGATCCTTCCAGCACGCAGATGCTTCTTCATCTCGTAGGCCCATTTGCCTTGACGAGTTGGTGAAACATCCTCGTATCCCGGAAATGGATCGCTTGGCAAGTCGTCCAGAGAAATTGAAACCAAGCATGAATCGGGGGCGGGCATCGGAACGAAGTCTGGGGGTTGACGCTCCGAAACGGTGCGAAAAGCATCCAAGACGTTGTCGACCCGGCTGTCGTACCAGACTTCGTGATTGTCTTCGCTCCCTGTCAAAACAATTTGGCCCCACCCCACCACCGCTCGGTTAAGTTCACGCCAAAGGGACTGCACACTGTTCGTTGAAAGCACAGCCAAAAGCTGCACTGGCTCGACCAATCCAGTGGTGTCGCCTGAGAATCGCGTTCGCAGATGTCCGATCGCTGGTTCTTCTTCCGAGATGAACGATGGCGAGTGAATGCCGAACAGCAAGCAGAGTGGATAGGTCGCGGTCGGGTCCACCGTCACTCGACGCGTGTAGCGACCAAACGAGTACACTGCGATTTCGTGTCGCCTGTCACCGACAAGACGGCAGTTTGACGCATGACCAAGAGCTGATCTTTCTCGTCGATCCGATAGGACGGCCGCTTTTCCAAGAGTCGTTGCCAATTCGCGTGCATTTTATTCCCGCCGTTGTCGCTTGAAGAATGTCGCGACGATATCTTAAACGCAATGTCATTCCCGCAACATATCTACGCGTTAGCCGACCCGCTTGTCCCGGAAGTCATACGCTACGTCGGTAGAACCAACAAGCTTGACCAGCGATTACGCATGCACCTACCGGAGGCCGAGCATGGCTTCACGATCAAAGATGTGTGGCTCATGTACCTTCGCTACGAAGGGCGGTCTCCGATTATGTCCGTTCTCGAACAATCGAATTTTGGCGATTCAGCGACTGCCGAAAAGTGGGCCAAGACGCGCGAGAAGTCCTGGATCGAGAAGATGATCGAGGATAAGGCACCGATTTTGAACGGGGCGAAGTGGTCCGGTGATCCTAGCCGAAAAGCGATTCCAAAAGGTGTAAAGACGGCTTGGTGCGAAACTCACGTACTTCTTTGGGCAATTGATCGCAGTTGGCGAGATGAAAGAAGGCTGTTGACTTGCCTGAACGATCGCTACGGTTCGATCATGTTGGAAACACCTCAGCCGAACGGATCAACGCTCTGCGAATCCATGGCAGAGATCCCTCTCGCGCAGTCACAATACGAAGGGCGGCGTTATCGAGCTTGTTCTGTCCTTCGAGCTTTGCTGCAGGCGCACCCTCAGCTTGAAGTTTGCGACATTCAAACATTGATTGACTTTGAGTGCTCAATCCAAGAAAGTCTGGACACATCACCCTGGCACGTTCCCGTTGACCGCTCCGAACCTGATTGTCGACGCGTCAAGAAGTATCTACTACCGAAGTCTGCAATATCGAAGTGCAATTCATGAACTGCACCGTCGTTTGCAGGGTGAGACGCAATTCCTGTGGTGCCTCACGTCCCGAAACACGTTTCAACGGCATTGCGAATCCATTGATTTGATCGAATGGGAGCTTGACGTGCCTAACACGCAGATACTCACCCTTTACCGGGAAGATGCTTGGGAAAATATATACCACGGAAGGTCGAGCGACTGGGATGCACCATTTACCAAGACGGTTGCTGAGAACGTTGGAGCCCTTGTCCGGGTGCCAATTGCCCCTTCGTGGGCGACGCCGCACTGGATAACGGTAAAGTATCCAACACACGGGTGACTTCCTTTCTCAAAACGCGGGCGGGGTGATGCCTTTCGCTTTCAGGTCAGCGAGGTACTTGTCGGGTTCGGCGACTAGCTTCTTGGCGCAGCCGGGGCAGCAGATGTAGACGGCTTTTCCGTTGACGTTGACTTTACCTGGGACGCCCATGCCGCCCAGTGGTTCGTCCATCACCGGACAGGTTTTCTGGGCGGCGATGGACGCGGTGTCGGCAAGCGTGGATTTGTAGACGCCGTCTCGCACTTTTTCACCTTCGGCGGTGTAGTACTTTTTGATGTAGGCGTCGGCGTTTGCTTCAAGCTTGTCGGTGCAGCCGGCACAGCAGACGAAGAGTGACTTGTCACCGATCGTGACCTTGGGCGGCTTGCCCATGCTGCCGAGCGGTTGGCCGCTGACGGGGCACGTGGCCTGAAGGCTGACGAGGAGTTCGTCAGAGAGCTTGCCGCTGGCGAGTTTGCCCATCGCGTGGAAGACCAGCGGCTGGCTTCCGATGTTGGTGATCTCGACGTTCATGTGCAACGGTTGGTCAACGACTTTGGAAAGGTCGACGCCGACTCCAATCGCGGGATTCTTGAGCGTTTTGAGTTGGTAGGTGTATTCCTTCTCGCTGTCACCCACTTGCAGTTTCAGCGTGCCGGTCGCGTCGGGCGGGGCGATCGGTTGGTCGTTCTTGCCAAGGATCATGAACATGATGCCTTTGTCGGCGATCACGGTTTCAATACGACGGTCGCCGACGGATTGCACGGTGCCGCCGTGCGGCCCAGTTGCCTCGGTGGCGTGGCTGTGGCCAGCGTGGTCGTGTCCGGCGTGATTGTGCGGCGCGGCTGCTTCCTGGGCGAACACTGGTGGAGGTGTCACCAGCAAAGCTGCCGTACAAACGGTTGCAAAGATTCGTCATTTCATGGGAAGTTCCATATCGGAAAAGGTCGGGGAAAGGCAATCAGTCTTGCATTAGCTGATGTGGGAATACACATGAAATACGGCTGCCCCGTACTTGTAAATTAGCGACTGCTCGAAGTAGTCATCGCCCGCCAGTAACTCGGGGAAGCGGAATTCGTCGATGATAAGACATAGGTCTCGTGGGTGATCCTTGAGCGACTTTCGCACCATCTCGAGAAATCGCTCTGTTACCGAATAGCCGAACGGTGAATACAGAAACAATACGGTTTCGCTTCCATCCATCTGGTAGTCGAGGATGTTGGTGCAGACGACTTTAATCGAACCCGTTTTGGGCCTCGCTTCTTTGAATGTCTCAACGTTTCGCTCTGCGATCTGACACAAGGCAGGCGAGATTTCTAAACCAACGACTTGGTCGAATCCCTGCTCCGCAGCGAGCAAAAGAATTCGGCCCTTACCGCATCCAACATCGACGAACACTCCATCGCGAGGGAGAACGACTTTCTCCATGATCTTGCGAAAGTATCGAGCCCGTGTCGGTTTGTATTTGTCAGCATGCTGCTTGTCTTCCTGGCTGATGTCCAGGTCGTTGATGGCGACCTCGGATCGAGTGTCAAGTTGATAGCGTTTATCGAACAAGTAGTCGTCGTAGACACTCAAAGCACTTTGAATAGTGCTTGTCGGTCGCGTGGAGAATACTCGTTTCAAAAATTCAGTCGTGGCCATGGGTGCTTTCGTTGTCGACTCTATCGGTGCCCGTTACTTCAACTTCGCAAGGTACTTCTCGGGATTGGCAAGCAATTTGTCATTGCAACCGTCGCAGCAAATCCACACTGACTTGCCGTTCACATCGACCTTTTCGGGGGCTCCCATCGTGCCCAGCATCTCGCCGCTGACCGGGCACACGTGTTGTGCCATCGCGGACTTGTAGTCTTCCGGCGAAAGCTCTTTCAAACCGGGCATCATCTTGGCCATCGGCGAATCGGCGTCGACGGTGGCGTGGTCCCCATGGTCATGGTTGGCGTGGTCCTCTGTCGTGTCGCTGGCGGGAGTCGCGGGGGGCATTTTGGGATCGGGTTCGGGCGAGTTGCAGCCGTAAATACCGAGAATGAGCAACCCGCTAGGTAGCAATGGGATGAATTTCGTGAGTCGCATGGGAGCTTGTCTTCGCGGATGAGGAGGGCGAATTTTTCGATTAACGTGCATTTGGATACCTGGGCGGTCGTTTTCTTCACGCGGTTCGGAAAGATTTCTGCTAATCCGCTAAAATGCGTGAAGAAACACGTATTCCGGGCATCAAAAACATCAGCAGAACCGTCTTCCAATAGAATGAGTGGGGTATGTCAACTAACGATTGCAAAACGGTGCAGCCATACCTGTCGGCCTATTACGACGGCGAGCTTGCCGCTGGACAGGCGACAACGGTAGCGGAACACGTTGAGTCATGCGAATTGTGTGCGGTTGAGCTGAGTTCGTTTGAGTCAATCGGCTCGGATTTCGCTCAAACGCCCATCCCGGCAAATCCCTCTGATCTGTGGGAGCGAATCGAACGCGAACTGCCCACCGCAGCCGAACCGGAGACGTTGTCCCGGCGGTTTGCGACTTTTGCGACTTGGGTTCGCGCGTCACCTTACGGGGGCGGCCTAGTGTCGATGGCGGCTTCGGCCTTGGTGATGTTGGGGGCGGCGCTATGGTTTGGCGGGGACAACAACCCTGACATGGCTGGCGGGGGATCGATGGCGATGCACGGCAGCCATGGTCATCAGCACGATGGCAAAGAAGCAATGTCGGCCGAACACATGGCTGAGTTCGCTGGCGTGATGGATGACTATTTGCAAAAGCTGCCCAGCGATCCGGACGGAGCGGAACAGATGCTGCTTACCAAGTACGACGGTGAAACGGTCGACTCCGACGGAGCGGTCAAGTTGGTAGGATATCGCCCGATCGTTTCGAGTGGATTGCCCGAAGGCTATTCGTTGGCGTCGACCAGCGTTTTGAAAATGCCGTGCTGCACCTGCGTGAAGGCGGTTTGCAAACGGAGTGACGGTTCGACGCTGGTTCTGTTTGAACATGACGACGAAGAAACAGCTTGGTTTGGCGATCGCCGCCAGAGCATGGCGATGTGTGGCGACAAAGATTGCTGCCTCGTCGATCTCGATTCCAGTATCGCGGCCACATGGAAGCAGGGTTCACGAAGCGTCACGGCCGTTGGCGTTCGAGACCAAGACGAAGTGACGAAGCTGGTGACCTGGTTGGACAAATCCTAAAGCGAACTCATGAACGAATTCTTCAAACAACACCGCGGGAAACTCTGGATTGCACAAGCGGTGGCGTTTGTGCTGCTTGGTGTCTTCGTCGCTTCTTGGTTTGGCGGCGGCTCGGATGAGCCGAAAGTGTCCGCGAGTTCCGCAAAGGCAAACTCGGAGGCAATGCAAAGCAAGCCGTCGATTTGGACTTGCTCGATGCACCCTCAAATTCGTCGTGACGGGCCGGGGGCGTGTCCAATTTGCGGTATGGACTTGGTACCGGTCAGGGAATCGGCGAGCGGAGTTCGCACCGTTTCGATCAGTCCTGAAATCAAAAGTCTGATGAACGTGCAAGTAAGTCCGGTGCGTCGGCAATACGTGACGGCCGAAGTTCGCATGGTAGGCAAGGTCGATTACGACGAGACGCGACTGGCACACATCACCGCGTGGGTTCCCGGTCGCTTGGAACGCATGTTCGTTGACTTCACCGGCGTCGAAGTCAAAAAAGGCGATCACATGGTGCAAATCTACAGCGAGTCACTCTACACCGCACAAGAAGAACTGTTGGCGGTTACCAAGCGTGATCGACCGCAGAATTCTTCACGATTCATCGAACCACTCGATCTCGCCGAGTCCGCGCGTGAGAAGCTGCGTTTGCTCGGTTTGACAACGGAGCAGATTCAAACCATCGAACAACGCGGCAAGTCTTCCGAAACGGTCACGATCTACTCGCCCGTCGGCGGTGTCGTGGTTGCAAAGAACAAGCAAGAAGGCGACCGCGTTCAAACCGGCGACCGCATCTACACTGTCGCAGACCTGAAGGTCTTATGGGTTCAGATGGATGCTTACGAATCCGACTTGGCTTGGTTGCGGTACGGGCAGGACGTAGAGTTCACAACAGAAGCTTATCCCGGCGAATTGTTCCGCGGCCGAATCGCGTTCATTGACCCGGTGCTAAACGAAGACACTCGGACGGTGAAGGTACGAGTCAACGTACCGAACGATGATGGTCGCTTAAAACCGGAAATGTTCGTGCGAGCAATCGTGCAGAGTGACATCGCGGCGGGCGGTCGAGTGCTCAACGCTTCGCTGGCGGGAAAGTGGATCAGCCCGATGCACCCGGAAATCATAAAAGACCAACCGGGCGATTGTGACATTTGCGGCATGCCGTTGGTGCGAGCCGAGTCGCTTGGCTACGTCACAGCGGAGCCAACGAGTGCCGCAAAACCTTTGATCGTGCCGGTGAAGGCTGTGTTGCTGACGGGAACGCGAGCGATTGTGTACGTCCAGATTCCCGACGCCGACAAGCCGACTTACGAAGGTCGCGAGATTGTGATCGGTCCGCGCGCCGGCGACTTCTACCTAGTGAAGTCGGGGCTCGAAGAAGGCGACTTGGTCGTGACCAACGGCAACTTCAAACTCGATAGTGCGCTCCAGATTTCTGCGAAGCCCTCGATGATGACACCGCAAGGTGGCGGCGGAGGAGGCCACAACCACGGCGGCATGGAAATGCCAAAAGCAGACCAAGGGGTGACGATGGACGCGAGTCCGATGAACTTGGTGCCAGCGGTACGTGATGCGATGCAGGGTATTGTTGAGCAATACAAAACGATTCAAGAAAGGGTTGAAGCTGCGAACCTCGCAGAGATTCGCGAAGGCTATGACGAACTCAGTAAAGCTGTCGAGGCAGTGCCGGCGGACTTGATCGGCCCACAAATGCGACCGCAGTGGTTCGAGGTCGCGATGCTATTGCGGAACGATGTCACTGAAGGCCATGAAATCAATTCCATGCGTGAAGCCGATCGGGTCTTCGCGTTAACTCGGCAGCACATTGATCAGATGAAGGCTCAGTTCCCGTTGCCGATGTCACACGACGAAATGCAGATGCCGGCGATGGCGAACATGGATGCTCCGCCTGAAGTCGCCCGGCAACTCAGTGGTTTTGTCGCTCCCTACTTGCAACTTAGTCAAGCACTCGCGACAGACGATCTGGAAGCCGCGAAGCGAGCGGTTGAGCCGTTGCATCAGCGATTGGCGGGCTTGCTGCCGATCGTCTCCGAAGCCAAAGCGGTCGAAGTGTGGAGTAAAGAGAAACGCGACTTGTCCGAGATCATTGCAAGATTGCAGGAGGCGAACAATCTCGCCGCTTTGCGTAGCGGGTTCGCTTTACTGTCCGAGCAGATGTTGAGTCTCGAGCGAATGTTCGGACTGCCGACCGACCAATCACTTTACGAGCTTCATTGTCCGATGGCCTTCGAGGGCCGCGGTGCGTCGTGGCTTCAATCCGACGACGCGGTTCGCAATCCGTACTACGGCGCGTCGATGCTGAAGTGTGCCGACAAAGTCGAAAAGCTGTAGGCCAAACAACGCAACATGATTAACAACGATGATTCAATTGAAACTGCTAAACGCTCCATCCTTGGTCGGCTGATTTGGTTCTGCCTAACCAACAAGCTGGTTGTGTTGCTGTTGGTCCTCGCGACGCTGACTTGGGGCGTCATGGTCGCTCCGTTCGATTGGAGCGTTGGCGATCTTCCCCGCGATCCGGTTCCCGTCGATGCGATTCCAGACATCGGCGAAAATCAGCAAATTGTGTTCACGCAATGGATGGGCCGCAGCCCGCAAGACGTCGAGGACCAGATCGGTTATCCGTTGACGGTCGCGTTGCTGGGCATCCCCGAGGTCAAGACGATCCGCAGCTACTCGATGTTCGGGTTCTCGTCGATCTACATCATCTTCGGCGAAGACGCTGACTTCTATTGGTCGCGAACTCGTGTGCTGGAAAAGCTGAACAGTCTTCCCGCCGGCACGTTGCCCGATAGTGTGCAACCGACACTGGGGCCAGACGCTACCGCACTTGGGCAGATCTATCTCTACACGCTCGAAGGCCGCGATCCCGATGGCAACCCGACCGGCGGTTGGGATTTGCGTGAGTTGCGAACGATCCAGGATTACTACGTTCGCTATTCGTTGACGTCGGCTGAAGGCATCAGTGAAGTGGCGTCGATTGGCGGCTTCGTTCAGGAGTACCAAATTGACGTCGATCCCGATGCGATGCGGGCCGCCGGCGTGACGTTGGCAGGCGTGTTCGAGTCGATTCGCATGACGAATGTGGACGTGGGTGCTCGAACGATCGAGCTAAACAAAGCCGAATACGTGATCCGCGGTCTTGGCTTCATCGAGAATATAGAAGACATCGAAAAGACGGTCGTGAAGGTAACGGACAACGTCCCGATCACGGTCGCCGACGTGGCCAACGTATCGCTCGGGCCGGCACTTCGGCGTGGTGCGTTGGACAAGGCCGGCGCGGAGGCCGTCGGCGGTGTAGCGGTGGTGCGTTACGGATACAACCCGCTGGCGGCTATCAAAAACATCAAACAGCGAATCCAAGAGGTATCGCCCGGCCTGCCGACGAAGGTGTTGGTCGACTACCAGAAAACGACCGCCGACGAAGTTGACCTGTACGCGGATCGCAACGGTCTTGAATCCATCACCGGAGCAACGACCAGCAGCGACGCTTGGGTGAAGCATCTTCGCGGCATGTCGCAGGACAAATGGCCCGCGTGGATCACGACCAGCCAAGTCGCCGTCGTGCCGTTCTACGATCGAACCGGATTGATCTACGAAACGCTTGGAACGCTGAACACGGCACTCGTCGAAGAAATCTTGGTCACCATCATCGTGATCTTGGTGATGGTTGTTCACTTGCGTAGTTCGTTTCTGATCAGTGCTCTGTTGCCGCTCGCGGTGCTGATGTGCTTCATCGCGATGAAAACTTTCGGGGTCGATGCCAACATCGTTGCACTGTCGGGTATCGCGATCGCGATCGGCACGATGGTCGACATGGGGATCATTCTCACAGAGAACATTCTCAAATACTTGGATGAGGCTGCGCCAGAAGATGACAAGCTGACGGTGATTTTCAAAGCGGCTCACGAAGTCGCCGGTGCGGTACTGACAGCCGTGACGACGACCGTTGTCAGCTTCTTGCCCGTTTTCACGATGATTGGTGCGGAAGGGAAACTGTTTCGTCCGTTGGCGTTCACCAAGACGTTTGCATTAGCCGCGTCAGTGATTGTCGCGTTGACCATCATTCCGCCGGCGGCTCACATTTTGATGGGCGGCCGAATCGAATCAAAGAGCCTGCGCAGGGGAGCTTGGTTTGCCTTGCTGATTCTGGGCATCGCCGCGTCGATGCTGTTGACTTGGTGGGTGGGAGCAATCTTGATCGGATTGTCCGCCTACAAGTTGTGGGAAGAACGCATCCCCGAACGGTTCCAGCGATATGGACCTTACGGGGCCAGTGCCGTTGCCGCGTTGGTCGTGGGTGTGCTGCTGACGCAGGAGTGGTTGCCGCTCGGGCCGCAGAAGGGTTTGCTGCTGAACTTGTTGTTCGTCGGCGGATTGATCGGCGGCATCCTTGGGTTCTTTACCGTCTTTCAGCGATTCCTCTACGAACCAATCCTGCGTTGGTGCCTGAATCACAAGCTCGCGTTTCTGACACTACCCACAGCGATCTTGCTGTTCGGCGGATCGGCGTGGCTCGGTTTTGACAAAGTGTTCGGCATCGTTCCCAAGACGTTTTCGCTGGTTGGCGTATCCGAAGCGTCCATCCGAAATTCACGACCGTGGCAAGCAGCAACGAACGTCCTGCCGGGACTGGGCAAAGAGTTCATGCCGCCGCTCGACGAGGGCTCGTTCCTCTACATGCCAACGACGATGCCGCACGCTTCGATCGGTGAAGCGATGGACGTGTTGCAGTTGCAGAACCAATTGCTTGTCTCGATCCCCGAAGTCGAATCGGTCGTCGGCAAGATCGGTCGTGCCGACACTCCGCTTGATCCGGCACCGGTGTCGATGATCGAAACCTACATCACCTACAAGTCTGAATACAAAACCGACGAAGACGGTCACCGGCTGAACTTCCGCTATGACACGGAAGCAAACGAGTATGTCCGCGACGAAGACGGTGAGCTGATCCTTGATCCCACCGGTCGACCATTCCGGCAATGGCGAGACGAAATACGCACACCCGATGACATCTGGCAAGCCATCACGACGGCGGCCCAGATTCCAGGCACGACGTCCGCCCCGAAACTGCAACCGATCGCCGCTCGGATCGTGATGCTGCAAAGCGGTATGCGTGCTCCGATGGGAATGAAGGTCAAAGGCCCGGACCTGGAAACGATCGAGCGAGTTGCGTTGGAATTGGAATCGCTACTGAAACAAGTTCCAACCGTCCAAGCATCCGCAGTGATCGCCGATCGCATCGTCGGTAAGCCGTACTTAGAAATCGACATCGACCGTGATGCGATCAAACGATACGGGCTGCACATTCGCAGCGTTCAGGACGTGATCGAAGTCGCGATCGGAGGCCGACAGATCACGACGACCGTCGAAGGCCGCGAACGATTCCCCGTTCGAGTGCGATACGCTCGCGAGTTGCGAGACGACCTGGAATCGCTCGAACGAATCCTTGTCCCAACGCCTATGGGACCACAGATTCCGCTCGGGCAACTCGCCGACATTCGCTACACGCGCGGCCCGCAGGTCATCAAGAGCGAAGACACGTTCTTGCTTGGATACGTGCTGTTCGACAAGAAGGCCGGCGAAGCAGAAGTCGACGTCGTCGAGGACGCTCAGGCGTTCCTGCAAGCGAAGATCGAGTCGGGCGAGTTCACGCTGCCAGCCGGAGTGACATTCACATTCGCAGGCAACTACGAAAACCAAATCCGATCGCAGAAGACGCTGGCAATTGTGTTGCCGCTGGCACTCGGGATTATCTTTTTGATTCTGTACCTGCAATTCAAGTCCGCCATCACGACGTCGCTTGTATTTAGCGGCATCCTAATTGCGTGGGCGGGCGGTTTCATCATGCTGTGGTTGTACGGCACCGAGTGGTTCCTCGACTTCAGTCTGCTCGGCACCAACATGCGAGAACTGTTTCAAGTCAAAACAATCAACCTAAGCGTTGCCGTCTGGGTCGGCTTCTTGGCCTTGTTCGGAATCGCCAGCGACGACGGCGTCGTGATCGCGTCGTACCTTGACGAGAGCTTCCGCAAGGACAACATCGAGAATGCCCAGCACGCTCGCGAAGCCACCGTGACCGCCGGAATGCGACGCGTTCGCCCATGTTTGATGACCACGGCAACCACACTGCTCGCGCTGATACCCGTCCTGACCTCCACCGGCCGCGGCAGCGACATCATGGTGCCGATGGCCATCCCCAGTTTTGGCGGCATGACGATCGAGATCATGACGATGCTGGTGGTGCCTGTGCTTTATTGCAGTGCAATGGAATGGAAATTGAAGCTCGGCATCAAAGACGAACGATTCGCGGAGGACGCTTAGAGCGACATCATGACAATGATCACGAAAACCAAGTCCATCGTCTCGGCAATTAAATTCAACTGGCAAGTTCAGTCGCTGCCCGATCGTGTTTACCTACGCCGAGAGATGTTACCGGCAATGGCGAGAATGAAACCCGCCAACGTGTTGCTGGCCGGCACCCGACGCTACACACGCCGGTATCACGAAGTATTTGACCGAGAGATGACGGCGGTTTGGACAATCGACTTTGACCCCGCAGCAGCACGCTTCGGCAACGGGCAACTGCATCGCACGGGAGACATGTGCCAAGTCGATCAAGTCTTTCGCGGGGTGCGCTTCGACATGATTCACGTCAACGGTCTGCTGGGTTTCGGCGTCGACACACCCGAGGCAGCCCGTGACATGGTCGCCGCATGCCACCGGTCACTTCAATCCAGCGGCTACTTGATGCTCGGCTGGGACGCCGATTTGACGACTGATCCGTTGGAAAACAATGACATCCTCACACGGTTTCGACACGCCGGGCTCGGAAGCTTACCGGCGCGTCACTCCGTGGTCGGAATAGAGGGGCATGATCATACTTTCGATTGGTTTGCCGCATTGCCGCTGAACAAATAGAAGTGTCCTCGCGTAGCGATTGGCGTAGGACGTGAACTTGACAGGTGATACCCTGCATCCGTATGATCCTCCATTGATTCAAACTTCAACGAGAACACTTTGCTAGCTCGCATTCTTTCCCTCCTGCTGATACCACTGTTTGTGTTGGGGCAATCTCTGCCTCATTCGCATGCGGGCAGCGGGGTAGGTAAACCGAGCGACCATGCAAATCGTCCTCATGTGCATCTCGGTGGTGGGCATTCTCATCACGACGATGGTGACCATCATCATGACCATGATGAAACAGGAGTCGATGATCTTGCTTGCTCGGCAACTGGCTTTGCTTTGTCGCTTCCCCATCAGCATGATTCGGATGCGGTCTATCTAGCAGCTGCGAACATCGCCGTTGGGCGAAGTGCTGCTGCTCCGAGCACCGATGCTGTTAGCGTTGATGCTTGCCTCTCGATTGAATCCGCTCGTCCCCATGTGCCGATGGGTGCCCCCAGGAACGTTTCTGCGCGGCGTTATGGCGGCTTGCCAATCTACCTTCTGACAGCCTCTCTACGGCTGTAGCGGACACGCGTCACCGATTCTCGGCGTTCTAGACGCTGTGTTTCTGCATCGGTGATCTTCTCAACGTGAATTTCAATTTGAGGCTCCTCCATTGCGTGCGCCTGCGCGCTTGTTTCGGTGCTGCGCCCAGGTCGTTGCGTGGTTTTCTCTATAGGGAATGTTTAGATGAATCGTTTGGTTTCGATTGCCAAATCGCTGGTGGGTCCAGCGATTGTGGTCGCCGTATTGTTTGCGGGGTGGACGTTCCGCAAGCAGTTGTTTCCGCAGCAGGAAACAACTGCCGCGTCGGAGGACGATGCGTCGGGAGAGTCTGCCGAAAAGCAGACCATCCTCGAAATCAGCGAACAGGCTCGAAAGAATCTGTCGCTGGTAGCCAAGGCCGCGCGGCCTCAATCGTACTGGCGGACCGTTGTGATTCCTGGAGAAGTCGACGACCGACCGGGCCTATCCGATCGTGGCGTCACGTCGCCCGCTGTGGGCGTGGTGACTGCGATCCATGCGTTCCCTGGCGACACGATGCGACCAGGCGAGCCTCTGTTCTCGCTGCGTCTATTCAGCGAGTACTTGCAAGCCACACAGACTCAGTTGTTTAAGGCTCGGCAGGAAACCGCAATCGTTCAAGCCGAGATCGACCGGTTGTCTGGAGCGGTCAACACAGGTGCGGTTTCGCGTTCCAAGATGATCGAGTTGCAGAGCGAAATTAGTCGCCAAAACACGTTGATCCAAGCCTCTCGCCAGGAGTTGTTGACACGAGGTTTGACGCCTGGGCAAGTGCAACAGATTGAATCCGGGACGTTCGTTTCAACCGTCGAGGTCGTCGCTCCGCCCGTGCGAGATTTCGACGCGTTCGCAAATCGTCCGGCACCTCAGGAAATTCAGCAGGTCAATTTTGTCAACGAATTGGCACAGGACCAACCGATCGCGTACGAGGTTCAAGAGTTGGCTGTTGAACTTGGGCAACAGGTTCAAGCGGGCCAGTTGCTCGCCAACTTATCGAACCACCAGATGCTGTACGTCGTCGGTCACGCCTTCAAGCGAGAGGCGACGTACTTGGAACAAGCCGCCCAAGAAAAACGTCCCATCGAAATTGAATTTGCCGAGGATGCAACAGGCAGTTGGCCTGAACTAAAGCAGACGTTTAACGTTCGTCATCTATCGAACTCCATCGACACCAACAGCCGGACGTTTGACTTCTTTGTCCCACTAACAAACCAATCGCGATCCTATGGCGACAAAGGTCGGGTATTTCTCGTTTGGCGTTTTCGGCCTGGTCAACGCGCTCGCATCCATGTCCCGGTGGAAAAGTTCGATGACGTGTTCGTGTTGCCCGCCGAGGCGGTCGTGCGAGAGGGGCCTGAGGCATACGTGTTCCGGCAAAACGGCGATTTGTTCAAGCAGATTCCCGTTCATGTTGTGCACGAGGATCGACGCTCGGTTGTGATCGCCAACGATGGCAACATCACAGCCGGAGCCTACCTAGCGCAAAACTCAGCCGCCTCGCTCAATCGAGTACTGAAGTCACAGTCGGCCAGCGGAAAAGAACCCGGTGTGCATGTTCACGCCGACGGCACCACTCACGCGGCACACTAAGGAAATACGTCCATGCTCGATGCAATCATCAAGTTTTCGCTCCGTTACCGCATGCTGGTCGTCGTTGTCAGCCTATTTCTGCTGGTCTACGGATCGTTCCTGGCTACTCAGATGTCGATCGACGTCTTTCCCGACCTCGACCGCCCTCGTGTTGTCATCATTACCGAAGCTCCCGGACTCGCGACCGAAGAGGTCGAGACGCTGGTGACGCAGCCGATCGAGATTGCGCTGATGGGTGCTAATGGCGTCCAGGCGGTTCGCAGTCAATCGACGGCGGGCTTGAACGTAATCTACATCGAGTTCGATTGGTCGACGGAAATTCGCGCTGCTCGTCAAACTGTCCAAGAAAGACTGTCCACGTTGGAGGGTGTCTTGCCGGATGGAATTCGTCCGCAGATGACGCCACCGTCTTCGATCATGGGGCAGATCATTGTCGCGGGAATTTACCGGCAAAACGGTCCCAGCGGCGGACGGCTCGCACAGCTCGGCAACACCGACATGATGGCCGAAATGGTCATTGGCGAAAGCGAGAAGTTTCAGATCATTGTTTGGACGCCAGGCGATCGGCATGACTTTTCGACTTGGAAGAAAGTTCAGCCACAGGAAATTCAGTGGGATGATGATCCCAATGCGGATCCGCAGACTTCCCAAGTCCCCGTCGGAACTGCCGAGATCAAAATCAACGGCAAGTCACACGACGGATATTTCTTTAGCGAAGCCAAACAACAACTTGAACTGCGGACTGTCGCGGACTGGATCATTCGACCACGACTGTTGAAAGTCACCGGTGTCGCGGAAGTGTTCATGCTCGGCGGAGATCGCAAGCAGTACCAAATCCTGATTGACCCGACCGCGTTACTCGAATACGACGTCACGGTTCAAGAGGTTGAACAGGCGCTTCGAGCCAGCAACATCAACACGAGCGGCGGCTTTGCGGTCACCGGTGAGACCGAGCGACCAATTCGTATTCTTGGTCGCTTGGGACCGGAATCACGGGTCGTGATCGAAGACTTGAAGAAAGTTCCCGTAGGAAACCATCCCAAACGAGCTGTCTTATTGGGGCAAGTCGCTCGCGTCACCGAAGGGCCGCAATTCAAGCGTGGTGATGGAAGCGTCGACGGTCGCCCAGGAATCGTGTTCACGACGGTCAAGCAACCTCACGTTGATACACGCGATCTGAGTGATGCGGTCGCAGAGGCATTTGTCGAGGTCGAGGCATCGTTGCCAGCGGACGTCATCGTCAACTCAGAACTGTTTCGACTCAGAAACTTTATCGACCGAGGTATCTTCAATGTTGCCGAGGCACTCGTCATCGGCGCGGTGCTCGTCATCATCGTGCTGTTTCTGTTCCTGCTGAACTTTCGCACGACGTTCATTACGCTCACCGCGATCCCGCTTTCGCTCGTTCTGACAACGCTTACATTCCGCATGATGGGTTGGATCAGTGGAACAGAGCTGTCCATCAACGTCATGACGCTCGGTGGCATCGCCGTTGCAATGGGCGAACTCGTCGACGACGCGATCGTTGATGTCGAAAACATCTTTCGTCGACTCAAGCTGAACAACCTGTTACCGGCCGACGAACAGAAGTCGTCAATCGTTGTTACTTTCGAGGCGAGTAAAGAGATTCGTAGCTCGATCGTGTTTGGAACCGCGGTCGTGATCCTTTCCTTCATGCCGCTGTTCGCACTGTCGGGTGTCGAAGGTCGGTTGTTCACGCCGCTGGGCTTCGCCTACATCGTGTCAATCTTGTCGTCCTTCGTTGTGTCGATGACCGTCACACCGGTACTTTCCTACTATCTTCTGCCAAATTCGCGTGCAACCCAACACGAGGGCGACGGGTTCTTATTGCATGGACTGAAAGCGATGATGACTCATCTGATCCGTCTCAGTATGGCGTTGCCGCGAACGCTGCTTATCTTGACCTGGCTCGCCGTTGCCTTGGCCGCATGGCAAATGTCGATGCTGGGTCGAAACTTTTTGCCGCCCTTCGATGAAGGCAGCATTCAAGTGAACGTGACCTTGCCTCCTGGATCGTCGTTGGATGCTTCTAACAAAGTTTCAGGGGCGATTGATTCCGTCTTTCAGTCGATGCAAAAGACGGAGGAAAATCCGGATGGCGAGATTTTGCACTTCGTTCGTCGAACCGGTCGAGCAGAAATGGACGAGCATGCGTCGCCGGTTAACTTCGGCGAATACATCCTCAGCATGAATCCCGAATCACCGACGGAGCGAGAAGAAATCCTCGCGAGACTCCGGGAGAAAATCAGCGACGAAGCACCCGGAGTGGACATTGAGGTCGAACAGCCTCTGGCCCACTTGATTAGTCATATGATCTCGGGCGTTTACGCTCAGATTGCGATCAAGATTCACGGCGACGACTTGGATGTTCTGCAGCGAGTTGCCGAACAGGTCAAAGGAACGATCCAAGACGTACCAGGAATCACGCCGCCGGTCGTTGAGCCGATTCAAGAGACAGCCGAACTGCACATTGATCTTCGCGCCGACGACCTAGCGTTGCATGGACTGACTCGCGAATACGTCGCGGACGTTTTGCAAACAGCGTTGCAGGGTGAAGTCGTCTCGCAAGTCCTAGAAGGCCAACGTCGATTCGATTTGCTCGTGCGACTGGAGGAGGAGTATCGCACCGATTACGCGAATCTGGATCGGCTACGCATCGACCTGCCTGACCGTGAGGGGCAACCCGATCGGGGACAGATCGAACTGCGTGAGGTCGCGGATGTGGGCGTCGGCACTGGGCCGAATTCGATTTTACGTGAGAACGCACGACGGCGGATTGTCATTCGCTGCAATACCGAAGGCCGCGACTTGGCCGGTGCCGTGAACGACATTAAGAGTCGTATTGGCAACCAGGTCGAAATGCCGGCAGGCTATTTCATTGAATATGGAGGGCAGTTCGAGAGCCAGCAGCGTGCGACGCAGCTCATCATCGTGCTTGCCGGTGTTTCGGTGATCGGCATGTTCATTGTGCTCTTGGTTTTGTTTCCGTCGATTCGGATCGTGCTGCAGATCCTAAACGCGCTCCCTACTGCGTTCATCGGAGGAGTGATGGCACTTGTCATCACTCAGCAAAGTCTCACCGTTGCGAGTCTCGTCGGATTCATCTCACTAGGCGGCATCGCGGTTCGCAACGGCATTTTGTTGGTCACTCACTACTTCCACCTAATGAAGGAGGAAGGCGAAGAGTTTACGCAGGAGATGGTGATGCGAGGCAGCCTGGAGCGACTCGCACCGGTTTTGATGACGGCGTTAACCGCTGGCATCGGACTGATTCCGCTCGTGCTCGGTGGTCAAGAACCAGGCCGTGAGATTTTGTATCCAGTTGCCACTGTCATCCTCGGCGGACTGACGACATCGACCTTCTGTGAATTCCTCATTCACCCTGGGCTCTTCTGGACGTTTTCTGGAAAGGACGCCGCTCGACTTGCAAAGCTTGAAACAGAGGAGGACGAGTTTGGAATGAATTAGTCAACACGATCGCATCGGCGACCACGTCAGCGTTAGAAACCGTTTATGAAAACTACAAGGAAACTTACTATGAAAATCTCGATCACAACTTGTTCACTCGTGTTCTGTGGACTCCTCGGATTCACTGGATGCAAACAGAAAACTGATACGACTCCCGCAGCCACTTCGCCCGCCGCTGCGACGAGTGACGATGGCGGACACGTCCACGACGATGGTACTGTACACGCCGCACACGGTGGGCACGCTGCAGGTCCGCATGACGGCACCGTCGTCGACTGGGGTGGTGGCAAGTTCCACGTCGAATTCACCGTCGATCACGACAAGCAAGAGGGCACGGTCTATATCCTTGGTTCCGACGAGAAGTCGCCGGTTCCGATCGACGCCGAGTCCATCGACTTGAGTATCAGTGATCCCGTGATGCAGGTTTCGCTCACTGCGGCACCTCTGGACAGCGATCCAGCAGGAAAAGCGTCACGTTTTGTCGGCACCCACGAGAAGTTGGCGGTCGTTCAGGAATATGCTGGTACGATTGCTGGAGTCATCGACGGTACGCCGTACTCCGGTGACTTCAAAGAGGAAGCACATGGCGATCACGGCCACGGACATTCGCACGGAGCCGATGATGCATTGATTTGGGAAGGCGAGCCACGCGAACATGCAGGGTTGACGATTCAGCTTGGGCACCACGGAAAGCATCTGCACGCTGGTGAAGAAGTCGAGCCGGCTGTCTCCATCGTCCGCAACGGAAAGCCTGTCGATGATGCCAAAGTCTTCAACGCTTTGGTAAGCGCCGATGGTCAAACGGTTGTGGCGAAGGAAGTCGCGACTGTCTATGAGCCAACCACGGACGAGGAACCGGCACACTACGCACAAGGTGCCCTTGCGATTCCCAGCGGCGTCAGCAAAGTCATCCTTCGCTTCCGTATTGTCCCAGTAGGTGCTGATCCAGCAACGTTTGACGTTCCTGTGACCGTTGAATAATCGGGACGGAGCGAACCTACATGTGAGACCTTTGCCCCGAAGATAACAGGGTCGAAGGTACAGTCAAAGTTTTGAAACGAAAAAGTGTGAACGTCATGGTTTGGATGATAGTCAAAGCGTTGATCTCGGCAGTCGTGATCGTAGCGGTTGCCGAGATCGCTGGACGGATGCCGAGAGTTGGCGCGTTGTTGTTGACACTGCCGATCATCAGCATCCTGGCGTTCATTATGACGTGGAATAAGGAACAAGACATGAACTCGATAGCGGCTCTGGCTCGCTCGACGCTTGTGCTTGTTCCACTCGGGCTACCGTTCTTCGCTCCGTTTGCCTTGTCAGCAAAAACAGGACTTTCGTTTTGGCCCAGCTTTGCAATCGGCGTCCTACTGGCGTCGGTAACCATAGGGGCCTGGTTCCGATTCGGCCCATAATCAGTGGCATTGGAATTCGCATATGACGCGGACCAGTGCCAAGAATCCGAGATATTGTAGGGAGTCTCAAGTCTGAAAGGTCAATCCGAAATTTTCGTTCGCCTAACCTGCTTTTTCCTTGTGCTGTTTACGATGGCGGCTTGGGAGTGGCTTGCGCCGCGTCGCAAACTGTCACTAAAACGACCTTGGCGGTGGAGTAGCAACATTGGCCTGGTCGTCTTGAATGGACTTCTGGTTCGGCTCTTGGTGCCGATGACGGCCGTGGGTGCTGCAGTTTATGCACAGACACAGGGCTGGGGATTGTTGAACATCGTGGATTGGCCAATGTGGCTTGAGGTTGCGATTGGTATTCTTGTCTTGGACCTCGCGATTTATGGTCAACATGTGTTGTTCCATGCGGTCCCTTGGCTTTGGCGATTGCACATGGTCCACCATGCCGACATGGATTTTGACGTGACGACGGGACTGCGGTTTCACACCTTTGAAATTCTTTTTTCTGCCTTGATCAAGTTGGGCGTCGTCATTGTGCTGGGACCAGCGGCTGTCGTGGTCGTTGCCTTTGAAGTGATGCTCAATGCGACGTCGATGTTCAATCACAGCAATGTCTCGATTCCGCTGTGGCTCGATCGTGTTTTGCGTTTTTTGGTTGTCACACCGGACATGCACCGTGTGCATCATTCGATCATCCGACGCGAAACGAACAGCAACTTCGGTTTTAATCTTCCCTGGTGGGACTATCTATTTCGGACCTATGTGGCGCAGCCAAAAGATGGCCACGAACACATGTTGATTGGAGTCAAGGAACTTCGCGATGAACACCAAACCGAACGCCTACCAGGAATGTTGCAATTGCCGTTTCGGTCAAACAGCAAACAGAACCAGTAGTCCACATTTTCAGCCAACTTTAACGGATGAACTATCGAGAGTTGTTAGGCTCGGTGGTGGTCCGTCCATTCTGATTGGACCGTTGTTTGTGGGTGGACTGCTTGGCTGTGCTGGACGGTCGCGAGGAGCTTCGTAGCGTGGAAGCTCGGGAACTGCATTGCGGTTGGGAAGCGTTGGTGCAGTCATCGGCTGACGATCGGGCGTGCCGAAAGTGACGGCGGGGTTTTGGAGACTCGGATTCACTGGGCCGTGTGAGTGCCCATCGTGTGAATGGTCGCCATGATCATGGCCATCGTTGGCATGGTGGCCGTGGTCATTATAGGAACCCGTCGCGCCGTTTGGAATTTCATACTGACGGGGTGCGTCGAGGTAGGGTGCATCCTGATGGGGTGGAATCTGTTGGGACAATCCACCTAGTGCGGGCTGGTTGTACTGCAACGGGCAACCGACATCGTCGGGGCAGTACACGCTGTTGTTGCTGTGATATTGGTTCAGCGGCATGTCGACGTATCCGAGAGCGATCGGGGCGTGACCGTGATGGTTGTCTTGGTAGTGGTACGAGTCGTGCGCATAGTGTTGACCGCCCTGGTAGTGCCCGTAAAAATGTCCGTGGTCGGTATGGTGATGAGCTCCATGACCATATCCATGCCAGTGCTGAGCAGTTGCTGGTTGCATTTGCGAAAAGGAAGCGAAAGCGAATGCGGCGAGCGCAACGACGGCGTGTTTCGGCATGTTTTCCATTTCGTTGTAAGTTTTGCACAGAGACAAGATGGACGGACGAGACTTGCTCGCCCGTCCAGTCGATTCAGAACGGTCGGTAACATTCGCAAGCGAACAACGCTTGATTAGTGATGGCCGCCAGCACCTAGAACATGGACGCGTCCGATATCAAGGTGCAATCCACCGCGTTGGCGATAGGGTTGTGATCGGTAGGTAGGAGAGTACTGTTGCTGGTATTGAGGTTGATAGCTCGGTTGGTACGTTTGGCCGTATCCATAACCGCCGTAGTTCGATGAATAGCCGTAATTGCCATAGGTTTGAACGGGTGCTTGAGCGTAGCCGCCATGGTGACCGCCACCGTGATGGCCCCCGGAGTAGGCGTGGTGTCCGCCATGACCACCATGAAAGTAGTCGCTAGCGGTGGCACCGGTATTTCCGGCAAAGGCGAACAATCCTGCTGCGAGAGCGGCAATTGCGAAGGCACGATTCATAAGGTTCAGTCCTGACATTCGAGGGGAGGTTCGCGGCAAGTGCCGCTGGCTAAGCTTCTAACGCATTGCGTGTGCCAAACCGAAAAACCATTGATTCATGAGGCTTCACCAATCCTATGTCATCGAAATGACTTCTCAGTGACTCCATTCTGATGACAAAGCGAGACTCGATCGGTAAATTTACTTAGTTGCCACCCCTCGCGTGGATGGATACGATTAACCTTGTGGGTGATGTGAATAATCCGACGGATTGTTATTGCCCCGCAAAAATCCCCCCGCAAGGAGTTTGGTTCGATGAAGATTCTTCTCTCAGCAGCCGTTGCCGTCATGGCGTTGGCGACTACCGCTCAAGCCCAGTGGGTCGTGCCACACACCACCACGCATCACCACAATGTGCCGCACACGACGACACACACTGATTACGTCCAGCATGGCAATCACGTCGATGCGGTGCCTCACACGACGACTCACGTTGATCGCGTACCACACACGACGACGCATTACGACCACGTCTCGCCCTACGGCAACCAACCGATTTACAACCAACCCTATCGCTCGTCCCGTCCAGTAATTCAAGGACAATACATTCAGGGTCAGACCTATCCGCAACAGGGGCGGGTGATCTATCAAAATGGCATTCAGCAAAGCGGATACGTTCAACCGTACCATTCGTACCGTCCCAGCTATCAGTCCAGCGGCCACCTCCACACGCAAACTCACACGGATTACGTTCCCCACACGCAAACGCATATCGACTACCAACGGCATGGCAATCACTTGCACGCCGTTCCCCACACCACGACGCACATTGACGCGGTTCCTCATACGACCACGAATATTCATTACGGTCACCACTGAGATCGGCCGAGAAGCGTCAGCAACCAATTGCCTCCGTCGGAATGGAATCCGACGCTTGATGGCTGAGTTTTAGCATCTTCTGCGGGCTTCTTCCGCACAACCGTTACCACCGGACTCGGATCAGGTGGGATGAGACGGACTACAGCGATTCGATTCGATGTTTCGCTTGTACCAAACCGATGGAAAACAGCGGCTGGTCTATTTTTTCACGGAGGAAAACGCGGTGATCACAACACAACCGACCAGCAATCGTACTCGTCAATCGCGGCGTCGACGGTTGCATGCGGCTTTGAGTATGACATTGACAATGAGCGCAGCGATGAGTTTCACGGCTGGTTGCCAGAGCATTGGCAATCACGTTGCGACATCAGCTCGCAATCCCACAATGCTTCAATCGAGTGAAGCGAACGTCGCCTCAACACCGGCGACGGCCATCGTTGCGGCACCTGTGATCACGGTCGCGTACAACGACAAGTCGGATGACGACAAACCCGTTGCAACGGAAGAGGATGATTCCGATAAGGAGTCCGCCGGTTCCTTGCGAGCCATTATGGCGCTGGATTCGCCCGAACAGTCGCTCAGCGAAGTCGCCGTTGTGCCATTTTCAGCCAGCAATGAGTACTACCTCAGCGAACAGCCCGCCGGGTTGACGCTCGAAGCGATCGAGTCGATGGCTTTGGCGAACAATCCGACCATCGCTGAATTGGTCGCGACAACGCAAAAAGCCGCGGGTTTCAAATGCCAAGTCGGGCTGCGTGCCAACCCTGTACTCGGCTACAGCGCTGTCCAGCTCGCCGACCAAGGTACCGATCAGCACTCGGTGTTCATCTCACAAACAATCATTACCGGCGATAAATTGGCATTGAACCGCGCCGTGCTCAATGAAGCCTTGCGTGCTCAACTCATGCAGCTCGAAGCCCAGAAATATCGCATTGCGACTGACATTCGTATCACGTTCTACGATGCTTTGGCGGCACAGCAACGAGTGAATTTGATCCGCGATTTCCAATCGGTCGCTGACAAGGGAGTCGATATAGCCGAGCAACGCAAAGAGGCACAAGAAGGCTCGCAACTGGAAATCGTCCAAGCAAAGGTTCAAAAGAACGAGATTGACTTGGCCCTCCGGCAAGCCCAGATTCGTTTCGACGCCGCGTGGCGAGAGATGGCCGCCTTGGCTGGCAACCCTGACATGATGCCCGTGCCACTTGAAGGGACACTGCCCAACACGGAAACCACCTTGGACTGGTCGATCGTTGCATCCACGATGATTGCATCCAGTCCCGAAGTGCAGTCGGCGCAGGCACGAATCAATCAAGCCAGAGCCAATCTTTGCCGCCAACAGGCTCAGCCGATTCCAAACTTAGATTTGCAGCTCGCCTCTGGTTATGACAACGGAACGGACAACGGCATGATTAACTTTCAAGTCGGAGCACCGATCCCCGTCTTCAACAAAAACCAAGGCAACATCTCGTCGGCCCGCGCCGAGTATGTGCGTGCGTCACGCGAACTCGAACGAATCGAAAACTCGATCAAGGCACGCTTGGCCCAGGTGTCGCGAGACTACGATTCATCACTGGTCGCCGTCGAGCAGTATTCCAGGGACATCCTGCCCAACTCAGAAGACGGTTTGAAGCTCGCCGAGCTTGCCTACAAAACGGGCGAGACAAGCTTTGTTCAAGTCCTGGTGGCCCGCCGAACTTACTTTGACACGAACTTGCAGTACATCGTTTCGCAGCAGCAACTCGCTCAAGCCCGCGCACGAGTTGATGGCTTCGTTCTGACCGGAGCGTTGGATGCGGTCGTTGACAACAGCGGCGATGATAGCCTTCGCGGCCTAACGCTGAGTCAACAGTGATGACTCGTCAGACAACGCGGTTTTAGCCTACGGCCGGTGTAGCTCGAATGGAAAGGTGCTCGAACTAGACGCCGTTTCGACTACAACTTTCTCTTCGCCGGTTGTTGAGTCAATAACTTTTTTTGTTGCAGCGTATCGAGCGTCGAAGCCTCGAACAGCATCGCACCAGCGGCATTTTGGTCCCAGAGGGTTATTTGCTGTCGAGTTTTGCTTTTTCCAGATTGACAGCGCATCACAAATTTCGTCTGGAAGTGGTAGCTTCGTTTCAGAATATGATGCATTGCGCACCATTTCGACGTGGTAGTACGATTCGGCCAATGGCACACAGCGGCTTAGACTATGCGGGATATCCACCAACAAATAAGGTTTATCGTCAAGCACATAAATTGCAAGGATCGGGCGAACGCCTTTTTCTTTAAGGTCCAGCGTTCCCAATGTTGCCTCCGCCTGAATCTGTAGCATTTCCTTGACTTGAGAATCACCCAGTCCCATTTTCGCTTGCATTGCGGTATCGAAATAGGGCCTCAGATACTTGACTGCATCGGAAACCTCTTGTCGTTCTGGCGAATCGGAATCATCAGACCCCTGGTAGGACTCCAGTGCGATTCGACAAAAACTGAGCAGCAAATCGGCATCAGCGAGCGTCTGATATTTATTTCGCTGGCCCGCGTATTTGAGAAGTATATCGGAAGCAAACAGACACAATTCAAGTTGATCGCGATGCGGTGTTGTTCCGACCTTGTCACGATATGCCAAAATACAGTCTCGCAATTTATCCTGAGCACTCGTAGATCGCGCTGACGCGGTCTTCGACTCTGTGGTCTCCTCGCATGCTTGCACGCAAAGTGTAGTGAGCGTCCCTAAGGCATCGAATAGTCCGCCGGTCTTTCCCTCACTTGAGAGATAGATTTCATCCGCAACATGGCACATTTGCATGGCAAGCTCGTGATCGGTGAACGGCGACGGAAGGCTTAATGCCAACGCTTGCTTGTACAGCAGTGCCGCTTTCGTACGGTCACGTGCCGAATCTCGCAGCAGGTGAACTCGCATCATGGCCCGGCGATAGTCATCAAGGGCTTCCTTCAGGTCACGAACCTCAGGGTTACCAAAGAGGTTGCAATCCCCCAGACGCTCTTGAGTATTGATCGTGCGAACAACGAACTGAGTCTCGATCCCAGCATCGGCAGAATCGCTCCTGAATTGACTAAAGGCAGTCTCGACGTGACGAGTGAGTTGACGATACTCATCCGCAGCCTTTTCTGTGTCACCTTGGAACCGCAATCCCATCGCGATTCCGTGGAGATTGTGCAGGTACGCCACTTTTGAGGAGTAGTCTGTTGAGTCTTTCCATCCGGCGGGAAGTTCGTTTGCGACGGAGAGAGTACACGAGTTTTCGTCATTGGAATCGAAGTCGGGTCCATCCTCACTCATGCGTGCGACAAGAATTTCGTTCGATTTTCGGAACGAACACATGGCATCTTTGATTTTCCACTGCATCATCTTGCACCACGCATCGCGGCGATAAACGTGCGCTTCGAGGAAATGCCCAGCCACGGGAGACAGGACGCCATCATGCTTTGTTTCGGCGAGTGTTTTCGCTTGATCAAGTAAGGCATTCGCTTGTTTCCAACGATTGATGCCAATCCATGCGTCAGCCTCTCCACATAATGCAAACGTCAGAAAGAAGTCCGCGTACCCCTTCTGCTTGCCGTCAAAAGTTATTTGTTTGATGTCACGGCGAGCCTGTTGGTACTGCTCGGCAGCAAGCTTTTGCTGTTTCGCCTCGCCCTGGAGGTACTGAGCGAAATCGACTCGGCACAACGCAATTAAAATTTTTCGCGAGTAATTGAATACCACTTGTTCATTATTGATCGACTGCGTCAGCGGTTCGGACTTGTTCGGTTGCATCTCAATCGCGTACATTCGCAGCGCTTGCTTATAGATTTTTTCGGCCTCATCATTGCCAAGCGAGTGTTTGACGACAGCGAGCAAGTGAACGTCGGCAGCTTTCAACGTCTTGTCAATGCTACTGGTAGGTGAGACCGATTCGACCTTCCCCCTGGAAACTTCCGTCAATTTTTCCTTTGGGAGCAATGGATCGAGGTCCGCTTCAATCTCGGCAAGGGCTTCACGCAATTTCTTGCCACTATCGGCGTCCAACAGCAATAGCCCGTGCTTGCGTCGAAGCTTAGCAACTTCGCTCTCACCATCCTTCCATTCTCGTAGGGCAAGATCAGCGGCCTCTCGAAGGCTCTCGGCGTCAAGAAGGTCCGCTATTTTAGTACCGCGCGACACCACCTGTTGGCTGTCATAAACCTGGACCATCTCAGCTCGAATACTCGGGATGAACCACGGGCATTCCTCAAACCACCAACTTCCCTGGCGGCTGACAACCATGCCACGCAAGTAGGCTTCTTCCAGCTCTTCGACAAGAAATTTCTTGAACTCCGCTTCACGACGCGGTTTGAACGCGAACTCGCCTTCCTTTCCCGATTGGTCCACCAGACTGCGGAGATCGGGGCGTTGGCTTTCATCAAAATACCCTTTCAGGTGACGGAGCAGAGCGTGGGCCGTTACCGGCGACTTTTGATTCTGAGCAGGCAACCGACGCAGACCGTGTAAGAATGCCGAGGTAAATTTCGAGTTGCCGTCGCGCCCGTCCGACGCAAGCTGACTAGCACGACACGACGCCATCGCTTGGAACGCGGGTGCGGCTAGTAGGCTTTTGTCCTCACGTCCACTCTCTTCACTAGTAGGTTGAAACGCAGTGGAAGAACGGTGTTGATTGAAAATCTCACCGGAGTGACAACAGTCGAGAACAAGTAACTTTTGTTTCGCCTTAATTCTTCCCAGATCGTCCATCAACCCAAAGGGAAGCCCGAACATGTTTCCTATCGGATCACCTTCCTGCAACTCGACATCCAGCGCGAGCATGGCGACATTATTCCCGCTTGTCGACTGCGACTCTAGTTTGATCCCATGCCCCGCGAAAAAGAAAAATACAGTGTCTTCCTCACCGGCTTCTTTGCTGACCCGCAATAATTCACGGGCGATGTTTGATTTCGTCGGGAGCTGCTCTGCGGCTGTTCCTTTGTCGTCGGTTAAGACGATCACGTGATCCGCGTCGTATTCGTAATAGTTAGTGAGAATATTTGCGATCGACAATGCGTCGTTGGCCGCATTCGACAGGGCTGGAAGCGCTTCGCGACTACGCTCGTCACCGCCATCACGAAGCTCATCCTGCCGAGCGGTGTAGTTCACGCCGATCAAAATTGCCCAGTTCTTGCCGCCTCGCAGGCTCTTCGTGCTAAATAACTCGTCGTCCGCATTGGAACGGTCACCCGAAGCGATCGAGACCGTCAGGCAGAAAGAGATGGCAATGAAAAGCCTCGAAAGACCACCGAATCGGTCATATGAAAATCGACGGTTCAGTCGATCTGACGCGTCAGTAACAATGGCCCGAGACATTTCTAAACACCTTGAAAATACTTTTTTCCTGCCAAGTAGTTGAGCATCCCTCTAGCGTACTGGTTGCGATTCGCGTCCGCAAACCTTTCCTTCACGCAGCATCGCAAAAACACGCACCTTTCTGACCATTCCTTTCGGTCTATTCCTCGCAGCTGCCAGACTTCAACGACTACGGGAGTTCTGCGGGTGCGTTCTCCGAAACCATCCACGAGATGATTGACATCTGAGGCTCTTGATTGGCTCCACCGGTACGAAATTTTTCATTCCCAAACGTCGCTTGGAAGAGTTGCTGTTCAAAGGGCGTTACGGGAGTAAACCCTCGCTTTTTGTCTACCGGATCGCCAAGCTTCTGTTGATCGAGACCTGAATAATTTAACTGATGCTTAACTCTTCCCTCATGAGGAATCCCGACCAGGACCAATCCATTCTGACCCCACATCCTTTCATTGATCGTCATTTCAAACAGTGGAAGCGTTGTTGGACGGGTGACTCCTTGCGCCGGTTTGATGGAGTCAGACATTTGGCTGGTAATTCGATATCGTGAGCTGATAAAGAACACTGCAAACGAAGCGTCATACGCTCCTTCATTAACGACTTCGACACGTAATACATCTCCTGCCCTGATCTCATCAGAGGACGTGTCTCCGTTTACCTTTGTCACCTTCAGTTTTATGTCGTGCGTTGTGGAGCCACTTGGCCCGTAGGCTGCCGCGAGACGCTGAAGGTTTTGACAACTGTAAACACGACGTAGGTCTCGCTCGACGGCATCGGCGAGTTCACGAATCGCGAGCGTCGACGGATAGCGTACGCTCGGCTCCCGTTGAAGTTCCTTTGCGGTTGGCATCCTGTCGCCGATTGTCAAAGCAACGCTGTTCGGAACCAACAGTCGTTCCGTATCGTCTATGAAAAGACTCCAACCCTGAGTGCCATTCGTGGGATTGACGCGAAAAATGCTTAAAGGATCAGATGCCTTTTCGCGCAGTACAGATAAAAATGAATCATCTCTATTTCCGCGCAAATCGTGCAGCGTTAAAGCAACTCTCAACTCGCCGATCTCTTGACTGACGACACGGCATGTCGCATTGTTGGGAAATCGACTCAATTGGACGGGCTCGCCGATGTCGGCATAGGACACGCTTTCGACCTCTCCCGTGGTTGCAGTGACTTGCGTCACCTTGAGGTAACCGATGGGCGATTCTTGCTTGCGATCTTTCGGCACGTACACGGCCAAGATCGCGTTGGGTGTTAAACCTGCTAGCTGACCACCAGCGACCGACACGTTTCCATCAATGTTTTCCACACGCAGCGCGGCGGCCTGAGGCCATCTTTCAAAGCCAAGGACTTCTTGAGTTAAATTGCCTTCACAGAAAGGAGTCGGCCAAGTTCTTCCAAGGGCTCGGTATCGCTCGATGATACCTCGACGCAGTTCTTCGTATGACAGCTTGGCATCTCGATCCGCACGATGCTGTTCCAAACACTGAAGCAGACAATAGGTGAATAGTCCGTGTGGTACCGGCTCGCCATCGGATTTATCCAATGTCCTGTCTTCGATGGCCTGCTCGTAGGCTTGGCAGGCATAGAAAGCCACGACATTGGATCGTCCATCGTCACCGGACATGGGCAATTCCCAGCCCACGTCTTTGTTGCTTTTAGGCAAGATTGGTTTGCGCAACTTTTCGCTTGCCGGAGCGATACCTCGCACCGTCTCGTTTGGATTAACGCCGCGAGTCATTGTTCCGGAAAAACAACTATCAAAAATGATCCAAGTATGGATGCCTTTGCGGTCTAGTTCTGACAACCAGTCTCCAATCTGGTCGTCGAGTATGACATCTGTTTCATCGACAGGCATGAAAAACTCGTCCATCCCGTCATTCTCGGTCTCGCATGAGCGTTGCCCACCGTGACCAGACATGTAAATCAACAAGACATCCGAATCGGTGTCCGCCGCCCAGTCTGCTGCGACGACCGTCTCAAATGCCGCGTGAATGTTGTCGTAGGTGGGCGGCTTAGTCGTGGGATCGGCATCACTGAGAACAGTCAAATTGTCTGGCCCAAAACCAAACCGAGGTGTCGCCAATGTTTCATTGAGTAAGGCAACATCGACTCCGCTGCCGTGTAAATCACCCTGTGTTTTGTAGTCGGAGCATCCAATCAACAGAGCATGCCGCGCGGCGTTTGCTTGCTGAGAGATTGCGATCCACAGAACGCATGAGATAAGAACGAGTCGAATCATTGCAATACCTTTTCGCTTCCCACGACTGGGCTTAGGAAAGCCCAGTCGTGGCATCTGTTGATTGACCGTGACCTACCAAGGGTGGTGGGGATGGGGCGGATTCAGCCGAAACACCCAGTAGTGATGATGGCCTTCGATGTGATTATGCCAACGATGCCCCTCGTGATCCCGAGCGTCCAGGTAATGAGCACCGTGAACATGAAACTGGCGATAGCCGTGGCCTTCGACGTGTCCCATTTCACGACCATTCACATACACGTGTACTTCATCGTGGTTGTGCCGATTGTCAACTACGAGCGTTCCATCGAGGTCTTTCGTTGCGTCGCCTTCTTTGGGCATCTTGTGTGCCGCCGCCTTGGCCGCTTTCATCAATTTATCGCCCAGGTCGCCACCGATGAGCTTTGCCGCTGTTGCGATTTCAGTCGGATTGCCGCGTTGTTCTGCAAGTTCCACTGCTTCTTCTTGTAACTGCGACGATGTCAAAGACGCTTGTTTTTCCGACAGCGATTCAGCAGCCGATAACAACTTTGCTGCCAGCAGCAAGTCAATCGGTTGGGCGGCTAATCGTGCCGCGTCAATCTTTGCACCCAGATCATTGATCGCGCTAAGTGAAACGCCAAGTTCGCTACCAAAGTCAACGAATTTTGCTTGCTTGACCGATTCCGACTTGAGTTCGACGACCTTTGCCTCGTCAGGGGTCCTGTCTTGGGCAATTGCAGTTGTCGCGATCAAGACCGCGACCGTGGAAAGGGAAAGGAGTTTGTGCATTGTCATTACCTCATACTGTGCTGGCAAAATGGGAGTGGGCGATCCGTCGAGAAAGGGAATATCCTGTTGTGAAATACGACCGCTTGCCTCGAAGTTGGCGTCATCTTCGAGGCGGCCCTCCGCCTGGTGATTGTACGCCACCATTGGCTGGGGTACAATCGTTCGGTGGGCAGACAAATCTGGGTGCGGCGGTCAATCACTTCACACTCACCATCAATGTCGTTAGCCCTACCAAGCGGAAAGGAATCCGAAAATTTCACAAAGGTGTATTGGCAGACACGCATTGACGAGCGAGAGAATCATCAATGAGCAAGCAAAGCATTGAAATCGCGCCGTCCTCGTCGAGAGAAAACCAGTCGCGGGACAAACTTTCCGATTTGCTTGCGTTGCTGTCACAGAGCAATTCAGACGCCTTGAGCCAGATCATGGAAAGTTACGGAACCGAGATTCGACGATTTATTCGTTTCCGAATGCGAGATTCTGTTCTTCGGCGGCTGCACGATTCCATTGATGTAGAGCAGTCTGTCTTTCGGCGGTTCTTCAAACGTACTGGTACTGGCGATTTGAATTTGGCCACCGAGGACGAACTGCGGGCCTATTTGTTCACGCTTGCCAAACATCGCGTCAACGAACTGAAGCGAGAGCAATCAGCACAGAAACGAAAAGCAAACTTCGTCGAGGAGGATTCCAGTTTTCAACTGGGACAGCTCGCCGGGGCCGACGGCGCGACCGATTCTGCGGCGGCGGAATCCGAGTTGATGATGGAAGTGCGCTCCATCGTCGGAACGGATGATTGGGAAGCGGTCGTCCAGCGACTCGAAGGGCGAACGTGGAAAGAGGTGGCTCGGGATCGTGGAACCAAGCCGGACACACTTCGCAAACGATTACAAACCGCATTGCAGCTCGTGAAGAACCGACTGACGAGCACAGAATGAACCAGCATGACTAACAACGATTTTCAACAACTGCTCGATCAAGTCGACTCGGTGCCAGCGAGCGACATCACTGCACGCATCGAATCGCTGTTGGCATCTCATCACGACACGCTCGATCATGGGCAGCAAGTCGATTTGCTCTATTTGGAATATCTGACCCGCACTTCCGCTGGCGACTCGAACGTCGTGGACGTCTTGCGAAAAAGGCATCCGAGTCTCGAAACTGACATTGTTCGTCAAATCAAAGTCGACACCGAACTGTCTCGATGGGATGACACGTCGATAGCGCCCCCGCCAAACGATTCGACCGAATCATCCCATCGTCCGGCAGGTCACTGCATCGGCGACTACACGGTGCTGGAACAGATAGGCGAAGGGGCGCAGGCGGAAGTTTTTCGAGTCGTGCATCCGCAGCTACGTTGCGAGTTGGCACTGAAGGTCAGCAAACATCAATCGGAGAAAGCCGGACGGATTCTCGATGAGGGTCGTCTTTTGGTGACGGTGAACGATCCCGGTATTGCTCGGGTGATCGACGCCGGAATTTGGGATGACCGGCCGTTCATCGTTTCGGAACTCGTTCGCGGCACGACGCTGCAAAAACGCGTCGAGCAGAATTCTCTAACCACGCAACAGTTGATTGAGTTCGTTGCTGAAATATCGCGCACGCTCGGCAAGCTGCACGATCAAGGCATCGTTCATTGCGACGTCAAGCCGACCAATGTTCTATTTGATTCGCAAGGGCAACCCAAGCTGATCGACTTTGGGATGGCTGTCGACCATTCTACCGACGGCTGGGATGCGGATTCCATTCTTCGCGATGCCCATGCCGGTGGCACGCTTGCTTTCATGGCTCCCGAATTGTTCGCGGACTCAGAAGAATCAAACGGTCAATCCGACGATGCTTCGCGATCGCGTGGACCTGCCAACGACGTGTTTTCGCTCGGTGGTTTGTTGTATTTTGGTTTAGTTGGCCGCCATCCTTACGCATCCAAGACGTCGGGCGAGATCATTGATGCGGTGGCCAGTGGCGACTGGGACCGACAGGCCCTTCGAGACTCGGGAGCACCTCTGGCTTTACAGAAAGCTTGCGATCGAGCAATGCAATTGCGACCGAGCGAACGCATCGAATCCGCACAACGATTCGCCGATTCGCTCGACGGTTGGTTGGCACGCACTCGCAGAAAGGATGGCCGCCGTATCGCCTTGTTCGCAATTCCTTTGATCGCGTTGTTGTGCGTCGGATGGTTGGCGTGGCCAAGCCAGCAGAGTGAAACGCATACCGCGCAGCCGCTCTTGAGTTTGCCGTCGATCGAGGCGGTTGAGCGTTTCGGCAATTTGGACATCAAGGTCTGGGCGGAGGAACGTGCTTTCGAGTTGGTCAATCGGGTGCCCGTTCAATCGGGCGAGCAGATTCAGGTCAATGCACCGCTGCGCGCGCATCACCATGGCGAACTTTGGTTAATCGGTAGCGACGGCGAAACGAACCGGCTTGCCGAATTTGCACCGCTAGGCGAATCCCGCTGGGTGCATTTCCCATCGGACTCAGAGAGAGCGGTTCCATTGGTTGGCCCGGCTGGTAGCGAGGCGGTGGTATGGATCGAATCGGCGAGCCCGCTTTCGGCGCGAGATGTTCAGGTGATGTTGGGTCAACCGAAAAACTGGCCAGGCTTGGGGAACGCCACCGTGTTTCGCCTCGTCGATGGACAACTACGAGTTGAACAGGACGATCGAGCGTTTGGGCAAAGTACGGAATTGGAATCACCCGATGCGGTCGTTCAGAAACACTTGCGAGCGGTCACGAAGGAACTTCAATCGCAGGGAAAACACGTGGAAATCGTCGCTTTCTCACATATCGCAGAATAAATTTTGAATATCCTTTCCGCTGCGAACTCGCTTTCGCATTGTCTTTGTTGTCGGGCTTAATGAAGCCCATTCACAAAGTCTCCCGCAGAGAAAAGGTTACAATCATGTTGTCGATCACCAAAAAAGTGCTGCCCGTCGTCGCCTTGGCAGCCGCATTCACCCTCGGTTTTGGCGGTGAAGCTCAGGCTGGGCACGGTCATGTGATTCACGGTGGCGGCCACCATGGAAGCCATCACGGCGGTCATGTGTATCCGTCGCAACCTTCTTTCCATGTGCCGGGACATCACCTATCGCACGACATCCAGTGGTATCAACCGCGTTTCCACGATACCACGCACCTCGATTACCACGCTCCGTCGTTCCAACGTCATGGAAATCACTTTCACTACCAACCCGGTCACTACGACATTCACCGCACCGGACACTGGCACTGATCTTGCCTGCGGGAAAAGCTGGCCACCGGAATGCTCCGGTGGCGCTTTGTGGTTTGGATACTCAATCCGCCATCAGCACTGCTCTACCACTCCGCCAAGCAGTTTCCTGTACGTTAGTGGACTCAACGTAACGAACAGGCTGTCGCAAGATGCGACACTGTCGCGTTCAGGTTGACGACAATCTCCAGATTTGTTGAGAGCTGTTTGCGCGACTTTTCCCAATAAATCGCCGCAAATTCGCGATTGGCACAGCCTGTGCTTTGCCCTTCCTGCGTAGTTTTACTGTAGACCGATCAATCAAAATTCGATAGTAATACTGCGACGATTCGTCCTATTGTGCCGATCGTCGGGGCATTTTTCAAAGCGACCATGTTTCACAAGCTCCTCACCTACTCGACTTTGACCGCCGTAGTGCTTCACGCACTGCTGGGTTGTTGCGTGCATCACGCTCACGCGGGACACACGCACAGTCAAGATGTTGACCAGGTGATGGTGGATGTTCCGCACGTGGTTGGTCTCAATGATGCTGACCACGATCACGATGAACATGCCCACGAAGGTCACAAGGCTTCGCATTTTGATGACGAAGCGAATGAAGTTGGTTCCGATCAGCCTTGTTCGCAGTCGCCTTGTTCGGGATCACATGGACCGCATGAATCTTGCGACGAAGCCGATTGCAACGTCGTTGCTGATCAACGAGACAACGACATTTCGTTGATGTTAACCGTCGATTGGTCACCCTTGCTGACGTATTGCTTGTCGTTGTCGTCGCAAGAATTGCTCGCACAACGGACGGAGTACGGATCGCCACCCGATCCGCACTGCGTTCAATCGCCCCTCCGCCTCAAGACTCAAGTCTGGCGTCTGTAAGGTCCGCTCTCGTCCGTGTTTGGATGAGAGTGTGCGTGCCTCTATGCCGTAGCGGAAGTCGTCAAGACTTTCGATCCTCGGGCATCAGCTCCAACACTTTTGGCGAGTTCCGCTAGCACTGATTTGTGCTGCTGGCATTCGCCGTTCATCTGCCCCGGACGCTTCTTCGCGTTGACGTTTCTCTGATCCACACGTATCCGAATCGTGGATCGGTTTCTCCGGCAGTTGTTCCGTTGGTATCGTTACCATGAAAATCCGAACGCCCAAAGTGCCCATGAAGTGGGTTTGGTTAGTCGCCACGCTGATCGTTGTGATCGTCGGTGGTTTTACCTGGCAGCATTGGTTCCCGGCCACGAAGGCGTGGGTCGATCGAACCGCTGTTTCGTTCCGCAATGGTGGCGGCGAATCGCACGAGGGTGAGGCGGCTGGCGAGGCTGATCCTCATGCCGGTCACGATCACGCAGCTCATGCTGGGCACGACGAGGCGACTTCGTTGGAATTGTCAAAGCAGGCGATCCGAAACATTGGATTGTCCGACGAAACGATTCGCCCGATCAAGCTGGAAACCTTCCGCCGATCCATCACGGTGCCCGCCGTCGTCGTCGAACGTCCTGGTCGTTCACGAGTCCAAGTTGCCACGCCGATGACCGGCGTCGTCACGCATGTTCACGCGGTGCAAGGCGAAGCGGTCGAGCCGGGAAGCCTGCTGCTTCAAATTCGTTTGACGCACGAAGACCTCGTCAACGCACAAACCGATTTCGTCCGCACTCTCGGCGAATTGGATGTCGAGAATCGAGAGATCGCTCGCCTGGAGCAAGTCACCCGAAGTGGTGCGATCGCGGGCAAGGTCTTGTTGGAGCGGCAATACTCCCGTGACAAGCTGAACGCCAATCTCGGTGCTCAGCGTGAAGCATTGCGTCTGCATGGACTGTCAGACGACCAAGTGAATCAAATCGAACGCGAGCGACGGCTGCTGCGTGAGCTACAGGTCTTCACACCGAGTGTGGACAGTCACGGTGAAGCCGAGTTGCGATTGAGCCAGCATGTAGTCCAAGCGAGTTTCGTTCTGGAAGACAAGCCCCAGCACACTGGCCCGTTGATCCTGCAAGATTTGTCCGTTCACAAAGGACAATCCGTCAATGCGGGCGAAACGCTCTGCATCCTAACCGACTATGACGAGTTGTTCATCGAAGGTCTCGCGTTTGAGCAAGACATCCGACAGCTTCGAGGTGCCTCACAAAACGGTTGGCAAGTCGATGCGATCATAGAACAACCGGGGTCCGAATCCCGCGTGATCGAAAGCTTGGAAATCGCGTATCTGGCCAACCAAGTCGATGCCACCTCGCGAACATTGAACTTCTACGTTCGCCTCCCAAACCAAGTCGCCAAGGATCATCGCGCCGACGGCAATCGCTACGTCGAATGGCGTTACGTCCCCGGTCAACGGATGCAGTTGCGAGTACCAGTCCAAGAAATGCCGGAACAAATCGTGGTTCCTGTCGAGGCGGTGGCGAGCGAAGGAGCGGAAACTTTCGTGTTCCAGCAGAACGGCAGTCACTTCGACCGCGTGCCGGTTCATGTGAAGTATCGCGATCAGTATTCCGCCGTGATCGACAATGACGGTTCGCTGTTCCCCGGTGATGTCATCGCCATGCGTGGCGCTCATCAAATGCAAATGGCTCTCAAAAACAAGTCTGGCGGTGGAGTTGATCCACACGCAGGCCACAACCACTAAGGAGCCACATCATGCTTAATTCAATCATTCGTTTTGCGTTGAAGCAACGCATGCTTGTCATCGCCGTTGCCTTGTTCCTGGTGGGATTCGGGACTTGGCAGGCGATGCAGGCTCCGATCGACGTCTTCCCCGACCTGAACCGGCCTCGCGTGGTCATCATGACCGAGGCACCGGGCTTGGCACCGGAGGAAGTTGAGACACTGATTACGTTTCCGATTGAAACGGCGGTCAATGGCGCGAACGGCGTTCAAGCGGTCCGAAGTTCATCGGGCGTTGGTATCTCGGTCGTCTATGTCGAGTTCGATTGGAACACGGACATTTACAACGACCGTCAAATCGTCAATGAGCGACTGCAACTCGTTCAAGAACGGATGCCGCAGGGCGTGAAGCCAACGCTCGCACCGATCTCTTCCATCATGGGTCAAATCCTAATGTTGGGAATGTGGAGCGACGACGGTGCAACCGAACCGCTTGAACTGCGAACGCTCGGCGATTGGGTCGTGCGGCAGCGATTGCTGACCATCCCTGGCGTTTCGCAAGTCTTCACGATGGGCGGCGGACGCAAGCAGTTTCAAGTGTTGGTCGACCCCGATGCGATGTTGCGATTCGGAATTGCGTTACACGAGGTTAAGCAAGCCGTTCAGAACAGCAATGACAACGCCACGGGCGGCTACTTGGATGAACAAGGCCCGAACGAATTGCTAGTTCGCGGTCTGGGCCGTGTTCAGAGCATTGAAGACCTGCAAAAGGTCGTCGTCACGATGAAGGAAGGCCGCCCCATTTCGCTGGGCCAGATCGCTCGCGTCGTCGAAGGTGCGCAAGTCAAACGCGGCGACAGTTCAGCCTGGGTGCGCGATGAGGACAGGAATTACAGCGGTGGCCCTGCGGTCATTCTTACGATCAACAAGCAACCGGGAGCCGACACGCGGCGAGTGACCGACGATGTGATGGCGGCAATTGATGAGTTGCGGCCTTCTTTGCCGGGTGACCTCCGCATCGAACCGCTCTACACACAAAAGTCATTCATCGACCGTGCCATTGAAAACGTTGCCGAGGCACTTCGTGACGGCGGCATCTTGGTCGTCATTATCTTGTTCCTGTTCCTGATGAACGTCCGCACAACATTCATCACTCTGACCGCGATTCCATTATCGCTGGTAATGACCGCGATCGTGTTTTCGATATTCGATTTGTCGATCAACACGATGACGCTGGGTGGTTTGGCCGTTGCCATCGGCGAACTAGTCGATGATGCGATCGTGGATGTCGAGAACATCTATCGGCGACTCAAAGAGAACCGAGCGAGCGATAACCCCAAGCATCCGTTGTTGGTCGTTTTCCGTGCCAGTATCGAGATTCGCAATTCGATTGTGTTTGGCACGATGATTGTCATCCTCGTGTTCCTGCCGCTGTTCGCTCTGTCGGGCATGGAAGGACGTCTGTTCGCTCCGCTGGGTGTTGCCTACATCGTTTCGATACTCTCATCGTTACTTGTGTCGCTGACCGTCACACCCGTGCTGTCTTATTGGTTGCTCGGTAGCCAAAAGCTCAAGGGGCACGAGAAAGACGGATTCGTCCTGCGAGGCATCAAGTGGATTGGTGACAAAGTCATCCGCTTCAGCCTGACGGTTCCGCGATTCAATTTAGCCGTCACAGCGGTGCTAGTCGTTTTGTCCGGGATGTTCTTGATGAGTCTCGAACGCGACTTCCTACCGCCATTCAATGAAGGTGCCGTGCAACTCAACGTTGTGTTGCCGCCCGGCACGTCACTGGCTACCTCCAACGACATTTCTAGCCGCGTCGAAACTCGATTGCGAGAGATTGAAGACATCGAAGGATTCATTCGACGTACAGGACGCGCCGAGTTAGACGAACACGCCGAGGGCGTGAACATGAGCGAGTTCATCTTGGAACTCGATCCCGAGTCGCCGCGTTCCCGCGAAGAACAGCTTGAAGAAATCCGCGAAGCGATGGCGGATATTCCCGGCATCGTCACGGCGGTCGAGCAACCAATCGCTCACTTGATTTCGCACATGATCTCTGGTGTGAAGGCGCAAATCGGCATCAAGATTTACGGTGACGATCTCGACCTGCTTAGACGTAAGGCGAGCGAGATGGAAGCGGCGATGAAAGCGGTGCCCGGAACCAAGGATGTGCTGGTCGAACCGCAGGTAATCATTCCGCAACTACGGATCGAACTCGACCGAGACAAGCTGTTGCTGTACGGACTCAGTGCCGTCGAAGTAAACGAGTTCATCGAAACGGCTCTCAACGGACAAGTCGTTTCCGAAATCCTGATCGGCCAACGCACATTCGATTTGATGCTGCGTCTCGATGAGGGTTACCGCGAGAACATGCAAACGCTCAAGCGGTTGACGATTGACCTTGCCGACGGTGGCAAATTGCCTTTGGAATCGGTCGCGAACATTTACGAATCAGGCGGCCCGAACACAATCAATCGCGAAGACGTTCGTCGTCGAATCGTGTTGCAATGCAACGTTTCCGAGCGTGGCGTCGTCGATGTGGTGCAAGACATTCAGAAGAAGGTCCAACCCATCGTCGAGTCGCTGCCGCCGGGGTACTTCGTTCAGTACAGCGGACAATTTGAAAGCCAGCAATCCGCATCGCGAGTCATCGGCGTCCTGTTCGCTGTCTCGTTGGTCGGCGTGTTCTTGGTGCTGTACACGATGTTCCGCAGCGTTAACCTCTCGCTGCAAGTGATGATGGCCCTGCCAATGGCGTTCATCGGATCGGTGATCGCGTTGGTCGTCACAGGCCAAACGCTGACCGTCGCTGCGATGGTTGGGTTCATTTCACTGGCCGGGATCGCATCGCGAAACGGAATCTTGCTGATCAACCACTATTTGCACTTGGTGCAGCACGAAGGTGAGGACTGGTCAAAAGAAATGATCGTTCGCGCGGGCCTGGAGCGACTCGCCCCCGTGTTAATGACGGCTCTGACGTCCGGCATCGGCTTGGTGCCGCTGGTCATGGCAGCCGGTGAGCCAGGCAAGGAAATCCTGTATCCGGTTGCGACCGTGATTCTCGGCGGACTGATCAGCTCGACGCTCCTCGACTTCTTTGTCCACCCAGCGTTGTTCTGGCTGATCGGGCTGAAGTCGGCTGAACGTGTTGTTAACGAATCGAAAACCGACATTCCTCTGTTTGAAGAGTCCGAAGAAGAGGAATTTCACCAACAAATCAACCACTCTCGGTCAAGGACGACAGAGACCTCCCAACCCCTTTCCGAACCCGCAACCTAAGACAGGAAGCGAACGGATCATTTTCCAAAAAGGAAAGTTTTATGTTGAAAAGAATATCAAGACTGCTGTGCTTCGTCGCACTCGCATCGGTTGGCAGTATTGCCAGTGCCGAAGAGTCGATCGCATTCTGCTTGCCCGAGTGGAAAGAGATGCACTTCGACGATTCAGCCAAGGCGCAACAGCACCTTGCTGCCGTACAGAAACTGTGCTGTGAAGCCAAGATCGACAATCACGGCGGACACACCGATGTGGTTTATCGTTCACCAAAATGGAAAAGCATGAAAGTTGCCGACGACAAGCTGGCTCACCAATGGGAAACTTGGCTCAAGAAAGCAGGATTCGAGACACTGCACGGTCGCGCGGCGGATCACGGCGGCGACGATCATGCTGGGCATGAAGGCCACGACCATGCGGCACACGATCACGCCGGACACAGTCACGCGGCTGGCCAAGTCGAAGAGGTCAACTATCGCATCACCGAATGGAAGACCATACACATTGAAAACCGAGAACAGCTCGCGGAACTGACCGCGATGTTGAAGGGACTCGGGTGCGAGCTGAAAAGCTCACAGCATTCCGGCCACGCCGACCTGAGTTTCCGCTGTCCGCAATGGAAACACATCGAAGTCGGATCACATCAAGTTGCCACAACGTGGGAACAGTGGCTCGCAAAAACGGGCTTCGAGGTGAAGCACAGTCACTAAACATTATCCAGATTTCACTCTCCCATCTTCAATCAACCAACTCCAATGGAAAAACCAATGAAACTTTCAAGCAAACTATTCACACTCATCCTGGCATCGGCAACCTTCGGCTTCGTCGGCTGCAAGGAATCCGGTACGACTGTTGAAACAGCGGCACCTCCGGCAACCGTCGATACGCATGACGACCATGACGAACACGCACACCCCAGCGAAGGACCGCATCATGGCGGATTGATCGAATTGGGCAACGAGGAATACCACGCCGAACTCGTTCACGACGAAGACACTGGTTCGGTAACAATTTATGTGCTCAACGCAGCCGCGACTGAGCAAATTCCGATCGAATCGACCGAGATTACGATCAATGTCAAACATGACGGCAAGCCGGAGCAGTTCAAGCTGGCCGCTTCGCCTGATGCAAATGACCCACAAGGCAAGTCGTCGCGTTTTGTTTCGACAGACGCGGAACTCGGCGAGCACCTAGATGAAGAAGGAGCCGATCCGAAACTCGTCCTGACGATCAACGGAAAATCGTTCCGAGGAACGATCGCGCACGACCATGACCACGAAGATCACGACCACGAGTGATTGAAGATGGATGATTGCAGATTGGAGATTGAAAAGCATCACTCTCCAATCTGCTTTGGTCTTTTTTCAATCCGCACTCTCGAATTTCAAATCTACAATCTTCAATCTCAAATTTCCATCTACTAAAGGAATGACTACGATGAAACGGATTTTCAATCAAACGACAATCGCACTGACAATGACTCTGGCAACCGCTTGCTTCGCAATGGCACAAACGGCTCGCGCGGCGAGTCCTGCCGAGCAAGCGATACAAGCTGCGTCGGCCAATAACCAGTTTGCCTTCGTGATGTTCTATCGCGGGAACGATGCCCCGACGCAAGCCATGCACGGCACGTTGCAAACAACTCTGGCCAATCGGCAAGATGCGGTGATCGTGCCTGTACAAATTGGTGATGCTGCCGAACAGGCCTTGGTTAAACATTACGATGCGACCCGAATGCCGATGCCTGCGACTGCCGTGTTGGCTCCCAACGGGGCGGTATGTAGCGTGTTCCCACAAAAGGCAACGTCCCAGCAACTTACCGCTGCAATCGTGTCGACTGGTCAGGCTCAGTGCCTGAAGGCGTTGCAAGATCGCAAGCTGGTTTTGCTGTGTGCTCAACCGAGTGCTGGCGCTTCGATCCCGATGGGCGTTCGACAGTTTCAAGCCGACAAGCTTTATGAAAATCGGACCGAAGTAGTCACGGTGATCGCAAATAATCCTGCCGAAGCCAAGTTCCTGCAACAGCTTCGCGTCAAAACCGATCAACCGGCTCCTGTAGTCGCCTTCATGGCACCGCCGGGCGTGATGGTCGGGATTTTCAATGCCAACGTAAGTCTTGACGATTTGGCACAAAAGCTCGCCGCCGCAGGCAAGTGCTGTGACGACGAAAACTGCAAACATCACAAATCGGCTGAGGCTTCGCAACCGTCACGACGCTAGGAACGGTCCGAGAGAGGGGGAGGTGGGAGAAGGAGACACGTTGCTCCCATCTCTCATCGCTCATCTCAAAATCCTCAAACTCAATTCAACAATCTGCAATTCAAGGAATGGATTCTATGAAGCTTCGACATTTGATCTGGAAAGAACTTTGGCAACGTCCAACACCGATGTTGACCAGCCTGTTGGCGGTCACGCTTGGCGTCACCGCATTGGTAGCGATTCAGAACATCACCGTGTTCTCTGAACGGAAGATTGCCGGTGATATGGAATCGCTCGGTGCTAACGTTTTGGTATTACCGCCAAGTGTGACGTTGCAGGACTACTACGGAGCCGACATGCACGGGCATACGATGCCCGAGGAATACGTCACCCGACTCGCTCTGGCACGGTTGGCCGGTGTCGAAAATCTGGCTCCTAAGTTGTGCGTCGAAGCCTCTGTTGATTCGATCCCTGTGACTCTCGCCGGAATTTTGCCACGCAGTGAGTTCCAAGCCAAAGCAGCATGGCAGGGACTTGGAATGTTGGGCAACGCGGTTGGGAGCGATCGCGGTTGTTGTGCCACCGCCGCCGACACCGGTGCGGGAAACGATGACCCGAACTCGCTGGCTACTACCCGAACCGTTCAAGACTTGGGCGATCGAGATGTCATTCTCGGTCGCGACCTGGCGGGACAACTCGGTGCGAAAGTTGGCGATACGTTGCAGTTGTTCGGCGAGGATTTCACCGTCCTGACGGTATTGCCAGCGACCGGAACGATTGACGACGGCCGCATGTTCGCTCACTTGCACAGCGTTCAAGAATTGTCCGGTGCAGGCCCAGTCGTCAACGTGATCGAAATCATGGCGTGTTGCGAAGATGCGGCTGGCAGCCTGATTACCAGCCTCTCCGCTGAACTGCCCGAGACGCGGATCGTCACGATCGCGCAAGTGGTTCAAACTCAAATTGCCGTCAACGGATTGATGTCGCGTTTGTCTTGGGTCTTTCTGTCGATCCTGCTGTTGGTCGGTGGAGCGAGCATTGCCAGTGTGATGTACGCCAACGTGACCGAGCGACGCAAAGAAATCGGAACGCTGATGGCAATTGGAGCCAGTCGCAACTTCGTGACCCAAATGTTCCTTGGTAAAGCCGCTGTCTTAGGACTCGCCGGTGGAGCAGCGGGCTTCGTCGTCGGCACCATCGTCGCGGCAGTACTGGGACCACAGTTGCTGGGCATTCACGTCAGTCCGATGCCGATGCTGTTGGGGGTTGGGATGGCATCCGCCACGATCGTTGCGGTGGTCGCCAGCCTCCTGCCCGCGCGCCGCGCCGCTGGTCTCGATCCGTGTCTCGTTTTCAACGAATAGGGATCGAATCCGTTTCAATCTCAAATCTGCAATCAACAATCCTCAATGGAACGACTCATGTATCAACTCAAATCTGTTACCCAGACCTACGAACGCCGAGGCCAGATCGTCACGGCACTCGACAACGCCGACCTGACGATTCCAGACAACGACTTCATTGCAATCGTTGGCCCCAGCGGCAGTGGCAAGACCACGTTGTTGTCCGTCCTCGGTGGAATGCTCGCACCGTCAACTGGCGACGTGATGCTCGATGGCGAATCGTTGTATGACCTGTCAGTGGAAGAACGCACGGCGTTGCGAGGCCGAAAGATCGGATTCGTCTTTCAGTCGTTTAATTTGATCTCTTGGCTGACCGCTCGCGAGAACGTGCAAATCCCACTGATGTTGTCCGGCAAAACTGCCAAGCAACAAGAAGATCGTGCGATGGAGATGCTCGACCGCGTCGGCTTGTCCGATCGAACTGATCACCGACCGTCAGAAATGAGCCAAGGACAGCAACAACGAGTCGCATTGGCGCGGACACTCGCAAACGACCCGCAAATCATCCTGGCCGACGAACCGACCGGAAACCTCGATTCAGAAAACCGTCAGCAGGTGATGAGTTATCTGAATGAATTTCACCAAGACGGACGCACGATCGTCATGGTCACCCACGACGCCGACACCGCCGCGTTTGCGCACCGCACCATTCGACTCGTCGCCGGAGTTACCCATGAGGTTTCGATGGCAAAAGCCGCTTAAGAAGAAGATGGGGAGAAGGGGAGTTGGGAGACAAGAAGAGTTCTCACCTTTCCCTGACTTCCAGTTCCCAACTCGAAAACTGCCGGCTGCCACTCAGCCGCCAGCTAGGTTCCCGGACCGCGTCACTCACCAGCCGACGCACCGGGAACCGTTTTGTACACAACACTGTCGACTACAAGAAACGCAAGGTTAAACGCAATGCCCCTCAGGGAAGAATTTGTCCGTTCGGGATCATGGCTGTTCCGCTGGCGGAGCTATCTGCCCTTCGTATTCTTGCCTTTGATTTTAGTCGCTGCGATGCGTTATCCGGTTATCGAATCGCACCCGAATCTACATTTTGCGTGGAGTCTGCTGAGTCTTTGCATATCACTGCTAGGGCTGGCTATCCGTTGCCACGTGATCGGTCACGCGGCTGACGGCACCTCCGGTCGAAACACGAAATCGCAAGTCGCCGAGTTGCTAAACACAACCGGTTTCTACTCGGTCGTGAGGCATCCGTTGTACTTGGGCAATTTCCTGATTGCACTTGGGATCGTGATGCACTCGTTGGCACCGTGGCTGGTCGTGATCTACATCATGGCGTTCGCGTTGTACTACGAACGCATCATGTTTGCCGAGGAAGCGTTCCTGCGGCGTAAGTTTGGTCGTGACTTCATGGCTTGGTCAACTCAAACGCCAGCTTTTCTTCCGCGATTGCGTCAATGGAAGAAGGCTGCGGTTCCCATGGACTTCCCGAAAGTCATCCGTGCTGAGTCTGCGGCAGTCGCCGTGATCGCGTTCGCATTTCCGGCATTGGAATTTGTCATGCACCATGCAACCGAAGGTAGCGTCGCGATTGAGAGCTCGTGGTACGCCCTGTTGGCATCGGGTGTTGTGTTGTACGCGGTCGCCCGCGTGATGAAGCGTCAACTGCGACGCTGGTTGAAATATGAACGAATTCTGTACGCGGCAGCAAAATGACCGATGGCAAGAATCAAAACGGCTCGCAAGAAACGTTGCACGCAAAGGTGGAGCGAATCGTTCACAAATTTGGCTTCGACAACGTCTGCGTTTCAAGCATCAAAGCCGGGCACGTCGAGATGACCGGCACGGTTAGCAATATCAATGACCGCGCGTTGATTGTCGCAATCGCTCGAACAACACCGGGCGTTCAACAGTTCAGCATTGAGATCAAGATCGAAAACGACTGAGTACGGAAACCACACAAACGTAACGGAGTTGCATCATCATGCGGAATCATTTCAGCAAGCTTGTGAGTCTTGCAGTGTTCGGATTGTCAGCATCACTGGCGATGTCAACTCTGGTAGCGGTAGAACCTAAAGCACGCGACCGAGCGACGGAGATCCTGTCAGCAAACAGCCTGTCGAGTGTGGTCCGTCAGGTTGCTGATGACGTTTCACCTTCGATTGTGACGGTCTACGCACTTCGCGGCCCACGCATGACGGCTCCGATGCGATGGCGTAAAGAAGCAAAGTTGCCGCAGCCATTTCACTCGCCCAACCACCAGCACGCGGCGTCATCCAACAGCCATTCGGCTGACGACCAAGGATCAGGCGTCATCATCGACCGTCGCGGTTGTGTTCTGACATGCAGCCATGTGGTTGAAAATGCCGATGCCGTTTTCGTGCGAACCGCCGATGGTCGGAAACTCCACGCCGAAGCCGTGATCTGTGATCCGCAATCCGATATCGCAATCATCAAGCTCGAAAGTGCTGAGAACCTGCCGGAAGCTAAGCTGGCCGACTCAGATGATCTCTCGGTCGGCGATTGGGTCGTCTCACTTGCATCCCCCTACGACCTGCAACGCAGTGTCAGTGCCGGGATCATCAGTTCGACGCAGCGCTGGGTCGCAAGCTCGCCGCACCCGTTGATTCAGAATGACGCGGCGACAAACCCAGGCAGCTCGGGAGGTGCGTTGTTGAACCTGCGAGGTGAAGTGATCGGAATTATCGAAGGAGCATTGACGACTTCCGGCGAGTTTCAGGGCATCGGCTTGGCAACACCGATTAACACCGCCAGGGATATCGCCGAGCAACTGCAAACCAAGGGCTACGTCGAACGTGGATATTTTGGATTTCAGACGCAACCGTTGACTCCCGAAATGGCATCGCTGATTGATTCCTCTGTGAACGCTGGTCTGTATGTCAAGGATGTCCAGAGAAACTCACCGGCCAATCATGCGGGGCTGCGTGAAGGTGACGTAATAACGAAGTTTGATGGCAAGCCGATCAACCAGTCGTTTGATCCAGCCACTTTGACTGCCGACACCGAACCGGGTAAGAGCCATATCATGTCAGTGCTTCGCGAACACAAGGTCGTCGAGATTGAAATGCGGATGCAACAACCACCTCGGGAAGTTGGACCGATTCAATCAGAGATGTCACCCAACGGACCGTTCGAGTATTTGGATTCGTCGCTCGGCCTGGGGCTTTCAAGTCTAAACACGTCCTTAATTAACGAATTGGAGCTTCCTGGCGACGCACACGGTGCTTTGATCACACAAGTGGTGTTCGGTAGTGATGCGTATCGTGAGGGAGTCGCCGCTGGCATGGCAATTGCTCGTGTCAACGATACGACCATCCATGACGTTGACGAATATCGCGAAGTGACAAACAAGCTGGACCGCGAAAAACCGGTTCTCTTGCTCCTTCAATCAAACCAGGGAAAGCATCTTGTCATGCTTCACACGAGCCGGAAAGAGAATGATGGAAAAGGAAAAAATTGAACTGAAATTGCTTCTGCCAACGGTAACCGCCTCAGGCGATTCCTGTGTCAATCGCTTGGCGGCCCTACTCACTGCAAAGATGGGCATCGACGCGGCACATGCAATTCAGTCGGAGGACGACACGCCTGGGCAGATCTGCGTTCACTACGATCCGAATGTGGTTTCGACTGGTGAAGTGCGAGAACTGGCAAAACGTGCCGGTGTCGAATTAGATCAGCGATACGGTCACTGGCTCAGTAAGTCGCGTTCAACCCACGCCCGCCGTGCCTCAGCGATCGAGTCGCGACTGGGACGCATGGATGGAGTTCTCGAGGCAGTTGTCTCACCCGATGGAGCTGTTCGCGTCGAGTACGATAAACAGATCATCGACGATTCTGCGATCGCGGGTGCTCTGAGCGAATGGACCGGCGAAACAATAGAGGTTGGCGACGACCACGCTGGGCATGACCACGACGATGAAGGTCACGAATCCGACCACGACCACTCGGGACACGATCATGCTCACGGCGGCATCTTCGGCCCCAAATCAGAACTGATCTTCGCAATTCTCTGCGGCGTGTTCTTGTTGGTCGGATGGCTGATCGAAACGTTTGCAGATCTTAACGAATGGATTTCGCTGGGTTGTTACGTTGCAGCCTATATGTTTGGCGGTTACTACACGGTCACCGAAGCGATTGAAAAGATCCGAGCTGGCAAATTCGAGATCGACTTCTTGATGATCGTCGCCGCGGCCGGTGCAGCGTCACTCGGTGCCTGGGCCGAAGGAGCGCTCTTGCTGTTCCTGTTCAGCATCGGCCACGCTCTGGAAGGCTACGCAATGGGCAAAGCCAAGCGTGCCATCGAAGCCTTGTCCGAACTCGCACCACGAACGGCTCGCGTGCGACGGGATGGCACCGAAACGGAAGTTCCGGTTGAAGAGTTGGTCGTTGGAGATATCGTCGTCATCAAGCCCGATGAACGAGTTCCCGCCGATGGCCTCGTGATCGCTGGGGAATCCAGCGTCAACCAAGCACCAATCACGGGCGAAAGCGTTCCCGTCGATAAACGCCCAGTCGACGATGTTGACGCCGCAGCGGCGGACCCTGAATCACTTTCCGCTGAATATCGTGCCTTCGCTGGCACCATCAATCAATCCGGCTCCATCGAAATCCAGGTCACGAAAACGGCTGCGGAAAACACGCTCGCCCGCGTCGTCACGATGGTCAGCGAAGCAGAAACGCGAGTTTCGCCGACACAAAAATTCACGAAGAAGTTTGAACGCTACTTTGTTCCGTCCGTCATCATTGGCGTTGTGCTTTTGATGTTTGCACCGTTGGTCATCGACGAAAGTTTCAGCGATTCATTTTATCGAGCGATGGCTGTCTTGGTCGCAGCAAGCCCCTGTGCCCTCGCGATCGCAACACCCAGCGCAGTTCTGAGCGGAGTCGCTCGAGCAGCTCGCGGCGGAATCCTTGTCAAAGGCGGCGGGCCACTGGAGAGTCTTGGAAGTATCGACGCGATCGCATTCGACAAAACGGGAACACTGACCGAAGGCGAACCCAAAGTCACCGACGTTCGCACGGCGGATGGCGTCGACGAATCAGAACTCTTGCGATTCGCCATAGCCGTTGAAGACCTCAGCAAACACCCGCTCGCCAAAGCCGTCGTCCGCGATGGGAAGAAGAAGTTGGGAGAAGGGGAGAGCGGGAGTCAGGGAGACATTCCAGAAGCGACCGATCTGAAAAGCATCACCGGACGAGGGATTCAGGCGACCGTCGAAGGCGACTTGGTTCACATTGGCAAAGACGACCTATTCACAGAGGTCGATGCTCCACCGCTTCCCGATAGCGTGCGTTCAATCGTCGAGTCGCTCGAACAGAATGGACGCACCACCATGATCGTACGTCGCGGCGACCGTTACCTCGGCGTCATCGGACTGATGGACACACCACGCGAGGCATCCAAACGAACGATTGCAAAACTGCGTGAACTTGGCATCCAACGGATGATTATGATTTCCGGCGACAACCAACAAGTCGCCGACGCGGTCGCCAAGGAAGTCGGACTCGACGAAGCATGGGGCGACCTGATGCCCGACGACAAAGTCGCCGAAATCAAAAAGCTGCAAAGCGAAGGCGGCGTCGCGATGGTAGGCGACGGAGTCAACGACGCTCCCGCGATGGCATCCGCGTCCGTCGGCATCGCCATGGGAGCGGCCGGAAGCGACGTCGCACTCGAAACCGCCGACGTTGCCCTAATGGCCGACAACCTCGATCACCTCCCACTCGCCATCGGCCTGAGCCGAGCCACCCGCCGCATCATCCGTCAAAACCTCTGGATGAGTCTCGGCATGGTCGCGTTCCTCGTCCCCGCCACGATCCTCGGTCTCAACATTGGCCCCGCAGTTGCATTGCACGAAGGCAGTACGCTCGTCGTCGTCTTCAACGCATTGCGACTATTGGCTTACAAACAATAGAGGTCATTCGCGAGTCAATGTTCCAATGCCAATGCATTCGTTTCTTCGTCTTCCAGGTCCGCAATCAGTCGTTTCATCTCCGCAATTTCCTTCTTTTGCGTTTCGATGATTTGGTCGGCCAGTTCACGCACTCGAGGGTCGGTGATCTCGGCTCGTTCGCTGGTCAGGATGGCGATCGAGTGGTGTGGAATCATGGCTTTCATCCACGAGACATCTTCAACGGTCTCTTGGCTGCGTACGAGGTACAGCGACCCAGCAAAAACGGCGACACTGGTAGCGAAAATGGCCACGTTGGTCTTCATATTCTTATACATGCCGAGCATGAACGACAACATAATCATCGCCATCGTCGCGCCCATGACGAGTGCCATGTAGAAACGAGTCTCACTCCAGTAGACGTGGTCGATCGCGTAGGTGTTCAGATACATCAACAACAGCATGACGGCGGTCGAAGTTGCGATCATCGCTCCAAAGAGTCGGTAGTTGGACATGTCGTTTTCCTTGTTCTGTTTGTGATTCGAGTACGCAAAACACAAATTTGCAAATACGGTGCCGAGGTATCCGAATGCCAGGAGAAATCTCAAAATCCAATGGGAAGACGCGACGGACTGTGTGATGCGCGACCGCATTGGTCGGAAATCGCCAGGGCACGCCAAACGCAAAGTCCGCTAGTACCCCCCTCGGGTATTGGTACAATCTGACAAATGGAGCACCGCAGTGAGTGTAATGACAGAGAGCCAATCGACGACGCAACGGTCAGGGCCGGTGCCGGCGGCGATCGCGCTGCGCTCCACCAGATTTACGAGGCCACTGCGGATCGCGTCTTCCGCTTAATGGTGCGGATGGTCGGTCAACAGGACGCCGACGACTTAACGCAGCAGACTTTCGTCCGAGCGTTCATGAAGCTCGATCAGTTCAGCGGCGAATCGAAGTTCGAGACGTGGTTGTATCGACTGGCAACCAACGAGGCTTTGCAGCATCTGCGACGCGAGAAGCATCGCCGGACGAAGCAGTTGATCGTTGAGCCAGCGATGCAGGCAACCGACCACCTCGTGCATGACGAGCGAGTCGCGATGCTCCGCCAGGCCATGGATCAACTCGATCCCGAACTGCGAGCCATCTTCACGCTCAAAGAAGAGAGCGGGTTGTCGTACCAAGAGATCGCAAACACACTCGGCATCCCCGAAGGCACGGTCGGTTCGCGATTGAACCGGGCGCGGCGGGAGTTGCGGCGGTTGTTTGCTGGTGATGTAAAGGGATGAGCTAATCCGTTACTTCAAACGAGCGCGACGAATCGAGAGCTAACGACATTCGTCATTTACATCAGCCGACCTTGTCTCCAAGTCACGAGCGGTACCTGAAGGACGCGTAGCTTCATCGAGTGGAAAATGCGTGTGATTGTATAAGTGAGATACAACTTCGTTCGGCGTTGGCGACGAGAGAAATCAAAATACTAACTAACCGAGCTGCTTACTTGATTGCTCGAACGTAAGTCCTCCAACAGCACCTTTTCCAGCTCTACTAAAGAGCCAGATATCGAGACATCCTGACAATCGTGCCAGCGATGACGACCGCCTTTGCGACAAGTTGTCAACGCCCGCTTAACACGTGTATGATCAATCGCTTGCGTTTTATTGAACAGGTCGTCGCGAGGTGCTTGTCAAGCTAAAAACGTCAAGCGATTGATGTTCGATGTTTCCATTTCCTTTGGCTGTTTGTCTATTATTCAGGGTGTTTTATGACAAGGTACGGAAACAAGTATCTCGATTTCGCTTTCGACGTACTCAGTTTAGTTTGGGGAGATCCAATTACTCGCATCCCAAAGTTTCTCCTGGTCGCAGGCGTCTCACTGATCGCGTCGCCGTGGTGGCTACCCTTCATCTATCAAGTGGTCGAGACTAGGTTTGGGATTGACACGCGACTAGCGGCGAAGGTTGACATCGCTGTATTCATAAGCGGTTGGGTTCTTGTAGCGCTTGGAATGGGGCTGTGGGTTCACGCACGGAAAAATCCATCTGACGTAAAAATCACTCGAGTTTTTCGCGACTGGCCTAGACTACAGCAGCGAATGAGCAATCGTTTGCATGAGCAGCTGAAGAAGGAACAGTACAATTCTGGACTTGATGTTCGGCCAAGTTTCAGTATTGACCGAGTTGCAACAATTGTCTCGGGTACAAGTGGTCAGGGCAAAACGTGGCGACTCGCAAGGACAGCAATCGACGCACTCAAAAGCGACTCGCTGGTTGTATGGATACCAGCGTCGCGCGGCAAGCGTGAACCACTGGAGTATGCAGCACAGGAAATCTGCGACTACGGTTTAGAAGTTGACGCGCAACTCACCATCGAGCGAATTGCCTTCAAACGCCAAGAGTCAACTCCCAATATCAATAGTCCTTGGGCTGTTTTTTGTATTGACGGTGTACGTTCTCACCGAGAAGCTGAGCGGCTGATCCAACTAGATTGGGATCGTTGGGGTATCTCATTTGTAATGTCAACGAGCGTCGAAATCGCTCGAGATTTGGCGTTCAACGCAGGACTCCCGATTGAAACGATTCGAGACTTCGACCACTCGGAACTTCGTTCGTACCTTGAGCGGCGAAAACGGTCATGGGTGAATATTGCTCCCGATGTCCGAGAGCTTATTCGTCGCCCAATTCTCGCCAAGCTTTATGCGGACGTTGTTGACGATCAGCATCAGTTTAGGCCACGCAATGAATACGATCTGATGGAGGCTTCCTGGCTTCGACTAACCAATCCAGTTGAGGTTGGCTTGATTCGCAAAATCGCGGGAACTATCGGTGACGAAACGAAACCATATCCATGGCTAACAGAAACGGTCCTGGAGGCTGGTTTTACACCCGATTTGATTGAGAAACTCATCAACCGTGGTTTGTTGCACGATGTTGGCGATGGCCGTGTTGCGATTTGGCATCAACGTTTTCTGTGCTGGGCGTTTGCAAAACACCTTACGGCTCAGTTTGTATCGGGCGTGTTGTCGCTCGAACGCCTAGTCGACGCTATGGTGAAGTGTCAGCGTGTTCCGGATTCCAGACGGTTGCAACTCGGCTATGTCCCGATGGATGTGCTATGGCTGCTACTGGCATCAGATCTTCCAAATGAGAAACGTAAATCGCTCTGGAAACTTGTTGCTGCATTGGAAACTTCGGAGGGTTGGGGGTACGAGGATGCGTCGTTGTATACGCATCTGCTGGCTAGCCTTGGAGAACGCGCAATTCCGCTTCTGTTGGATCGGGTTCGCTCGATTGAGAACCTAGAACACAGTGGAGTTGTTGACCGGTCAGCTGATGCACTCAGGATCATCGGCCGTGACAATATCGAACGCTTATCAACCGTGGCGAGGGAGTGCGTTGCGGACGGTACTGAAGCTCTTTCGGAACTTGGATTGCGATTAGCGGTTTCCTTCCCCCGCTCGGTAGATGTGGAGCGAGTCTGGGAAGAGTATCGACGCTGTATTGTGGACGATGAGAAAAGCAGCGGGCATTTTGTTCGCAGGGATAGGGCTTCAATGGCGTTTGCTGCCGTTGCGGCGGAAAACCTCACTTGGCTAAAGCAACAACTACAAAATGGTGATACAAGTGATCCATGTTTTACTTCGTTGGTTTTTACGTTGGCAAACATGCCTGGCCTCGGTCCCAAAAGAGTCTGGGAGGAGACGAAGAATCACCTAATTGCTTCGATTTCACCTGAAAAGCGTCGGTGTTTGACGGCTTGCATTGTCTGCTTTTGTGACTCGGGAGAGTATCCACGACTCGAGGAGTGGGCCTCGTCTGAACATGAGTTAGTTGGGATGGTGTCTGCGCAAGGACTTTCGTTTCGTGATCCGGCCCGAGGAATCCAGATATTGCCACGCGTCGCGTCGAGCCAACTCTGGGGCGCGGCTGGTGCAATCGGGACCGCACTAATCGCGTTTGATCGGGTCGCGACGTGTGTTGCAGTTGAATCGTTGGTTGCAGGTAGAGTCGATCCAGAGCACTATTTCGATTTAATTGCAAACCACGGCGACCGCCTCACTCCGAATTTGGTCGAGAAATTGCTCGATTGGCTAAATGACGTTTTGGAGCGACATCTCACAGCTGGCGACGATTCAAAACAGCAACACCCAAGATATCCATTGCGTTTGATCGAAGCACTTCACGGGGAGAATGTCCTGTCAGGTTTAAGATCAAGGCAGGGGCGTAGCTTGGAGGAGCACTTAGAAGCGTTCGCCACGTCTCGGATCGAAAAGATTTCAGGTTGGGTCGATCACGAATTTGAACACTCGAGAGAATTGCTGAAGCGTATTGCAGGCGATGGTTTTACAAAACTAACAAACTCACTCATTCGAGCGGATCATCAGCAATTGAGGATGGAAGGATGTGAGCTCGCAGTAATGCGTCCGAGCGCGGAAACACGAGACCTGCTTGTAGCTGCGGCAGTCAGCGATGACATGTGGGATTCAGGGTCTTCGAGTATCAACTTGGTTCAAATGCGAGCTATCGACAGTCTCGCGGCTCTGGGCGAGAACGCTGGGGTCGTCAACGGCATCCTTACGTGGGGTCTTAGCGTTTCGCCAGATATCGGCGATCTTCGTGACGGGCAGCGTGAAATGAATGATGAGGAGCTTGCTCCTGCAATCGCATTGCTGAAGCACTCAAGTAACAAACGTTACGGGCATGCTATCCTGGCTATCGGTCAGAGTGGCAGACAAGACCTCCGAGAAGTAGTTGAGAACGCATTGTTGGCATGTGACACAGATTGCGAGTTGGTGAACTATTGTTTGCTTGCGCTTGAGGATCTACCCAGCGACTGCAGTCGAACGTTGAAACGTTTTGTAGAGCAATACCGATCCGGACATTACAAGTTTGCGGTACTGAAAGCTCTTTCCGGCTGTTCGACGCCAAATGAAACGTACCTAGAAATGCTTCCGACGGATGGAAAACATGACGACATGGATCAGCGTATTCTTGCTTACTTAGCAGCTGACGAGTCGACTCGCACATCCGCCCGATCCCATGTTGATAGGATTTTGGAAACCGGAGGCAGTCACATGAACGATACGGTTGCACTACTTGATCCAAGCCAAGAGTCCGATCAGAAGCTACTGTGGGAGAAGACTCTGCAGCCAGATAGCGGGATGCACTACGGTGGCTCACGAGCACAAGCATTGCGATCACTCGGCAAGATTGCGCCAGACGCTGCATTTGAAATTGGGTTGGAAACGCTAACCACCGATCGCCGTGATCGAGAGATTATCCCCCGTGTTTTGCTTGAGCTTGACCCTGAGCGTGCCGTGCTTTCACTTTGTCGTGCTGCCAGTGAATCGAACGATAAACTCCTATGCTGCGATATCGCACGAGCACTACGAGGTGTTGCTGAGATTTCCTTGGTCAATCAGGTGATTACCGAACTCTTGCGCGACGAGAGCTGGATGACCAGGCGTGCTGCTGCGTTTATGGCCGGATTTCTTTCCAGTGCCGTTGCCGAAGATGCCTTAAGACAAATTGCGTATGGCGATCCTAAATGGGGAGTCTGTTCCGAGGCACAGTCGGCGATACGAAAGCGGCAACGGGAAAAGGAAGCACGCAAGCTACTTTTGAAGTTATGCTCCATTGATTCATGCCAAGTCTGGGGAACACTTGACTGCATCATCCGATTAGCTGATCCAGGCGTCGCCGTTGCTACTGGCGACCCGATCGGCTTCTTAAACGCAGTTCGTGGTCATCCTTTCGTCGTCGGCAAGTACGTTTCCAAAGAGCTGAAGAAACGGACCAAGAAGCTGGAAGACGAAATGAAGTCTCTTCATGGAAAATGGAAAGACAATGACTAACCCTTTCGCCGTCCCGTCGAACGGAAGTGGTCGCTGAGGATATTGGCGTGGACAGTACGGCGCAAGCTGCCCTGATTACCTTCCGTGTACTCAACCATCTTCGGTTGCAGCCGATTGGGACTCCGGAGAGCCAGCAAAGAACGAGGGTCACTGCGTTGCCCTCCGTCGCGGCAAACACGTAAGACCGGTAAAGGTAGTCGAAGAGCGTGGGGAGTGACGCCTGTATTGCCCCCGCCAATTCAATGCGGGCAGCCGACTGTCCGGTCCAACTGGGCGATCGTACCGGCCAGTGTGGCGTCGATGCGGGCGAGTTGGGTCTCGAACATCAACAGTTCGCGGTAGGTTTCGATCAGCGTGAAGAAGTCCGTGCGTTTACCTCGGTAGTCGGCGATCGACAGTTTCAAGGTGTCCTCGGTGCGAGGAATGATACGGTCTTCGTAGATGTCGCGTTGTTCGCTCAACGCATCCGCTTGGGCGATCAAGCGACGGATCTTGCCGTAAAGCTCATCCCGTTCGGCTTCCAGACGGCGGGTTGTGCTGCTGGTGCGATGCGACGCTTCGCGGATCCCAGCGTCGATCTTATCGCGCCAAATAGGAAGCGTCGTGCCTAAATTGAAACTGATGTTGTCGTGGCCGTTGGCAACGGGACTGAGCACGCTGCTGCTGTCGCTGATCAATCCCCAATTCACGCCAACGGTAAAGTCGGGGTACTTCTGCAAACAGGCCAGACGTTGCTTTTCTCGATCGCGTTGGATCTCCCAAGCCAGGCCACGCAGTTTCGGATTGCACTGTTCGGCCAGCGAGATCAGCGATTCGATCTGCTGGGGCGTGTCGGCAATGTCGAGCCTGTCAGTCGTTTCGGGGACGAGTCCAACAGGCTGTTGTAACAGCGTGGCGAGATCCGCTTGAGCGATCTGTTTTTGTTTGCGAAGCGAGATCAATTGTTCGTCGAGGCGATCGGTCTCGAGTTGGGCACGCAGGACATCTTGTTGGGATCCGCCGCTGCGATACCTCGCCTCTGCCACATCGGTCAGATCGGCGACGAGGTCTTTCGTCTCTTCGATGATCGCGATCGCTCGACCTGCAAACCAGACTTCGTAATAGGCGAGCCGAACCGATTCCGTGATCTCACGCGCGATCAGATCGACCTCCGCTTGCGCGATCTGAACTTCACGACTGGCGATGACAGCTTTGGTTTGCAGCTTTTTCGGGAACGGAACCATCTGGTTGACCGACATCTGGTGACCGACCCGCCCTGCAGCGGTCTCCAGGGCTTGATCTTGGATCGGCCAGAAAGTGTTGTTGAACGTCGGGTCGGGTAAGGCTTTGGCTTGTGGTATTACATAGGTCGCAGCGGCGACGCGCTGTCGCGCAGCAAGCAACTTAGGGTGACGCGCGAGTGCCGTGCTGATGTAGTAGTCGACTGAAGCAGGGGGGAAGCTGGGAGAAGGGGAGTTGGCTTCCTTTTTCTCAGGGGCCGCTTCATTACCGTTTTCTTTGCCTACGGCTTCCTTGTCTCCTTCACTCCCATCTCCCAACTCACCATCTTCCTTAGGCGGGTCGAGCTGCAGCGCTTTTCCGGTGCTGCGCTCGCCAGCTTCCGCGGGGGCTTGCGCGATGAGGGTAGGGGCTGCGAAGACGACGCCATCATTGTAGCCGACGGGTCGAATGGTCCCTGTTTCTGGTTCGCTGAGGACTTGCTGCCAGTCGACCGCGCGGATTGCGACCGAGTTGGTCGGAGCGACTTGCGGAGGTGCCATCGAGACGCTAACGTCCCGCTGCGAAGCGCAGCCAGACGCCGATGAAGCGATCAATGCTGCCAAAAGCAGACGTTTCGCGAGTTTCGTCGTGGGCTGTGGAATTTGCCGATCCATGGCGTGAATATCCTGATGAGCTATACTGAACGCAGTCAAAGTTTGCCTAACCGACTGTTTCCCCTTGAACAATGCAGCCGATTTTGCGATACATTTGATATACCTGGCATGGGTATCTTTTTCGGAAGGTCACATTGAGCAACTCCCCCATAATTCGCACCGTCGTTAATCTCTGCCTGATCGCTGCAATGGTGATTCAGCCGATTGCGATTGCGCACGCCGGATGTGCTCAAGGAGCGTGCTGTAACGCACAGTCGCGATGCAACGCTTGCAATATATGTGAAGTCGAGGCCGATGGTGGCTTTTGCGGTTGCTGCAGCCAAATCAAGCCCAAGCCGGGCGGATGCTGTGACAAGACATCTGAAAAAAAGCAGCGCGTCGACGATTCCGAAGGTTCGGTTGGCAAGCTGTCGCCGGGCGATGGCGAAGAATTGGTAGACGGACAACCTTCGTTATCTTCCTGCCGGTGCGGGGTGCGTTCGGAGCCGATAGCACCTGCGCCTCAGCGGTCGCCTGTTTCACAAGAGCGAGACTTGGTGGTGATTGCCTATTTAGATCACACCCAAACCGAATCGGGTCTTTCGCTCCTGTCCGAGCATGGGAACTTACGATTGCCGATCGGTAGTCTGGCTCCACACTTCTCGCAGCGGATTCTCTGCATCTGGCGCATTTAGCGCCGCCTCTTTGAGGGAACTGCGCGCTCGCAGTTCTTTACCACCAACTTGGCTTTCCAGTGATCGATGCTGCGCGCTCATCCTGCCGGAGGCCTTCCGAGTTGCATCCCTGCGCGATCCATTTCGCGTCACCACAGCAAGCAGAACCACCGGGCATATCCGCCAAGTGAGTGATTGGTTTGCGATCGGCGCTGCATAGCAGATCGCGGATCGATCGCCGTACCGATTGGCGATTGTGGCTGGAACCGTCGTGTGCCGTAGAACGCATTGAGAACTGACATGAATCAGGAAGAAGATAAACGAACCGAAGAACCGGAACCCGACGTCACGAATGTGGCGGAGGGAAGTATGGGAGATGAGAAGACGGGGAGTTCGGGAGATGGGGTGCGGGGGAGTCAGGGAGACGTTGCGCCCATGGGCTCCCAGTCTCCTGAACTCCCAGACTCCCCCTCTGCTTCGACATGGCTGTTGCGCACTGGCGTGCAGGCCGCAACTGTCGTTGTCGTCGCCGGTCTCGTGTTTTTCCTGCTCGGTGTCGCACAGCGAACGCAGTGGTTGACCGCTGATGGTTTCTCCGGCGGCAAAGATGCAGCCGTGTCCGAAGCCGTTGGTGGCGAAGACAAGCGATACATCTGCCCGATGATGTGCACGCCACCGTCCACCGAACCAGGTCGCTGCCCCGTCTGTGCGATGGAACTGGTCGAAGCGACCGGCGGCGGTGGCGGCGATGGTATCTCGGTCACTATCGAAGCATCCGCTCGGCGGTTGGTCGGTATTCAAACGGCAATGTCGAAGATGGGCGAAGTCAATCGAACGATCCGCACCATTGGATCGATTGATTTCGACGAAAGCCAACTATCGACCATCAGTGCGTACATCGACGGCCGCTTGGAAAAGATGTACGCGAACTACGCCGGTGTGAAAGTCAATGAAGGCGACGACCTGGCGTTGATCTACAGTCCGCAGCTTTACACCGCACAAACCGAGTTCATCACCAGCATGAACAGCGACGGCAAAATCGGACGCTTTCAAATCTCTGGCGGCGATCTGAACAAGATGGCGCGGGAGAATTTGACTGAACTGGGGATGACGGAAAGTCAGATCGACCAGTTGGGGAAGTCGGGTAAACCAATGTCGCGTATCCGTATCAAGTCACCGCAGAGTGGAACGGTGATCGAGAAGTCAGCCGTCGAAGGCGACTACGTGAAGACGGGTCACAAGCTTTACCGGGTAGCCGACCTGAGCAGTGTTTGGCTGATGCTTGATCTGTTTCCCGACGACGCATCGGCTGTTCGTTTCGGCCAACAAGTCGAAGCGGAAATACAGTCGATGCCGGGCGAAGTATTCACGGGACGCGTCGCTTTCATTGACCCCACCGTGAACCCGAAGACTCGAACGGTACGCGTCCGTGTCGAGATCATGAACTTCGACGGCAAACTGCGACCAGGCGACTACGCGACTGCTCGGGTCACCGTGCCAGCAATCCCAATGGACCAAGTTTACGATCCGGCGTTGGCGAACAAATACATCAGCCCGATGCACCCGCAGGTCATCCGCGACGAACCGGGTAGGTGTCCGCTTTGCGATATGGATTTGGTGCCGACGTCGCAGCTCGGGTTCGCATCAGAACCTTTACCAATGCAGCAAGTCGTTACCGTGCCGCGAGATGCCGTGCTTCTGGCCGGCGAAAACAGCGTGATCTACGTCGAAACCGAACCGGGGCGTTTTGAGATCCGCCGAGTGACCGTTGGCCCGATGAATCGGCAAGAAGCGGTAATCGTCGAAGGGCTGGCGGCTGGTGAAACGGTCGCGACGGGCGGCAACTTCCTGATCGACTCGCAAATGCAACTCGCGGGAAACCCATCGTTGATGGACCCAACGATGGCACCGAGCTACTCACCGGGACCGCTGGAGCTACCCAACACAAGTCCCGTCATGCTGGCCAGTGACGCGGGCAAGACTTTCGATCGAACCTACGACGCCTACTTTGAAATCCAATGTGCGATGGCGGCCGACCAATCGCCGCCCCCGGTTGCCTTGAACACGCTAATCGAGGGTCTCCAGGAACTGGAGATGTCGGCCGGCGTTCCTGACGAAGCTCAACGCCGGTTTACGACCGCTCGTCGTGCCGCCGCGCGGATGGTTGGTTCGTTAGAAACCGCTCGCGAGGCCTATCGCGGCGTCAGCCACGCGATGTTGCGAGCGGCCACGGTGGCTCGCGGGCCGAAGACGGCTGTGAAGTTGACGCACTATTACTGTCCGATGGTTCCTGGCGGCGGTGGCGACTGGATGCAGCCCGGCGGCGATTTGCAGAACCCGTATTGGGGCAGCGAAATGCTGACGTGCGGGGAAGTTGTTCGTGATATGGCGATGCCGTTTAACGAAATCCCCTCGATCGCTCGCACGGTGCAGTAAGGAGACGAACCATGCTAAATCTAATTATTCGCTTTTGTGTTAAAGAACCTTGGCTGGTGATCTTGCTGACCATTGGTCTAAGCGTCGCTGGCTGGATCAGTTTCAAGTCGATTCCGATCGACGCGATTCCTAACATTGGCGAAAACCAAGTCATCGTGTTGACGCCTTGGCCGGGTCGCTCACCAAAGGACATCGAAGACCAGGTCACCTATCCGCTGAGCGTTTCGTTGCTCGCTGTTCCCGGTGCCGAGTCGGTGCGTGGCAAGAGCATGTTCGGCTACAGCTTCGTGCAGGTCACATTCAAGGATGAGATCGACTTCTATTGGGCACGCAGTCGAGTTTCCGAGCAGCTCGGCAGTGCGGCGTCACAGTTACCCGATGGGGTCGTGCCACAACTTGGTCCAGATGCGACCGGATTGGGGCAGGTTTATTACTATACGCTGCAGCCACCTGACGAAGGCATGGGACTGGCGGAACTTCGCAGCCTGCAAGACTTTGTTGTGAAATACGAATTGCAAGCGGTCGAAGGGGTCAGCGAGGTCGCATCGATCGGCGGTTACGTTCGCCAGTATCAGATCGAAGTGGACCCCGACAAGCTTCGCTTTCACAACGTATCGCTCGATAAGTTGGCGATGGCGATCAAGGGATCGAACATGGATGTCGGTGCCAAAACGGTCGAAACGACGGGCATGGAATTCATCGTCCGCAGCAAGGGATTCCTTGGCAGCGATGGCGACAAGGACAAAGCGGTTGAGGACATCGAGGACACTGTCATCATGCAGCGTGACGGCGTGCCGGTACGCGTTCGCGATATTAGCAACGTGCAGATTGGCCCTGACTTTCGTCGCGGTGCGCTGGACTACAACGGAGCCGAAGCGGTCGGCGGCGTGGTCGTGATGCGATACGGCGAGAATCCTCGAGTCGTTATCGACCGCGTGAAAGCCAAGATCGCCGCGATAACGCGGTCGCTACAAGGTGTGACCATTCATGGCGTCTACGATCGCAGCGGACTGATCGACGAGACGATGGCGACGCTGACGCACGCGTTACGCGACGAGATCATCATCACGGCGATCATCATCCTCTTGTTTCTATTGCACATCCGCAGCAGTTTCGTTGTCGCGATCTGTTTGCCGGCAGCAGTGCTGATGTCGTTCATTGCGATGCGTGTGGTCGGCGTCGGTGCGAACATCATGTCGCTGGCGGGAATTGCGATCGCGATCGGCACGATGGTCGACATGGCGATCATTGTTTCGGAGAACATCTACCAGCATCTTTCGGAATGGGAGTCTGGCAGCGACGAGGCTCGGATCAAACAGCCTCGAACGGAAGTCGTCTACGAAGCAACGGTCGAAGTCGCACCGGCCGTCGTGACCGCCGTGGCGACAACCATTGTCAGTTTCTTGCCGGTCTTCTTTTTGACCGGTCGCGATTACAAGCTGTTTTCTCCGCTGGCTTACACCAAGACCTTTGCGATTGCTGCAGCGATGATCGCGGCCGTCACGATTGTGCCCGCCTTGTGTCGATTGATGTTGCGGAGCAGCGTGCGTCGAAAATCGACCGCGCTGGTCGCCGCGCTGTCGCTCTCCGGATTGCTCGGTGCCGCGTCCCATTTCCTGTGGGGGTCACGACTCGCAGAGCGATTCGGCTTGGACACTTGGATTGTGACCGTGATCGCGGCCACGATTGGGTTCATTGCCGGTTGGCAATTGCTGCGAGAGCGGATTCGGCCAATCGAAGAAATCCCGTCTAGTCGCTTCGTTCGCTGGATTTACGCAGCCCGATTGCGATACGCCCTGAACCACAAAGCGGTTGCGCTTTCGTTTCCGTTGATGCTGTTGATCATCGGCGTGGGTGCCTACGTCGGAATGCCAACCGTGCTCCGTCCGGTCGAAAAGTTCGCGAACCTGTTCGGTGCCGATCTGAATGACTTCCCCGGCTACGTCGATGCCAAGCATGTTTTTACGGGGTTGCAGAGCGACGACTGGATCGCGCTCGACGAAGGAAGCTGGTTCTACATGCCGACGCTGTACCCGGCAGCCAGTTTCTCGCAAGCGATGCAAGTGTTGCAGACGCAAGATGTTTTGATCGGCCAGATTCCCGAAGTCAAAGATGTGCTTGGCAAGATCGGTCGCGTCGAATCGGCACTCGACCCCGCGCCGGCCGCGATGGTCGAAACCTATGTGATGCTCAAACCCGAAAGCGAGTGGCGAGAAGGCGTCACCGCGCGCGACGTGTGGGACGAAATCAACCGCGTCGCCACATTGCCGGGTGTCACGCCTGCTTCGGCGTTACAACCGATCGAGGGCCGCGTGGTGATGTTGCAGTCCGGCATCAAGGCACCGATGGCGATCCGAGTTTACGGAAACCAGCTTGACGAATTGGCTGACGCGGCGATGAATGTTTCGGCTGAATTGAAGAAGTCACCGCTGATCAACGCCGGCACGGTCAATCCCGACATCGTGCTTGGCAAACCCTACGTCGAGTTCACAGTAGATCGTGAGGCGGCTTCGCGTTACGGAATGAATTCGTCGACGGTGAATCAAGTCATCGAAACGGCACTCGGCGGGATGAATCTGATCAAGACGGTCGAAGGACGAGAGCGTTATCCCGTGCGACTGCGGTACAACCGCGACCTTCGTGAACAGATCGACGGTTTGAAACGCTTGCCCGTCGTCACGCAGTCGGGGGCCGTCGTGCCATTGGAAGAACTCGCAACGCTGGAAACGACTTGGGGGCCGGGTGCAATCAACAGCGAAAACGGTCGACTCGTCGCTCACGTTTCCTTCATGACCAATGGAAGCAAGGGAGATTTAGAATCGGTCTCCGCGATCGAGGAACAACTCCGCGAGGCTCAGTCGCTGCCTCCGTCCGACCCGAATCGGTTGTCATTGCCAGCCGGCTATTCCCTCGAAGCCGTCGGCAGCTTCCGTAACCAAATCGAAGCCAATCGACGCTTGATGTGGATCATTCCGATGGTGATCTGCATCAATCTGATGTTGCTTTACATGGAGTTCCGAAACCTCTCGATTTCGTTAGCCGTGTTCTCCGGTATCCCAGTCGCCTTCGCTGGCGGCATGATCGCAGTTGCAACGATGGGCGTGGAACTCAACACGGCAGTTTGGGTTGGTTTCATCGCTTTGTTCGGTCTCGCGGTCGACGATGGCGTGGTGATGGCGACCTACATCCATCAACTTCTCAAGAAACGCAAAATCGAATCGGTCGAAGACATTCGCAATGTGGTTTACGAAGCGGGACTCAAACGCATTCGACCTTGCATGATGACCACGGTTACGACGCTTGCCGCGTTGATTCCAGTGTTGATCGCGACGGGCCGTGGAGCTGACGTTGCCCGAGCGATGGCGATTCCCGTGTTCGGTGGCATGTTAGCCGAACCGTTCACTTCGTTCATCGTGCCGACGCTCTATTGCGGCTACCTGGAATTGAAAATGCGTTTCGGATTTCAAGATGAGCTTTGGGAAGGCATCGAAGCGATGCCGGAGGAGGAACTCATGAAAGCGGCATAAAACTTTTCGTTTGACCGTGAAGAAATTTACGACTCAGGCATCCAAACACACAACCTCACCAAGATCGACGGACCCAACGGACGGTGTCCTAACTTTCACAACGGAGTTCTCCCATGAAACGAACACTCATCATCACCGCTTTCTCACTCGCGATGTCCACATCGGGCGTGTTTGGGCAAACAATTCAATCACAGCACAATCACACTGGTCACAACCACGCGATGCCCGGCATGACGCAGGCTCGTGAAGCGACGCAAGCGGGGCCGCATGGCGGCAGTTTGAAACAAACCGGCAACCTGCAAATCGAAACGATTGTTTCACAAGGCGGGCTGCAAATGTTCGTCTACGACCGCGCTGGTCAGCCGGTGTCGGTCGACCAGGGACGCGGTGCCGTCTCCGTACGAGTCGAAGGCAATGCGAAACGCTATCGCTACGACTTGTTGCCCGATGGCAAAGGAGCGTTGACCGCTCCTGTGAACTTGTCGCAAATCGCTGGTCGACAGATTGACGTCGATGTGCAATTGGTCGGTATTGTGGCCAGCACAATCTCGTTCAACGAAGTCGCCACCGTTCCGGCCAGCGAGCAACAGCTGGCAGCCGCGGCGATCGCACGACAAAAAATCTGTCCCGTCAGCGGAAAGCCGCTCGGCAGTATGGGCGATCCCGTGGCAGTCGATGTGAACGGACAGAAACTCTACGTTTGTTGTGCCGGCTGCGTGAACGCGGTCAAGTCAGACCCGGCTAAATATGCTGCCGGTCGCCCGCAAATAACGGTCACCACAGCGACACAAGCCGACGCTGCTGCGATTGCCGCCCAAAAGGTCTGTCCCGTGATGGATGAGCCTCTCGGTGGCATGGGCACACCGATCAAGGTGATGGTTGGTGACAAGCCGATCTATCTGTGCTGCAAAGGCTGCATCAAAAAGATTCAAGCTGAACCAGCGAAGTACCTCGCCATGGTTTATGGCAACGGTCCGCAAAACAGTGGCCAGCCCGCTGTCACGACTGCGGCAAAGATTACTGTCTCAACATCAACACAAGCCGACGCAGCGGCCATTGCGGCTCAAAAGGTTTGCCCAGTGATGGATGAGCCTCTCGGTGGCATGGGCACACCAATCAAGGTGATGGTTGGCGACAAACCGATCTATCTTTGCTGCAAAGGCTGCATCAAGAAGATTCAAGCTGAACCAGCGAAGTACCTCGCCATGGTTTATGGGAACGGCGATCAAGCGTCCGTCCCCGCCGGAACCGAGCAAGTACGCGACGGCATTTTCAAAGTAGTTTCTGCCGATGTTCCATTTATCGCTGCCCAGAAGAAATGCCCCGTGATGGACGAACCGCTTGATGCGATGGGCGGGCCATACAAAGTCAACGCAGCGGGCAAAGCGATCTACATCTGCTGCCCCGGATGCGCGAAGAAGATCGCAGCAGAACCGCAAAAGTGGCTAGCTGTTCTGAAGTCACAAGGAGTCGACGCTCCAACGATTCGTTAATCAACTCGGGAGCGAGAATTGCTCGCTCTCTTTCTGACACACGCGGGGGCGGTGTCGCGGCTGATTCACGCAAGTGATGACGTCACCACGCCGTCCCTGCCTTTTTGTTTTCAACTCACGACAAGGAAGTCGTCATGAAATCGCTATGGAAATACTGCGCTACCGCTGCGCTCGCTTTGAACCTCTCACTTTCCGCCGGATGCCAATCGCTGCCCTGGCTGGGCAATCGAAAAGACGAACCGGCAATGACCGCTCAGCAATATGCCGAGCAAGCTGCCGCCAACATTCAATACGACACGGCGATTGATTTCGACACTGACGACCAACCGCCCGCAGCAAACTCGTTCTCAACCGCTCCCACTTCAGTTTCCTCTCTCCCCTCATCGGGCGGCGGAAGCTGCTGCCACTAACGCGGGAACAAGTTCTGCCATGAAGACTCAATCCACACGCTCGACACGTTGGTTGGCGTATCGAGTGGTCCGGCGTTTTGCGATTGCAAATGTCTGTCATTTCTATCAGTCGCCGATCGACAAGATGCCGCGAACGCCAACGCCGAGCGAATACGACATCTGTTCGTGTTCATCCAAGCGTCTACGCGAACACGCATCCGAACTGGATTACGCGATCCCAGAACGGGATTTGGAAATGCTGGACGCCGGCGCAGCAAAATGCTTCGCAGCCTTCCAAGCCGATTCACTCGCCGGATTCGCTTGGGTCGCCTTTGGAAACATAACTGGTGAAATGAACCACGACGGCAAGCCCGAAACTGGTCTGCCAATCCAACTCGTCGACGAAGCCGCTTTCGTATTCCAAGTCTTGGTTCTTCCTGCCTACCGAGGACGGCGACTATATGCGGCGATCTTGAGCCAGATGGCTGACCAGTTGCAAGATAATGGAATGCATACGTTAGTACTAACAACTGAGGGTTCCAACCAGAACGCTTTGAAGGCCGTTCAGCGCATGCAGTTTCGTAAAGTTGGTCAAGCGTCGTTCTTTCGTATCGGGCCGCTCAGTCGAGCAACCTACCCGACGCTTCCAAACGATATTGGATTCACAATCGGAAGGTATGTCGGCGACGATACCGCAGCCCATTCAAGTTAACTGAGCCACCAATAGCGTTGTGTCATCGAACGCCTTGCGACCCTTGCGAAATGTTTCGATGGACGATTCAAACGCATCAACCAGTTCGCGAGCGTTGCAGCGTTTGACCGTGTTCATCAACTGCTCGATTCGATCGGTGCCGTATTGCTCCTCACTAGGGTCGAACGCCTCGGTCACTCCGTCGCTAACAATGACTAAACGCGACGCATCGCCGAGCTGGATTGTTTCTTCGCTGTAGTGGGTATCGTCCTCGACGCCCAAGATCAAGTCACCCACGTTCAATCGCACTGGCGTCTCGCTTCCAATCTGCAAGAACGGCAGTTCATGACCAGCATTGGCGTAGGTCAGTTGTCTCCTTTTCGGGTCAACGACCAGTAGCGTCATGGTCGCAAAGTGTCCCATCATCACGTACTCGCAGTAACGCTCGTTGACATCTGTCAGGATTTGGGCAGGGCTGGACGATTTCTTTGCCGCTTCCGACACAAACGCCTTCAATAACGTCGCCGCCATCGCGGCCGGCACGCCGTGTCCCGATACGTCCGCGACGCAGAGTAGATACTGTCCATCGGACAATGGAATCACGTCGTAGTAGTCACCGCCAACATCGTCGGCCGGCTCGAACAATTCGGCGACGTCGATTCCAACCAAGCCATTCACCGTCGGTCGTAAGTTCTGTTGAATCTGGCGTGCCTTTTCCATGTGAACGCGATGGTCGCGCTGAGCGTGGTCCAGTGCCTCAGTCATCGAATTGATTTGATCGGCGAGATAACTCAGTTCTCGACAGCTTCTCGTACGTGCAATCACGCTTAGGTCTCCGGCGGCAACACTCCCCAGCGCCGAAACAAAGCCTTGGATCGGTTTGGCGATCAATTGCCGCAATACCGCGCTGACCACGAAGGCGGTAATCCCTCCCAGCAATAAGACTCCGAACATCTGGATCAACAGCGAGCGGCGTGTTGCGCCCACGACTGCTGAACGTTTCTCGGATATGTAAACAGTGCCCGCTGGTCCAGTGAAAGACCCGACAACGAGCGCGCCGGTGGCGTTTGATCTGGCGACGGTTGAATCAGCTGCCGACCGCATTGCCAGGAGCATTTCGTCGGAAGCATGCCCATGCGAGACAGCCTGGTACGGAAGCCCTCGCCAATCCGCAGCAATATGGTGACCGGGCGAATCGTCGGTATTCATTCGAGCGCAGACGTTGTCAACCAGATTTTGAATCGCCTCGACGCCGTGGGGTTCAGCGACCAACAGTGACTCGTACATCGTTTTAGCTTCTTCGGTCAACGCGATCTGCTTCTCGTTCAAATGCCGATCCATCCTCACGCGGTAGTCAACGACAAGAAACAGAACGACAAACCCAAAGAGAATCGCATTGACGAGGACAAGCAGTTGCCGGCTAATCGGCAATTGATGCCATCGGTGTTTGAATGTGTCCATGATGGCACCTTAAACAGAGAAGCCGGGCGAGTGTTCAGGCTCGCCCGGCTGATGTGGGATCGAACGGAATCAGAAGCGATTAGCTGAGTTCAGCAGGCTCGACTTCTGTTGCATTTGCCGATCCATTTCCGCAGCAGGCAGCACCAACGCTGCAGCAGTACGCTCGCTTCGCACAGCAGGTCGGTTGACCGGCCGCGCTGACGACGTCGCTGGTTGCAGTGTTCGTTCCAGCGTGCTTCCCACAGCATCGTGCGTTCACCGAGCAGCAATAGGCACGCTTGGCACAGCACGTGGGTTGGGAAGTCGCGTTCGCCACTTCGTCAGTGGTTGCTGTCGTTTCAGCTTGCTTGCCGCAGCACGCCGCTTGGACGGTGCAGCAGTATGCGTGCTTGGCACAACACGTCGGCCCAGCCGAGGCGGCAGTGTCAACATTGCCAGCGGGGACGAAGGAAACGGCGAACAGAACAGCAGAGAATACAGTCGCTAACATTTTGGAAACTCCAGGATTGATGGCGCAGCCGACATCGACATGCACCGATTGGGAAACAGAAACATCTTCGTTTTTTGAATTGGGTCTGGCTTCGCAGGTCGAAGCAGAGCCAACCGCTAAATCTGAAGACGAACGTGCCAATCAATCAGAGAGTTGAGACAGGCAAAAGAATCCGGCCGACCAAGAGCGACCGATTCGGTCTTCCAACTGATCCGCAAGAAGTCGCTGCGTTCCAAGCCGCGATGCGACGGATCGTCGCCAGAAGTTCGCGGCGGCAACCAGACTTTGGTCTCACACGAAGCCATCGCAGCGCATTCGTTCGACGTTTCGCCGTCACAGCAACTGTGCCCGACCGGCTGCGATTGGCAGCACGCATGAGGGCAAGGCTTCGCGTCGTGTGATCCTGCCCGAGCGGCTGGCGAGGACGTCAACAGCACCGCGATCACTGCAAAAGCAGCAAACAATCGAACGGCAGGGTTGGTGTGACGACGGTTCATGGCGGACAGTTCCAAGAGCTTTTAAAGGACTCCCACTGAGGGAATCTCTTCTTTGATGCTCTTTGGATGCACGGCCCCGACGTTTCTTCACGACTTCGCGAAAAGATTTCAGGATTCTTTTAGGGGTTCGCTTCTGGTGCAAACGGCAAGCGCGTTCAGGTCGTGAAGCCACTCGGATTGCTGATCGACAAAGGCGGCTTTTAGCTTGTCCAATAAGTCGTCAGAGTCGCCGATTGACCGCGAAATCTCGATCGCCAACCGTGGGTCGGGAACGTCATGCGTCGAGTGACAGATCACGAAATGCCGTTTGGTCTCCTCCAGCATCTGCATGCTAGCGTGCCAAAGCCGATCGACAGCCTCGGCACTGGCGGCGGGCTTGGCAGTATCGACCTGCCGCGCCGCTCGCATCATTGAAGAAACCTCCAAACAGAATCGCAGCATTCGGCTCATCGCATACCGCGGTTCGCTGAATCGAAAGTAATGCAGGACCGGATAGAAATGATGCGACTCCAACAAGTCCGCCATGTTCGACGACATCGTGTATAGGTCTTGGTTGACCAACGAAGGATCGCTCTCGGTCAGATACGCTCGCAAATAGCCAAGGCTGTCGCCCGTTCGTCCGGTGCGATACTCAATTTCGTTGGCAAACTGGTTGCGACGGGCCAGGGTTGAATAGACCGAAATGACATAGGCGAGAACGAGCGTAAAGAAGCTGAACCCCAAGCCGGCAGCGGTGATTGTCAAGAACTGCATCGCTGGCGTTCGCGGCACCAAGTCGCCCACACCCAATGTGGTGATCGTGAAGCCAGCGTAGTACACCGCGCTCGCAAAACCCGTATCCGTCGGTGTCGATCCGGTAGCCGTAATGCCCGTGCCGAGTTGAGGCCACACGATCAGGCTGATGCCAATCAACAGCAGCGTCGCCCAACACAACACCTGCGTCACGATCAACGCCGGTCCGCAGTGAACCAGAACTCGCGGATGCGAGAATATTCGCGTTCGGACTAGATAGTGAAAACCACGATTGATGCCTGCCGTGATCGGACCAACAGTCGCACGTGGATGCAGAACTGCCATGAAGGTTTCCCAGACTCCAAGGCAAGTCATCAGAAACCCGCCAGCAGTCAAAAACCAATTCATCACGTTAATATTTTACTCGCCGTACTTCCGAAAGACCTTCATCAGCTCTTCGATCTTCTCGTCACGGTCCTTGGCACTGCCACTCTTGATCGCCTCGCTAACGCATGTTTGGATATGCTGCTCCAAGACGATCTGGCCGACTTTGTTGAGCGCTCCCGTTGCAGCGGACAACTGCATCAGGATATCGACGCAGAATTCTTCATCCTCGATCATACGACCCACCGCGTCGACCTGTCCGATGACACGCCGGAGTCGATTGTTGAGCTTCTTTTTCTCGTCGTCTGAGAGCATTCGTGGGGACTTTGGATAGGCAGATTTCGCAGGATCACCGATTTTACCGTCTAAACGTCTCCGCGGTTAGTCCGCTACATCTTCATTCCGGGCATCATCTTCTTGCCGGAATTGTACTTGGAGATGTCTCCGAATCGCTTCACGATCTCGGTAAAGACCTCGCCCGGTTCTACAAGGTCGTCGGTTTCCATCACCTTGTGGTACAAATCCTCGGGCATCACTCGCAGTGTTGTCATCAGACCCATCACCGCCATTTCGGCCATTGGACGCATGCCCATCATCTCGCGACGCGAGCCGATCTTCTGCATCATCGCATCGGACATGTTCATGCCCTTCATCTCTTGCGGGTAGCCGGGTGTACCAAAACCAGGGTCTTGGCGAGTCGAATCAACAGCGGGTCTGGAATCTAGGTTGGCGAGGTAATCGTCCACCGAGGTGTTCCTTCGCATCCGTGGCCCGACTTGCTCGGTCATGTGGTTCATCATGTGATGAACCATGTGGCAATGGAACATCCAGTCGCCAGGATTGTTCGCGATGAATTCAAAGTCGGTCGCCTGTGCAATGCCTACCAGTTCGGTGTTGCGAGGAATCCAAGCGGAATGCGGGGTGCGGGCACCTTCGCGACCGGTTAGCCAAAATGTGTGACCGTGAAGGTGGATCGGATGATGTTGCATCGGTGCAAAATTCATGATCCGAACTCGCACACGTTCACCGTGTTTCACAACGAGCGGAGTTGTATAGGGACCGCTGCGACCGTTGATCGTGTGCCAGTTCCAATCCATCTTCCAACTGTCGGCGATATTTTGCGAGCTGTCGATGAAGAAGTTCTGAAAGATCAAACCGAAGTCACGGTCCACCGGCGGATCAAATACCTTCTTGGGATGGACAATGAACCAGCCCACCATTCCAAACGCTTCCTGCATCGGCACATGCGAATGGTAAAAAAAGGTGCCTTCTTCGTGGACGTCAAACTCGTAGACGAAAGTTTCGCCTGGCTTGATCGGTTCTTGGCAAAGCTCCGACGCACCATCCCACTGAACCGGAAGTTCCAAACCGTGCCAATGCACATACGTGTCTTCGGGTAGTTCGTTGGTAACAACAAACCGAACTCGATCTCCCTGGGTGACTTCGATTGTAGGCCCCGGCATGCTGCCGTTGTAACCGTACACGTTCATCTCATAGCCGGGTAGAAACTCTCGCTTAACCGCCATTGGGACAAGTTGAAACTCCTTCACTCCGCCAACCATTTTGTAGGGGAGCTTGTCCAAGTCAGGAGCTTCAAAAGGAGCCGGTCCATCAGACGCCGGCCGGAAACCCGGCATCATCTTGCCAAGGTAATAGTCGCTGTTGGGATCGTTGCCGCGTGACGGCTTGAATCGCGAATACCCATCGTATTCCGCTTGCACTTCTGAGTCGGCCGGCATCTGGGGCGTTGCGTGCTCGCCATGCTGGTGCGAAGACATTCCTTTCATGTCCATTGGCATCGGTTCCTGGGCCTGGACGTTCCTTCCAAGCAAATTCCCAACGACTCCCGTCGCGGCGGCCAGCGATCCGGCGGTCAAGAAGCGTCGGCGGTCTTCAGTGTTTGACATTCGTGGATTTCTCGTACAAGTGGTCTATAGATGTTTCATGTGACTGTCGGAGATGGGCTTCCAAAAGTCTCCTTGACTCTCCCACTCCCAGACTCCCCCGCTCCTACCTCGGTTTCGCGACCGCATCAATGTGCCCCGGTGGAACCGGGCCTTCTGCGGCCATCAAACCGCCATCTAGTAGGAAACCGTTGATCATCGTTTCCTGTTGCCGAACGTGCTTGAACTGATCAATCTGTTCCATTCTGGCTTGAAAGTAGTCGCGTTGACCTTCCAACACATCCGGCCAAGCAATTCGGTTGTCTTTGTAGCTGACAAGCAACTGTCGATAAGCCGCCCTCAGTTCGGGAATCACCACTCGATCGTACTCCGTGGCGTGTTGCAAAGCGGTGGCATAGGTTCGATAGGCTGATGCCAGACGCTCTTTCAGATGCAATTCAATTCTCTGAATTTCGAATTGCTGTCGTCGCAAGTCTTGGCAAGCCTGACGAATCGTTCCCTGGTTTCGATCGTAGATCGGTAACTCGATTTGAACGCCCGCGTTGTAAACGTCGTCGCCATTGCTGAAGTTGTAACCCGGCCCACCCTGGATCGTGATGTCTGGAATCCACTCGACCTGCTCGCGACGGACCGTGGTTTGGTCCACACGCAATTTTGCCCGTACGGCCAACACTTCGGGACTCTCCAAAATCAAACGAGAGAGCACACTGTCGAATGACTCCAATGCATTGCTCGGACGCAACTCACCCTCGGTTGGGCCAATGGAAAGCGGTACGCCGACGATGGCGGACAGTCGCCGCAGCGCGTCGCGATACTCATTTTCAGTCGCCATGCGTTCCAAACGCTGTTTCTGCAGCATGACGTTGGCGCGTCGAACCGCCGTCAAATTGGCTTGGCCCTGGTTGTACTGTTCGCGAGTCGTCACGGCACCGTCTTCAGCCGTCTTCTCAATCTCTCGCTGGAGTTCGAGTCGCATAGAAGCCGCCAATGCCTCAATGAACTGAACTTCGACGGCGTTCGTGACCCGATACGTCTGCGCAATGGCGAGGTGTTCGGAAACATGCGCGCGTTGTCGGTATTTCAATCGACTCAGTTGAAGCTTGCCAGCAGTTACGAAACGCTGAGAAACCTCGAAACCCTGAAACTCCCCCGCACTTCCGTCGCTACCAATCTTCTCGCCGACGTACATCAAGACAGGGTTGGGATACAGTCCTGCCTGCAACGCCTTGGACGTTTCCGCCGACACGTGCAATCTCGCTTGCTGGATGGTTGGATTGTTTCCTGCCGCTAGGGCCAGGACGGTTTCGAGCGTATGAATCTCGACAGTTGCGTTATCCGTGTAGTCATACGCCGTGTCGAAATCAGCAAACCCACTTGGCATGTCCGGCAAAGGCGGCAAGTCGCTCTCGGGAAGAACTTGATCGTCGACACCGCCAAGTGACTGTGTCATCGACCGATCCATGCTCATCATCTGCCCCATCGAGGCGTCCTGAGCAACTGCCGATTGATAAGTCGTTGTCGCTGTCAATGCGATCAACAAGTGAAGTAGTCTTCGTTTCATTGATTCCGAATCCTTGGAATGATACCGAGCTGTACTCGAACTTTCGGCAACATACCCATGCAGGGTATAGAAACGAATGGTCGGAGTCGTCGTGCAATTGGATTTCTTTCCACTTGTAACGATTAGGCAAGATTTACTTGGTGCCGAAGGCGTCCAGACCTTACGATGACGCTGGCCGAGATTCTTGACGAATGCCGCTGCAATAATCACGTGAGCTTGGCTGCCCGCAATCTCAACGCATTCGCAATCACCGACACACTGCTAAAACTCATCGCTGCCGCTGCAATCATGGGGCTGAGCAACACGCCGAAGATCGGATACAGCAACCCAGCAGCGACCGGGATTCCCAGTGCGTTGTAAATGAAAGCGAAGAACAGGTTCTGACGAATGTTGCTCATCGTTTTGCGGCTCAAGTTCGCCGCCGCAGCGACACCGCGCAGATCGCCGCCGACGAGTGTGACACCAGCGGATTCAATCGCAACGCCTGTCCCCGTGCCCATCGCGATGCCAACGTTCGCTTCGGCGAGTGCCGGAGCGTCGTTGATCCCATCGCCACACATCGCAACTGTCTTGCCTTCCTTCTTCAACATGCGAACGAAGTCATGCTTTTCCTCTGGCGAAACGCCAGCATGAAACTCGTCGATGCCCAGCTTTGTCGCGACGGCTTTCGCAGTCGGTTCGGCATCACCGGTCAACATCACGACTTTCAACCCCAGTTCATGCAATGTCTTTAGCGCTGCCGGCGTGCTCTCCTTGATCGGGTCAGTGATCGCGAGAATTGCCACCAACTTGTTGTCGATCGCCACGAACACAACCGTCGCACCCTCGGCCTGATGCGATCCCGCTTTGTCTCGCCCCGCATCGACGCCCTCGATGCCTTGTTCGTCCAACAAGTCAGCTTTGCCGATCAAAACATCATGATCATCGACGCGAGCGCGAACGCCACCACCGGTGATACTGTTGAATTCCCTCGCCTCCACAACCTGGAACTCATTCGCCTTCACTCGGCGAACGACCGCCTGAGCCAACGGATGTTCGCTCTGCGATTCGACCGCCGCAGCCAACGTCAACACATCGTTCTCATTCCAGTCACCGAACGTTTCGACGCCTGTCACTTCCGGTCGTCCCTGGGTCAGCGTGCCCGTCTTGTCGACGACAATCGTGTCAACCTTCTCCATGACTTCGAGGACTTCTGCGTTCTTAATTAATACGCCTTCCTTGGCACCGCGGCCAACGCCGACCATCACCGACATGGGCGTTGCCAGCCCCAACGCACACGGACAAGCAATGATCAACACGGCAACGGCCGCTACGAACGCATGAGCCAGTTGCGGCTCCGGACCAAACACCGCCCAGCCGATGAACGCGAGAATCGAACAAACGATCACCGCCGGCACAAAGTAACGAGCCACCACATCGACCAGTTTCTGAATCGGGGCGCGACTCCGCTGTGCGTCGGCAACCATTTGCACGATGCGGTTCAGAACCGTGTCCCCGCCAACACCGCCGGCCTCCATGACGAGCGCACCGGTCTGGTTCAACGTTCCGCCCGTGATTTCGTCACCTTCCACCTTCTTCACCGGCATCGGCTCGCCCGTCAACATCGACTCGTCAACGCTGCTCGAACCGCTGAGAACATTCCCATCGACCGGAACTTTCTCACCAGGACGAACTCGCAGCCGATCGCCCTTGTGGACCGAATCGAGCGAGACGTCTTCCTCGCCATCGTCTGTGATTCGGTGTGCCGTATCGGGGGCAAGCTTCATGAGTTCGCGAATCGCTCCGCCCGTCTGCTGTCGTGCTCGCAGTTCCAACACTTGCCCAAGCAACACCAACGTGATGATCACCGCCGACGCTTCAAAATACAGAGGTGGAACTCCGTTCTCGAAAAACGCCTCTGGGATCACACCAGGAAGCAACACGACGACCAAACTGAACAGATACGCTGCCAACGTTCCCACGGCGATCAACGAGAACATGTTCAAGTTCATCGTGCGAAACGACTTGGCTCCGCGAACCAACAAGGGCCATCCGCACCAGAATACAACCGGCGTCGCAAGAGCCAACTGCAACCAGCCAAAGACGTTTTGACTCATCCAATCCGCGACCCGCAAACCCACCATCGGCCCCATCGCGATCACGAGCAATGGCACCGACAACGCAACGCCCACCCAAAAGCGAAGTTTCATGTCGGCGTATTGTTTATCTTCACCCTCGTCATCCAATGCGACGACCTTCGGCTCCAAGTCCATCCCACAAATTGGGCAATCGCCAGGCCCAACCTGCTCGATTTCAGGGTGCATCGGGCATGTGTAGATAGCATCCGGGTCCGCCGGGGAATCGCTCGCCTTGGTCGATGAGTGACCACTGCAGCACGAAGACTTGTTCGAGGTTTCCCCGATCTGTACCGCTGTGTCTCCACCGCAACAATACGAACCGCTCGATGCCTCTTTCTGTGATCGCTTTGCCAGCACTCCAGCAGGATCATCTTGGAATTTTTTCAAGCATCCATCGCTGCAAAAAACGTAATTCTCGCCGTTATACTCGGCCGATCGTGGACTATCTGCCGGAACGGTCATCCCACAAACCGGGTCGATCTGCGTCGACGCATCGGCAACGGGCAGCGATGTCTTGTGTTTCTCGGCGTGGTCCATGATTTCTCCAGGCTGTCAAAAAGTCATTCTCCAATATACCCCATAGTGGTATGCAAGTTGCATACCGCTAAGGCAGCGGCAACGGGGTCGCACAACCATTTCTAAAGGAGAAACGAATGAGTACCGCAACCGCATCCATGAAAGAGTGCCTTCAAAACTGCCAAGAGTGCCAAACGACCTGTGCTGACATGCTGACCAGCCACTGCCTATCCGAAGGCGGCGACCACGTCGAGCAAACGCACGTCAAACTAATGCTCGACTGCATCGCCGCTTGTGCAGCCTGCGTCGACTTCATGAGCCGCAATAGCGATCACCACGCGTTGTATTGCCGAGCCTGCGCCGAGATCTGCAAAGCATGTGCAGACAGTTGTGACAAGATCGGCAGCATGGAGAAGTGCGTCGAGTGCTGCCACAAGTGCCAAGAAAGCTGTTCAGCGATGATGGCGTAACACCGAACTGTGGGACCTGGAACGCAAAACGTCGACTCCACCGTTTTGTTTGTTGCCTTGGTAGCGTATCGCTATTCGTCGCCCTCATCGCTCGATGAGCGATCATCCAAGATGCCTGGATCGCCGGGATGAACGACCTGGTTATCCAGCATGGTAACCGTTCACGGGCCGGACTTGCGGGTTTTGCGCAGATCACGCAATAGCAAAATCCCAGCGTTTCAGGCCGCTCCGGGAATGTTTTTCTTGCTGCGTCTATTTAACTGCGTGGTATTTTTCTGCATTCTACTCTTTGAAATTCGTTGCCCGCATAAAATGCCAGCTTTTTGCCGCCTCACCATACCATAAACAGTTAGTGCAATTGTCAAATGTTGATGGGGCGGCAAAAAGTCGAGCGTTTGGAGTTGCGTAAACTTGGGGTTCCGCTAAGTTTGCTTCATGCGTAACTCAACGCGACCATCATACCGGTGACCTGTTCGATCCATGGGAATATCTGGGGCCCAAGCGAAGACGTTTGCTTGATCGGAGTTGGGCCGGCGTTTTTCGTGACTGTTTGTTGGAGCAGCTTCCTGTCCGCGATCTTGCGACCGGGTTTCGCGATGATTATGGGCGTCCGACGAAGGATATCTATGTCGCGATCGGTGCGTTGATTCTTCAGCAACTCCATGATTTCACCGACCAGCAAACCACTGAAGCAATCGCGTTGAATATCGCTTGGCATTACGCGTTGGATATCAGGCACAATTCCGATGCCTACATCTGCGAGCGAACGCTCCGCAACTATCGCAAGATGGTGCTCGACGCTGGCCTTGATCAAGTTCTTTTCCGCACGCTGACAGACAAACTCATCAAGGAGATCGGTATCGACACAAGCAAGCAACGTCTTGACTCGACCGCAGTACGATCGGCCATTGGTGGATTAACTAGGCCGGAAATATTAGTTGAGGCAACTTGCAAGTTTCTGCGGGAGCTCAAACGAAAGCATCCGGAACAATATTCGTTGGTCGATCCAGAAATCATTCGCAAATATGTAACGCGAACAGGCGACGTTTGCTTTGGCGACACACGGCCCAGTGAGTCAAGAAAGCGGATATCGGAAGCCGCCGGAAATGTCTTTAAACTCGTTGAGTTCTTTCAAGAAACGGAATGCTCGACTTTAGAGAGCTACCAGTTGCTACGGAAAATTTTTCACGAGCAGTGTGAGGTCTCTAGCTCAGGTGAAGCACCCGTCACTGTGCGGCCACCGAGTAAAACGGGATGTGATGGCGTGATCAATCCGGCTGATCCCGATGCTCGCTACAACAAACATCGCGGCACGGGCTATCTCGTACAGATCATGGAAACGTATGACGAGGAAGATTCCGAGGAGCCAGATACTTCAATCACTCCAAAACCTGATCTGATCACCCATGTGGCTGTGGACCCGTTAACGATGCACGACAAAGACGCACTGACTCCTGCATTCGATGACACTGAGCAGCGTGGCATCAAGCCGCAGGAACTTCTTGCCGACTCGCACTATGGATCGACTGAGTGCATCGAAAACGGAAATGGTCGCGATGTTGAAATCGTTGCTCCGGCGCAAACGCCTAAAGGAAAGTTGCAAGGCAAGTTCACGCTTGAAGACTTTGACGTCGATGACGAAGGACGCATTACACGGTGTCCTGCCGGACAGCGGCCTGCAGAGACGAGCGTCGCTGGCATTCGTCTTCAAGTCATTTTCATGGCGGAAACATGTGAAAGTTGTCCTCACAAGGATCGGTGTCCAGCATCATCGGTAGGACGTAGTTCAGTTCGCTACCAATACACACACGATCGTGTGCGCCTTCGACTACGCAGAATGAAGGAAAGAGGCGACGAGTTCCGCGATCGTTATCGATGGTGTGTTGGAGTTGAGGCAACCATGTCACGGCTCAAGTACCAGATGGGAATGATTCGATTGCGAGTCCGAAAGATGCTCAACATCACCTATGTGGCAACCCTGTGCGCGCTCGGGCTGAACATCCGCCGCGTTGCCGCCTACCGCTCGGCAGTTGGGTAAAGCAGGTGCTCTGCGCGGGCATCTGCCAGCAATGCATCGGCGTCACGTCTCCCTGGGCCCAGCTACGCATCGAGAAGGTCGGCAATCGCGTGAAAAAAGCTGCTGATCGAAAATTCTTCATACCACTCGAGATTACCTTTTTGCCGCCCCATCAACTTTCGACAATACCTCCTGAATGCAACAAGCCTTGAACAGTCCAACCAGAATAAGAAAGGCAACGACAGACACGACTGGTAAATTAGGATACGAAGAACGGCTGCCTTAGAATATCCAATGCAGCCGTATCGTGATTTCAATTGTTGCTGAAGACTACTCGTTGTCTTCGTAGGTTGGCGGCCAGTCGTCTAGGATGCCGGGATAGCTGGGCCAGTCTTCGCCCCAGTCACTAGGATGCACGACCGGATAGTCGGGCATCGCGGGGTAGGCTCCGCCGGGATGGCCGGGCGGAAGACTGTCGGGATACGAGTGCCCCGGCGGCAAATGATACGGATGGTCGGGTGGCAGTCGCGGCCAAATGTGTGGTGACGGCGGAACCTCGATAACGACTGGCGTTTCTGGTTGCGGCGGCCAGATCGCATCGTCGGGCCACCAGGGCGGTCGTGGGCCAGGATCGGGTGTGCCGGGCGGATAGTCGTCGAGCCAGACCGGAGGCTCGGTTTCGGGCAACGGTGGGAACACGTACGGTCCGTCGTCTTCGACATCCAGCAAGATTTGCTTGAACTTGAACCTGTCGCTTATTCGAGTCCCCACCTACGTGAAAGAGACATTCGCCAGATCGCAACGGCCCCCAATTGGCTCAAACAGCGGAAAACGTGGGAAAAGCGGCAAACTGCAATTGCCGTCGGTGCCGGTCAATGTTGACCTAGTCGACTGTGAATCTGTATGAGATATTGATATCCGGCCGGTAATTCATGGAAGCAATTGGATGCAACAAGAGATACGAACTTGCGATTTGTTCTGTGGGGTGGGCGGTAGTTCACGCGGGGCTGCGATGGCGGGCGCAACGCCGGTCGCTGGGCTCGATATGTGGGGTATGGCAACTGATGCGTACGCTGTCAATTTTCCGTGTGCGCAAACTTATCGAATGAAGGCCAGTTCGCTGAAGCCACAGCGATTGATGGACGACGTCGGCAAGATCGACCTTCTCTTGGCGTCCCCAGAATGCACCGCGCATAGCGTCGCGAAGGGAAAGAAGCCGGGCTGCGAAAAGAGCCGTGGCACTGCGTTTGAAGTCATTCGTTTTGCAAAAGTGCTTCATCCTCGATGGATCGTCGTTGAAAACGTGCTTCAGATGCAGCGGTGGGCACGGTTCGATGAATGGAAATCAAAGCTCCAATCGCTTGGCTATCACATCAATAGTGGCGTCCTCGATGCACGCTACTTCTCGACGCCCACCTCACGCCGCCGTTTGTTCGTCGTTTGCGATCGGGAACAAGAGCCGTCTTTGCCGGATCAAAAGAACGAAACCAAGAAAACGGTGTCGAGTATCCTTGGTCGCGGCGAGTCCAATTCATCACCTTGGCCACTCAGTGAAGTGCGAACGCCTGAGCGAGCGTTGGCTACGCTTGAACGCGCCGAGCGTGCCATCGAATCACTTGGCGACAACACGCCATTCATTATGGTGTACTACGGCAGCGATGGCGCTGGCGGCTACCAACGCCTGGATCGACCGCTGCGAACGGTTACGACACTCGATCGGTTTGCCTATGTTCGACCGACCAAATTCGGCCATGAGATGCGAATGCTACAGCCAACGGAACTGGCAGCGGCCATGGGTTTTCCCACTGAGCATCAACTTCCCAAGTCGACTCGCCGCGAGAAGATCAAACTGATTGGAAACGCAGTTTGCCCTCGTGTAATGGCGGCCGTAGTTAAAACTCTTACCACACCTAGAGAAGCTGAATCAAAGACTGCTATTCTCCGGGGCCGGGAAGTTTGACTGCAGCCAATCCACCACTAATTGAGGTGTATTGAGCTCAGAGCGTTTCAGAATTTCAACGATGTCTGATGCGGCAATTACCAGGATCGGGTGTTTGTCTTCCTTGACCTCTTTGTAGGCCTGCGAATTTACAAAGGAGGTTGTTACCAGGACTCCGAATTGTCGGTGACGCAGTCTTGAAATCAGACGCGATATTTCGCGGCCCCCGATGGAGTTAACCTCGGCATAGCACTTTGCTTCAAGAGCAAAGTCGATGAGTATGGAAGAGGCTTCAGTGCCAACTCTGTACTCACCAATTGCATCACGTCCTCCGTCTCGGCTAGGTCGTGTTAGATCATACGAAACAAAATTCGAGTCCATCATGCGAGTCAGTTGGGAAGCACGCTGCTCAAATCCAACGGGCCAGCTGGAAAAATGATCCCGTATGCACTGAACCATTAGCCGTGCGTCAGAATCTTTTGGGAGTTGCTGCTACTTGCTTCGATGCTCAACTGTTGGCTCCGCTAGCAACGGTGATAGGATTCCATCTTCTCGCCAGTGTCGCCACGCGGTGGGTGCATTTAAAGTGAACGGGTTTCCGCTCTTGATGTCATTAATCCAAGACCGCTTTATCTCAGGCGAATCTAGAATAGTGAAAGTCGCTTTGTAGTTTTGAAACCTGTCACCGTCGGAAGACTTCCACACCGCAACTAGATCCTCCGAACTGCTCAAGTTGATTGCCCCAGGCACAGCAAGTCCTAGAAACTGGACTTCGCGAAATGTCCCCGCATTTCTGAATAGAAAAAACGGAGGAACTGCCTCACGACAATTGGAGTGACAAGCATTGAATGCGTTCCGCAATAGCTCGTTTCCGAAGCGTGGGCACTCCACGTGGAGCAAACGTCCTGGCTGCTTGTTGTCTTCAAAATATCGAAGCAGTCCCGTTTCGCGATCTAGGTGATCTGGCCAATCCCGATCATTGAAGCTCGAGGTCAGTACGATCAAGTGTGGTGCATCTCTTCGTCCGAGATAGCGAAACCCGCCCTGGTTGCTCACTCCTAGCATTGGGTTGAGCGGAAATTTCCTGCATTTCCTTGCCGCCCGCCTTCGTAGACAGCATCGACAACAAGATCATTCATCGCAAGTTCATGCATTGGGGGCAGCCGCGGATGACACAAGGTCAGCGAAGAAGCCAAGCCCCGGATCGTTCGGCGTCCCGACCAGTACACCTCGATCCAGATAACGATTGCCCTCCTCGCAACTTGTCTCCGGCAACAGGGCACAGGCGTGGCAAGCTGCGCGGTTCAACGAGTCGATACCTTGGCCGCTGCTTTCGATGCATAGCGGGTCGGACGAACACCAGCGAGCGTCTTGAATCGCACCGCGAAACAATGCTTCAAGACGGCCGGGCTTGCCTTGTTGCACCAAGCCTCCCATCGTTCCTTCAGAGTCGCCCGCGGCGGTGTAGATCAGGATCCCTGACATCTCCTTTCCGGGTTCATCCCAGCAGTAAAGTCGCTCTCGCAAAGACGAGCTACCATAGCCGCACTCGAAACTGAGTCGCCGAATTAAAATATGGGCGAGGGTGTGAAGCAGGAAGAACCGAGGCGGCAATTGTCTCGGAGTTCGCTGGAGCTTTTCGCACATTTGATGGTGACCGTCGATCATGGACTGGACCCGCTGTTCAACGGCAGAGGTTATCCAGGTGTCGATCACTGATTTGTTAAAACGGAAGAACAAACCTTCGCCATATACACGCATTGCAGGCAGCCAGTTACGCCGCTGGAGGCTCAATTTATCTTGGTCGTGCGTATCAAACTCGCGGTACGGCGGCGGGTCGATTCTGGAGAATCCTGTTAGCGCACGTGTCTCCGCAAGCTTCTCAACAAGGACGATTCGGTCGAGTATGTTTCGCAAGAACGGTTCGTACTCGTTCAGTTTCTGCGGGACGGTCACGAACTCACTTTCATCATCGCCGGAAGCTTCGGAAAGCGCGGTGTACTCCGAGTGGCGGAACTCTTCTTCGCTTTGAGCGTCTCCGCTCGGTTCTAATCCCTTCATCTTCTCTTGGGTTACTTCAAACAACCGATCCGGATCGCATTGAAGGATCGTTGCGATGTTCGTTACCGTCTGACGATCTGGAGTATTGTCCGGTTGCGGATTACCGGCAAGGACTTGCCAATAGTGCGGTTGGTCAATGATCGCGCGAAGTGGGTCGCTGAACGGTGGTATCAGGATAGCGCTGGCAACCTTTGGAAAATACAGATTCGTTGCACCACGTTGTAGCATCCGAGGCGTGGCGTCACATTCCTCATCAGTGCCGTGGGGACCAAGCCACGGTCGGTTCCGACTGCAAATGAGTCCTTCGAGTGAATTCGGACCAGCCGAACCACTCATCGTTCGCGAAGACTCACAGGTTTCGCAGACAACCTTTAGTCCTCCCAACCCAGAGAAACGTCCGTAGTTCAACCGAAGCTGCGGTCGATTGCAGACTCGAACGTCCGACAGGTTTTCTCCGGACTTCCGATGTGCCCAAAGCTCCCATGGGAAATCGTCAATGTGACCGTTTGGACAAGCCGTGATGAAGCGAACCGCAACCATTCGGTATCGTTTCTTCTCGGGCAATGCCGAGCATGATGGCTGTTTCTTCTCGCCCGGCTTCGATTTGAACCGACTGCCCAGATCGCTGGCGCATCGAGGAGCCGCCGTTTCGTTCCATTTGCTTCGCTCGAGTGAACGGCAGCGCGGACAAAAGTGCCATAACGGGAAACGAACGAACGGAAGCAACGCTCCGGCGTATCCCTCACCCGGCGCTGGCGGAGGCGCGCGAAAGAACGTAACGCCGAGACGTCTCGCCAAGCGATCATCATTGATCGGACATTTCGGCTTGTCGGGCCAGACATCCAGCCCAGCGCTCATTAGACTTTGACCGGGAAGATCGAAGATTGCACCGACACCAAACGGAACAACCGCTTGCGAGCGACGAATTGTTTTTCTTGCCATGTTGTTTGATTCCTATTCGTCGTTTTCGTAACTTGCAATCACTTCTGCCCGACATTCAACATCGACGTTCCGCATTGAGCTCGGCGTGGCCCAAGCCGAACCTGCCCACGCTGGCAATGGTTCGCTGCCGGCGGGATACATAAGCGGGCGAAGTTCTGGAGGTTTGCCGAACCCGCCCCACTCAGATGGTTGGACGCTAGACCATTTCGACACCAGCACTTTCAGTTTCGACTTCAGGCTGGCGGCGTGCTCAGGATCGACCACTGAGCAACGTAGTTCGATTTGGTCAATCAAATCTTGCAGCGTTGTTGACGACGGATCGAATTGATCAGGCTTTGAAAGCCCAACCAAGTGCCGCACCAGAACTACCAGAACGCCATGCAATGCTCGCTCCATCACGGGCAGAGAAAACGGAGTAACGCTTGTTGGCTCGACATGTTTGTAAAACGCTTCGTGGTAAGCGCGGAAGTGTTCGTAGTGGGATCGGTCTCGCGGCTTTCCTGGGTTGTACATGGCAACGACCAATCCCGGCGATTTCTGAGAACGCCCTACACGGCTACTTGCTTGGATGTACTCGGAAGTCGTTTTTGGTTGGCCCACGACGAGCATCAGCCCGAGTCGATCAACGTCGACACCAACCGAAATCATGTTGGTCGCCAGAAGCGTATCAAGCGGCCTGTCTTTCCAGTCATCTGATTCACGGGGATAACGCTTTTCCAGACGCTCTAAGATCGCTGGGATTTCGTCGGCGGTTCGACGGCTGGTTAGTTCAACCGGCGTTCCAAGGCTGCGGTGCAGTTCTTTGGGTGTTGCTGTTCGCGTTGTAATTGACCACATGTACTCGGGAATGTCGGCTTCGATCAGCGTGGCCGCATGGCCGAGTTCCCGCAGACTGCTGAAGTATTGCAACGCCGTCCAATACGGATCGCGAGTCGACTCGGGAACGCCCTCTGGCAGTCGCAGTGCCTTGCAGGCGTGGAAGAGCCCGCCAAGCGTTCGCACCATCGCAGTCACAAACGACGGCGCGGCCGTTGCGAAGACGCCCAAGTACAAGCGGCCCGGCGTATCACAGTTCTCCTTGGCGAAGAATGAGTCCGAAATATCGAGCCCTTGCGGAGGAAATTGCGATGTGGGGCGGTCGTACAACGCTCGGCATTGATGCCATGCTCGACGGATCGTCGCCGTCGAAGCAACAATCTTTGGTTTGCGGCCTTTCCACGAGCACAGCAGATCAATTGCCGACTCGTAGAGCCCGACCACCGACCCGAGTGGACCTGAAATCAAGTGAAGCTCGTCTTGGATGATCAGGTCTGGTGGATCGTTATCGCCGGGAGTTCCGATGCCGAAGATTCTTCCCGACATTTCACGCCAAGCTAACATGGCGAACTTGTCGACCGTCCCAATGATTAGTGTTGGCGGTATTTCATAAACATCGTCGTCGATGACGATGACCGGCAAACGCTTCTTCGGGGTTGAAAATTCGCACTGCGTTTCCGGACAGACAAAGATCACTGTCTTTGGCTTTCCATGAGCTTGATATCCAAGTGCATCAGGATCATCCATCGCCGTCCCGCACCACGGGCACTTGAGCATTTGAAATTCATTCGCTTCCTGGCTATTTGGCTTTGCCAGACTATTCAGCGATTTGACTGCTGGCTCGCGATAGAGCGGCGTCAAAGAACCTCCGACCCATAGACCGATTGTGATCGCTTGTTCGCCCAGATCCTTTGAACGACTGCGGCGGATAAGCTCGCACGCGCAAATCATCGAGCTGGCACGCTGAAACTGCTGAGCCGTCAACAATCGAAGGGTGTAACGCATCAGCACGGTACACCCTGCGTTGTCTGGTCGAATCAAACGTCGCAAGAAAATGTCGGTAGCCGCGAGGCCAAGGTAGGCTTCTGTCTTGCCACCGCCTGTGGGAAACCAGATCAAATCGACAAGGTCACGCTCCGGATGTTCGGTGCCATCATCGTTTGTCTTTAATGAGGACAGGTTCATCAGAATGAAGGCAAGCTGGAACGTTCGCCATCGTCCTTCGTAGGGGGTGGTTGGCTTGTAGCTGGCCGGCAATGGCACCATGCCAACATCCTTGGATCGTTTGGATCGGCGCGAATGATGCTGTTGCATCAAGATCGCTCTGTTGGCCAGCATGAACGCTTCCAACATGACTGGATCGTTTTCCAGCAGCTTGATCCCGTCACGAATTCTCCCAAGGCAGGTCCGGCAGTGCTTCAGGTTTTCTGTGGCTGGAGCCTTCAAGCGACTTGGCAAACTGGCAACGTTGGCCTCTTGTTCCCTGATCCAAGTCTCGTAGTCGGTCACCAACGGCTGAAGCGTCGATGGAATCTTCGATGGCGGCACCGTTCCATCGGCCCCTGAGAGGATGTACATGTTCAGCTCGTCACCGTCGGTGCTGCGTGGCTCGACCGGCGGAACTTTCACTCGCGGAACCGTCACCGTTGCGAGCGACGCGACCTTGCTATCCGTTTCCTCGCCCCAGTCAACGGAGCAACCATGCCCGACCGCAAACGCTTTTCGTTTGCGATAGAGCAATTCGAGTGCAGCCTCTTCTTGGACATCCGGATCAGCGATCTTGCTGGGATCGCGGTCGGGAAGAACCTTGTATTCACGGAAGACCGGTTTCCCGCCAGCAGACTGAATGCTGACGGATACCTGAAAGAAACAATCCGCTGCACGGATACGGCTGTCACGTCCGCTTTGATGGTCGTTCAATAGCGACAGAGTGAGAAGGACGCTGCCATCACCCCGGTGCCGGAACATTCCCTTTACTATCAGCGATTCAACGAGATTGCGCTCCCAGGGTGCTTGCTGAGAAGATGCTGGCACCGACAGAGTTTGATCGGGGATCTCGATTTGTATCCGTCGCCATTCCTGACGTTCACGCGTCTGCGGACCATTTTCTGTTTCCGCGACGTACGGAACCGTCCCTGACTCATAGCGAGCGGCTGAAACACGGATGACTAGGTCGCCGGCGTCGCCATCACAAAGACACGACAATCCAATCGCTGACGGATAAAACTCATTGGCAAGCCGAACGGTTTGATCGTATGCGTCCGTAAGTGAATCGCCCGAGCCACCATCGCGGCGAGGCTCGGAGCCTGGATCGCCTTCCAACGGTTCAGTTGGAATTTCTTCACCACTCCCGCTCGCCTCGTCCGCATCTTCAGTATCGCCTTGGTCATCATGTTCGTTGATGACTTGCTGTTGCGGAAACAACACGCCAGCGGAGTAACGCTGCGTCGGCGATTCTTCTAATCGTTCAACGTAACGTTGGTTTGGATTGGCCTCATAGTCGTGTGGAGGCAAGCCTGGCCCGACCAGCTCACGCTCCAAGGCTTGAATTAGTTCGTCACGGAACGTTTCTTCGTCTGACATTGCCATGTTTTACCTATGTTCCCAATTCATTCCGTGACTTGCTTTCGCAACCAGTCGCGTTGTCGCTCATCGCAAAGAGGCTCCAACTTTTGGTTGATAAAAACGTACAACCCAATCCTCGCCCGCGACATTCCCACGTACACAACGCCACGCCACCAGTCGGGAGACAATTCGTCCACATCCGTCAAGATGATGAAATCGTTCTCGAGTCCTTTGAACGATGAGACACTGCAAGCGGTGACTTGGTTCAATAATTTTGAACCAACTTTCCACGCGTTGCCTTCGTCGATGGTCGCTAATTGAAAATCGCGAAACTGACTGGCGCAGGAATCTTCGGCTTTGCGACAGGACAAAACAGAAATTTGATGCGGCGATATTTCCTCGTTCAGCAGCTTCTTCAACGTCGTGCTGAGAAGCTGGCGTTGATCAGCCGGTTTCTTGTACCAGTCTGTCTTAACTGGAATCCCGTCAACGGTGGCTGCCGGCGGAAATTGCGGCAGCGTTTTGATTTCAGTTTCGGTTGCGATTTGAATCGTGTTTCGTCGGTTCGTTGGCAGAAGAACCGCGACACCAATCGGAATCAGTAGAAACAGAGCTTCGTCTTCGTAAACTCCGAAGACGGATGCCTGATTATTTCGGTCGCAAAAGAACCACCAACGACCGTTTTTCAAACCGCCGACGACCAGGGCATCCAAAACATCCAGCATCGGGCGAGAGAGCATGTCCTGTGCTTCATCAATCACGAGCGATTTGTACTGCGGGCAATTTTTCGTCATCAGAGCGTGCAACGCGAACTCCGGCATGAGTCGATTGAATATTTCAGCATGATCCAATCCGGCCTTGGAAGCCTCAAACTCAGCCTCAACCTCGGAACCTTCGATCAAAGCGTGAAGCACCGCATGGATCGAGTTAACGACAACGGTTCCGCGTCCACGCGAAGTCACATTCTTTCGCAGAACGCCTGCAAGAACTCGATTGAAGCAGAGCAACAGAACGTCGCCATCCGTTGTGTTGGCCTCCCGTCGCGAGATCTCGGCCGCGAGCAACGTTTTGCCCGTGCCGGCACCGCCCTGCACGATCAATCGTGGGTTCGGGTATTTCTCCAGTGCATCCAGAACTTGATACTGCTCCGACTCCAGGGCGTGCATTTGGTGAGTGGCGGCGTCGGCGATCGCTCCCATCGAGGGGACGCGGTCAAAGTCGCCTCGCAGAAACGCCGACAGCAGTTCGAGGTCTTTTTCCGTGGGAGCGTAGCGGCCGGGATTGTCGCCAAGCGAACTCCGTTCCCGCCAGTACTGAGCCAACTCCTCGATGAAAGTCTTGATCGACTGATTCGCGGTCTTGAAACTGTCGCGATCGTAGAGCTGGCGTCGGTCGGCTTCCGTGCCAAGCATGTCGGCAAGCGGGCAATCAGGAGTGATGACTCCGAATCCGTAGAGCAAACGATGTTGCCGGCGATCACCTGAATCGAACTTCTCGCGAACACGTTTTTCGAGGCCGAACATCGCACCGCTTGCTTGATCAAACGGTCCTTCAGATTTCGTATCCGTTTTGCCGTAGCGGTTGGTGAACTTCCAAACCCCGTTCTCACGCGCGACACGACCACCTTTGACTTCAAGAACAAAGACGCCAATTCGAGTTAGCAGCAGAAAGTCAATCTCTGCACGACGTTTCGATTCGTGTTCACTCAACCCCAACGAGTGAAGACAAATCCAGTCCTCCGTTCCCTGTGCATCTCGAATCCAATCGAACACCCTGCGTTCAGCGGCGCTTTTGACCTCGGGATGAATCTTCGGCGGAATCATTCGTGCCATGTGTCGCCCTCAATCAGTCGATTGGCCGCAGTGTATTTGACCGGCATCAACTTCGACGCCGTCTCCGAGACTCTCAGCAAAACAAGATCGTCGCCAAGCTGAACCACGGCCTCATCGGCTTGCTCTTGACGAACCACCGACGCGGCCTTCTTGCGAATCCGCTTTGCGATGAGGCGCGGTGCCTTTTGCTGGTGCGCGCTTCGCACATTCTTGATCGCTGCGATGACCGCGTCGGTTTTCCGCGAAAGCTCCTCATTTCCAGTCACACTCGCAATCGCCGGCACATCGGTTTGATACTTCTGCGGTGCAATCACATCATCATCGTGAATCCAATTGCTGATCGCTTGCAGTTGCGTCTTACAGCCCGCAGTTTGAAGTTTCTGGCAGACCACTTCGTCACTGAGCGAGTGCTCGTCGATATAAGTCCGCAACGCGATTCGCCAAAGCCCTGAAAGCTCCCGTTCACCCGGATCAAGCAACTCATCGGCGACTTCACGAATCAAGTCTCTACTTTTAGGGCGAAAAACGACCTTGTCGCCGACCGCCACGTCCTTCGCTCCCACCAGCTTCACCATCGCCTTCCCGTCGTCATCATCGTGCGTGCCGGCGAGGAGGTGTGTCACGACATTCAGTTTGTACTTATCCGTGAACAAGCCGTAGACACCGCCGGCAAATATGAGCAGCCGTGCTTTGGCATCAGCCTCCGAATGTCCCGAACCCACTTGATCGTAGATACGCTGACGGAAGCCTTCGTCGATATCGTCCTGGACCTCTTCGATGGCATCGACTTCAGGTACTTCGACTTGCCGGACTTCCGCAGGCGGACGTGGATTCTTCCAGCCCGTCATTGACGGGAAAATTGCATTACGCCCACGAAGTCTCGTTCGCTCACCTCGCATCTTCTGACGTTGTTCGGAAAACTGTTTGTGCCACTTCCGTTCAACGTCATACAACAATAAGACGATCGGATCGGCAATTGGCGGCGATAGCACGGACGCCATCCGGCTTTGTTTGAACCAACCCGTCACAATCAAGCCATTCCCGAACGATTCACCTGCCGCTGCCGACGCATGCACGCGGTTCGGCTTTCCGGTGAATGCAGTTTCGAGTTCAGGAACCAATCTCGCGTCCGCGCATAGAACGTCAGCCTTGGGGAATTGCGAGAGAACTTTCTGCATTGCTTCGCTCTTCGGATTGCACTCACGCAAGCTATTAAGCAGATCCCGAATTCGTTCCGCAACTTCCACCGCCGCGTTTCGCTCGTCTTCCGAGAGGTAGTTGGATGACGCAACCAATGACTCAATCTTGGTCACTCGCCCCAAGACTTCGAGGACGGACTGCGACTCATCCTGCAATTTGGTCGCACATCGCATCAAACGGGTAATCGCATAAAAAGCCTGCGCGACAATTTCTTCAAGTTCGGGAAGACCGTCTGGTCCGCGACGTTTCGCCAACCGCCGGACTGTCGCGAAAGCGCTGAACGTCACGCCAACGATCGGGGACGAGACGATCTCAATGATCGGCTTCGCTGATGAAGTCGCTCGAACGCGATGCTCAAATTTCGCAATCTCGCCTGCGTTGGCGGCAAGCTTTCGTTCTGGCCAGACCAACGCTTTCAAATCTTCCGCGCCCCACTCCCACACACTTAAATCATTGTGCTGATCCGATTCCGTCTCGTTCGCTATTCGCTCGGTTGCGATCATCAAGCACGGAACCTTCAGTCGATTGAGTAATTTGATGCCGGCGTGCTTCTCACGATTTCGACCCGCAACATCGACGACAATCAGCTCAATTTCATCAGGGTTCTCCTGTGCGAAGCTGCACGCGACATCGAGGTCCGATGCAAAAAGAAGCACCGGTGGTTGCGTGCCAAAACGCGTCGACCATTGCTCTGCCTCTTCTCCATCGGAAGATATCTGACCAATGGGGATCACGTCTTTGATCGGTTGCCCGTACAGGAGCGTTGATTTGCAAAACTCGGCAGCAAGCGTGGTGGGCATCACCACGACGACCTTTTTCTTGATGGCATGAACGTCTGCCTTATTCGGACCGTTGAACAGAAAATCGAGGCCGCAAATTGCGGTTTCAGTGTTCCGTGCTTTCCACCCAACCTCACCTCTTGCAACTCGTGTCGAGTCAACCGGAACCAATCGGTACAAATCCGAAATAGGCCAGTAGGTAATCGAGCCGAGGTTTTTCTGGCCTCGCTCGGTTCGGTCCTTCCGCAGTTTGAACATGCGACGTCCATCAGGCAGATTGTCGATGCCCTCAAAAACCGCCACAGCCGAATAGTCAACTAATACCTTTTGTCCTGGATTGAATGAACTCTCAGTCAACTGCCGAAGCCCTGCCTCGTGCGCTAACCCAAGCGTTGAGACAAACCCAATAAGAATTGCGATCGGTCCAGTCTCGGGCGCAATCAACATCGTGTTCAGAGTCTTCGTGTCTCGAAGATTGCGACACGACAACGCAGAATTTAGGATCGTAAACTCCGATGCAGCTCGCGGCCCAGACCCGTCGTCGAGCGTCAGCATGTTCAAGAACGGCCAAACACCGACCACGTGATCCAGAAGTTCGATGAGTGGTTCACGCAGCGGACTTACAAGGTCCACAGCCGTCTGTAAGATGAACAGATCATCGAGGTAGCCGATCAACCCAAGGCCGTCATTGATCGCGTCATCATCCTCAACGAAATATCGGAGGGCACCTCGTGCGCAAACTTTGTCATCATTCGAGCGACTTGCATCATGCAAAACGTCAATCAGTGTCTTTGCGTTCGCCGCAAGGCGTTTCAGGAAACCACAATCGGCAAGATGCTGTATCACATCAAGGTTCTCGATCACCCGCTCAGTGAGTTCATCGTCGCATCCACTTAACGACGATAGCTTCTCGAAAATATCCTCCGCACGAGCCTGCTCTTCGGCGGTGATGGCGGGCGGATGATACGCTACTGGTTCTTCCAACCGTACGGCGATTTCATGGACGGCGTAGCTCGCGATAAACGCTTGGCCAAGAGCATGGAATTTAGTCGCTTCGCGGTACTCTGCTTCGGACTGATCCTCGCCAGCCGTTGGTCGGCCATGGTTGGTAACCACAAACTGAATGGCCCCGCGTGCAATGGACGCAATATCTTCGGACGCATGATGAAGTCGAAGGTAGTTCGCTAACTGAGTCAGATTCCGCAGCAGCGCTTGTTCAAAACCAAACTCCGGATCAAGCACGAGTGCCCATTCGCCGGTCCTCCTTAACAGGACAATGACGTCAAGTTCCTCGCCGCTCAGGCTGCGGATCGTTTCAAGCAGATTCTCTCGGTCTGCGAAAGAGAGATGACTCGCCAAAAGTTCTCAGCCCCAGGTTTCATACCCAAACCAGTTACGCACGTGGTTCTGCCGGCCATCATTCTAGAGAACATTTGTGCGCGGTGCAGCAACTGGAACGCAAGACGCAACCGATCAACCTGGTCAATGTCCAGGACGTCTCGAAGTCTCTCTCTCCGGTACCGATCGCGTTAACTGGGCCGTGAATGTTAACTCAGAGAGTTCGAGAGTTTCTGTTGTTGGTCTCGGGATCGCTTGCGGGAAAGATGCTTTCCCGGACCTCACCGACGACATGGCGAGAGCGGAATCATTGGCCCGGCAGCGATCGAAAGTGCCGCAAATTGCGGGCATCAACGCAAAAAGGCCGATGCATTTGCATCGGCCTTTCGCGTTAAGTTTCGACCAGCAGTGTTCCACTACTGTCCGAAAAGGCTCCCCATAACAGACTCGAAGCAGCGACAAGCCAGTTAACGACTTCAAACCGAGTGACAACTCGATCAACGAATCGTCAGCGCCCGCAGATGCGAGCGCGTGCGAATCGTTACCCTCGTTATCATCGAATTCAGGCTGGTTTAGCGGCTTTCAGGCAACTTTGTGGGACAATACGGTCTTGGAGACGCTCGATCTGCACCAATATTCGATGGAACCGTCACTCTAGAGGGATTTCAGCCGTATGGTGCCAAACCTCGATTCTATGTTGCCAGTACCCTGCAAAATAGGCCATAAACTGAATATTCGACGTCTAGAAAAAGCTAAATTAAGAGCTTTCTTGCGTCATAATAGATAGGGAAAGAGTTAGCTATCGACGGTCGCCACAACTTCCACTTTTTGCTCGACAAATAGGACGCCTGACGCCAGTTGAGGCGTGTATTTCCTTGGTTGCCCGTCTCTCCCGGGCTAAGCTGCTCTTCCGTTCTCTGTAGGTCGGGCTGTCAATCTGAAGCAAAACCCCGCCGGCGACCGCGGCGAGGTGAAGAGGCGTTGTCGTAAGTTTTGTTCTTGAGTGAATGAAAAAAGTGGCGCATCCTACTGGAACTTTCACCCTTCAATAGCCCGAAATAGCCGCAAATTCGTCGAATCGTGAATTCGCACGCGCAAACGTTACCGGAAAAAGTAAGCTGAACATCGACTACAAATTAATACTCGACCCCACACATCTCGACAGCCTTTCAGTTAAGTACAAGTGGGAAGTCCTACGACGTCACCCGCTCTACATTTGGCTGTGGGAAACGCTCCAAACTCTGAAAGCGTCTGCTCCAAATTCTTTCGAGCAGGAGTTCTTGTCTACCCCCGTATTCTCCGAGGTCGGCGAACTCCTGGGTGTTAATGGTATTCCAGTGAATCCCGCCCTCGAATTCGACTCCCTAGTAGATGCAGAAACAAATTTCTTGTGGCTCAAGCGAGCGGCACGTCCTGTGAGCTTGCGATTAATGGCAAAATTGCTGCTGGCGGCAAATCTTCAGCCGGAGACTCTCCGACTGCTTTCGGAACATTTTTCTCGTGCGGCGGACAACACCGATTCGAGAAATCGATTCGAATCGCTTTCACTTCTGAACTCCGCCGAATGTCCTGACCTCGATTTGCTCGCCAATATACCGCTTTACCAACTCAATCCTGCCGCACCAGCCGAGGAATTTAATTCCGATCTGAAAAATCTTCGCGACCAATGGCGGGAGCGTCTCAAACTCCCCAATAGTCGTGTAAGTGAAAAAAAATACGAGGACTATCTGCGAGCTTGGGACCTCCGAGAAGGTTGGTCGGAGGGAAAGTATCATCGTGATGCTGTACGCAGCATGAAAGATGTCGTTAAAGAACTTGGACAGTCAAAAACCTCGGCAAGAAATTGGTATCGGAGCGGATTCAAGCTCGTGACCGGACATGAGTTTTCTGTCGAGAATTGGGTGGAAGTGATGGGCGTAACCCAGCTTTCTCGACTGTTAGGCGAAACGGTCGCACAGGCTTCCGGACGCCGTGCCCTTCGCGCTAATTCTCGTCGACCGGTAGATGACACGACCGTCTCAGGCGGTCGAAACCAACAGGGAAATCCCGGAGTGGTTGAAGAGCTGGCTGCCCAGCAAGCCCCGCAGGACGTCCAACAGATGCTGTTACGCATATCGAAGTTGATCGCCAAGGGCTGCTCAGATCAGGAGATTCTCGAGGATCTCGAGGTCGAAGAGACAGCCCTGCCAGCGATTGTGGAGTTCCGCGAAACCCATGAAACCTAGCTCTTCAAGCCTGTCTTCAAAATAGCATTCGGCTTATTTGGCTCTGGGAAGAAGGCGGAGGCAAGCGTTTGTTTCTGCTATCAGCCACGGCATCAGTGGCCACCTGATCAGAACGTTCTGATTCATGTCATTCGCAAGTCAATCAAACCGCCCACAAGGCTGCTTGTCGCCGAACGAGTTTGCCAAACGCGCCGGGATCTCACTGGCGACGGTTCATCGCTATCTCAGTCGCGGTCAGCTTACGAAAATCCAGAAGGCTGGGAAGAACAGTCGAATTTGGATTCCCGAGAGCGAGCTCTTTTCGTCCAGCTCGCTAACCCAGGATGGCGAATGTCGCGACTCGCAGCAATCTCCAATCGGTACAGCAGCCCGAGGCAAGAGCCTCGCTGGCAAACGACCGGCGTGGATGAACGACTGGCGTTCCCCAACAAATGGAGGCAATCATGCCCAAAAAAAATCATCTTGAACAGTTTCAATGCCAGTTCTTTCGCTGGCCTATTTACCAAAGGAGAAACGGAGTCTGGTATGCCGATGGCCGCTCGAATGGTGCTGGAAGTCAGCGGACGTCGCTCGGCACGAAAGACAAGCACGATGCACTTGCTAACCTTCATCATCTTGATCGCGTCCAGGCCGAGAATCTTGGGCTGGTACCGCGCTCCACCTCATCAGCCGGACCTCGGCACCTGTCGATCAAAGCGGGCCGGAAGCTTTTTGACGATCACACTTCGCGGCCCAGGCTGGTGGGTGGAACCAAGGAGAACACCCAAAAACGCTACAAGTCGATCTTGGACAAATTGGAAGCCTTCCTGAAGACCAGACGGATCGTGCATTGGAATCAGGTTACTGAGAAAACGCTTGGCGACTACGCCGAACACCTGACGGAGCTAGAGTACGCTTACAAGACCGTGTTCGGTGAACTCAACACGATCAAGACCGCTTTCAAATGGCTATGCACCGAAGGGCATTTGTCGCGTGAGCCTTTAAAGTTAAAACTGCGGAAAGCTGATTGCCAACGGGCTTACTGCTACACCGACGCGGAAGTTGCGGCAATGATCCAATACTGCGGTGAGAACGATGAACTCACGTGGCTCCAGGGCGTGATCATCGGGTTGTCCTGTACCGGTCTTCGGATCAGCGAACTGGCTTCACTCAAATGGTCGGACGTTCGCTTCGACGACAGGGCGTTAACGATTGCTGATGAAAGCGGATTCGCCGACAGCGGCAACGAGCGTCGGTCGACGAAGAGTAGCAGGACTCGGCACATTCCAATTCATCAAAGTTTCCTAGGCGTGCTTCAATCGTTACCACGTCAAAGCAATCGGGTGTTTCTTGGACCGCGTGGCGGCCAGCTCAAGCCAGATACCGTTCGGAACATCCTGGTGCGTGAAGTCATCGAACCACTGACCCCCAGGTTTCCCAAAGCGTACCCCGGTGAACGAAGTTTTGAAAATGGTCGGCTTCACAGCTTCCGTCACTACTTTTGTAGTACTTGCGCGAACAATGCGATTCCCGAGCGAATCGTGATGAATTGGCTTGGCCATGCCGACAGCGAGATGGTTCGTCATTACTATCACCTCAGTGATGAAGAATCACGTCGTAAGATGGACCAGTTGAAGTTGATTGGAAGTAGCGTCGGGCGTTCCGGCGTTTAGAAGTTTTGTAACCGATTCGGCATTCAGTCGCTGCGCTTTGCGAGCGATCCTGTCGGGTAAGAACTCTCCTTTTGGCACACTTGTGGCACACACGGGTGTGCCAAAGATAAAGACCCCGTAAAACACTACGTTTTACGAGGTCTTTTTGTGAAGGCGGAGGACACGGGACTCGAACCCGCAGCCCCTTACGGGGTACCTCAGTTCCAATGAGGCCGCTCACCAATTCGCTTATCCTCCAGGCTGTGCGTTGTTTGTATGGGAACAGACAACGCCGCGGCAAGAGCTTCGCTGGATTGCCGCGTTCTGTAAAGAGGGGTTTGCTAACCTGTCAGCTTTGCACCACTAATTAGCTTGATAAAGTCGGCGTTTGTCTCGAATCGTCCCAGCTGTTTGGTCAGCTGTTCCATCGCGTCGACGTGGTGCATTTCCGAGAGTGTGCGACGCAGCATGGTGACCGCTTCGTAGGTCTCCTCGTCGTGCAGCAGTTCTTCGCGGCGGGTTCCCGATTGCGAGATGTCGATCGACGGCCAAACGCGGCGATCGGCCAAGCGGCGATCGAGAACAACTTCCATGTTGCCGGTGCCCTTAAACTCCTGGAAGATCGCTTCATCCATTCGGCTGTTGGTGTCAACCAACGCGGTGCCGACGATCGTCAACGAGCCGCCTTCTTGGAAGGCACGCGCGGTGGCGAACAACTTCTTCGGGATGTCCATCGCCTTGACGTCCAAACCGCCAGTCATTGTGGCCCGGCCACGACCGGTCTGCCCAACCCACTTGTTAAACGCGCGGGCCAATCGAGTGATCGAATCGAGCAGCAGGAAGACATCCTGTCCCATTTCAGCCAATCGTTTGCAGCGTTCAATCACCAGTTGGCTGAGTCGGACGTGGGAATCAACGTCCATGTCCAAGCTGCTGGCGATGACTTCGCCGCCGACGACATGTCGCTTCATGTCGGTGACTTCCTCGGGACGCTCGTCGATCAACAGAACGATCAGCTTGACGTCGGGGTGATTCTGGGCGATGCCGCTGCTGATGTCCTGCAGCATCACGGTTTTTCCCGATCGCGGAGGGGCAACGATCAGCGAGCGTTGGCCTTTGCCCAGCGGGGCAAGCAGGTCGATCACGCGGTTGGTTAGCGGCTTCTTGCCCATTTCCAGCCGCAACCACTGTTCAGGATTGATTGCGGTCAGCGAATCGAAATGTTTCACTTCGGCATAATCGTCGGGGCTGATTCCGTCGACGTCGAGGATTTCTCGAATCCGTGGCCCTTGATGCCGCCGGCCCGGTTGGACCATGCCTCGGATCATCACCCCTTCACGCAAACCGAACTTTTCGATCATCGTGCCGGGAACAAAGGGGTCCGAGCGGTCGCGAGTAAAGCTGGTTCCAGGGCTTCGCAGGAAACCATATCCATTGGGGTGCATTTCCAGCAGTCCCACTCCTTCGACCAGCGGCGCGTCATCATCGACTGGCGGCAAATCGCCATCGGGCTGACGATTGCCATTGACGTTGTTGTTGCCGTCGGAGGGGCGGCGTCGGCGTCGGCCAACTCGGCTTTTTCCGCCGTTGCCGTTACCACCGCCATTCCCGTTGGAATTGCTTTCGTTTCCGCTGCCGCCTCGTCCGCGGTAGGATCGTTTCTTTTTAGCCATGAGTCACCCAAGATAGCCAACCGGAGCCCATGTTTCACCGAGAGGTGGCGCATCGGACTGCGAGTGCTGGTGTAAGAGATTTCGCCGCAAATCCGTTAGTTGCAAAACAGAGGTCATGTGTTAGAGGGATACCAGAGCGACGGACTGGTGATGCCCATAATCGAGCGTACGTTAACTGCAGCCGGAGTGGTCTTCCAAACCATTTCCCAAAGAAGCAGACTCGTAGAACCCTGACCTAACCGTTGTACTCGATCGTGCAGCCCGAAAGCACATGTAAACCATGCTCTGGGGATCCCTGCAGAAATGGCCTAATGCCATGATCCCTAAGGATTCCAAATACAGCCCGGGAATGCAACCGAATCGACCGTGGATGCGGATTCGAGTTGGGCAGCACACAAAGGTGACGCCATACCCAGGAACACGAAAATCAGGAGTTCTGTGTTACCTAGAGGCGGACATATGGCAACCTACAATAGATCGCCCTGCCCTGTTAAGACCAATGTCTTATTCACTGCTTGAATGTTATCGCCACTTTTCGCGATGTCAAGTCCGCGGCACCAACACGGTGTGGTTTTTATGGGATTAACGCCAGTCGCGCAATCCAGAAGGGGACCTACCGGCATTTCTGAAGATCGGCATGTTCCATCTTGGCTGCGTCCCAATGGCTCGAGAAGTGTCCCTCGCTGGGTGGGCATTGTTCCGTAAATGCAGGCAAATCCGCAGGCAGGGCGCTGCTCAGAATGATTGGCAACCCCGACGGCCCGGCGTGCGCCTTAATTGTCTGACCGTTGGCGAGCTCCACAATGAACGGATACGTTTCATCGGTTTTCGAAGTAGAAAGCTTGTTTCGCATGAGTCCGCCACTTAAATGATCGAGAGGGATGAGGTGCCGTGTTGCAATGCGAACCGCCAGATTGTCGTCAGTACCTTTGCGTAGAACGTCTAGGGACAAACACGGTGACGGCCGCTATAAGAGATCGGCTGTAATAAACCGCGTAAATTTTGGCGCGAAACCGTTCTATAATCGCAAAATTAGGGCCTCGTAATCCCAGGTACATCCGTTTGTACTTAACGGGTCCCCCTACCTGGCCTCAGGTGTTCTCTCTCGGGAGCTGTTGCCGACACCAGCAGCGAGTGGTCATCCGAATCGTCGCATCTGTTCATAGGCGTCGGCCAGCATGGTAATCGCCCGATCGATCTCGTCGACTGTGTTGAAACGACCGATTCCGATGCGCAGGCTGGACCGCGCCTGCGGCTCGCTCCGCCCAATCCCCAGTAAAACATGGCTCGCCACGGCGTCGAGGCTGTTGCACGCCGAGCCACTTGATACGGCGAGCTGCGGAGAGGCGAGCATCAACGCTTCCCCTTCCACCCCAGGGAACATCACGTTTAGATTCCCCGCCACACGCGATTGTGAATCCAACGCAGGGCCGTTGATTTCCAGGCCGGGAATCCTTTGAACGAGACCCTCCCATAGGCGTTGGCGTAGCGTCGCGATGCGTTGGTTTTCGGCGGACAGTCCTTCGGTGCACAAATGTAAAGCGGTTGCCATGCCGGCAATCGCTGCCGGGTTCATCGTCCCGGGACGTACGCGGCGCTGCTGACCTCCGCCGAACAATCGAGGCTGGATCCGCGTCAACCGACCCTGGCGGCGGCAGTACAGCAAACCGACTCCCTTGGGACCGTAGAACTTGTGAGCCGAACAGCTCAGAAGATCAACCTTCAAGTCGGCAACGTCGATGGCGACCCGTCCAACCGCTTGTGTGGCGTCGGTATGGACGGGGATGTCGCGCTGGTGCGCGATTTCGATTAGGGGCTTCAACGGATGCAGGCTGCCGATTTCGTTGTTGGCAAGCATTAACGAGACGATCCCCGTGTCGTCGGTCAACGTGTCGGCAAATTGTCCCTCGTCGATCTGCCCGTTGGCGTCGACCCCCAAGACCGTCACCCGAAACCCTTCGCGGCGCAGCATTTCGATCGGATCGAGAACGGCCGGGTGTTCGGTAACCGCGGTCACAATGTGGCGTTTTCGATTTCGTGGATGCAGGCAATGCCCCAGCAACGCCAAATTCGTGCTTTCGGTCGCCCCGCTGGTGATGATCCATTCCTCCTTGGCTCCTCCCAGATGTTCCGCAATCTGTCGCAACGCCTCGTCGATCGCTGCGGCCGCGGCATGTCCGGCAGCATGCGTGCTGCTGTGCGGATTCCCGTACGAATCCAGCAGGAATGGCAGCATCGCGTCAGCAACTCGCGGATCGCATCGAGTCGTCGAATGATTGTCGAGGTAAATGAGTTCGTCGGGCATGTGGATTGCGTGCTGGACAACGTGGTGGTGAGGGCCGGCGGTCACACCGAACACCCCGGCGGGTAACTGAAGCCCAAGGGCAGGCTCATGCGTGTAATAATTTCGTGCCTTTGTAAAAACTGCAACAGCCAATCATCTTAAATTGTTAGGGCACACTGGCCCGCAGCGACCGCCAATTTCAGCAGGTTTGCCTTCTTAATTACATCGCAGCCACGTCGGATCAAGGCTTTGGCACGATTTGTGCCCTCTTGTCGGCTCCAGCTCATGAGAAGGGCGGGCACTCTTTCGGCTTGGATCACGCGATCGAATCGATCCGGTAGATCTTAAGCAATCCCAATGCTTCAGGATTCGAAGCATCGACAGATGCCATTTTTTGCATGCGATGCAAGGAGCGCAACCGTGCGGACACCACTATTTATTACTTCGATGGTCTTTGGGGTGCTCTCGTTGGGCACTTCAGCAATGCACCACTGCACTGCCCAAGATTCCCCACCACCCGGAAAGTTCGCGATCATCGACGTCGCCTATATCTTCAAAAACGCTGAATGCATCAAAGCTGAAGTTGCGGCGATCGAACAGCAAATGGCGGAACTTCAGAACTTCGGAAAAGCAAAGCAGCAGGAACTGCTCAATGAAGCCAAGGCGATCAAAGCCTTCAAGCCGGGGTCGCTCGAGTATGCAAGGCAAGAAGAAAAGCTAGCGGAACTTGAATCGCAGTTGAAGCTTGAGGTGTTCCGTCGTCGTAAGAGTCTCGCCGACGCCGAAGCGGGATTGTATTTCGATGGCTACCAAAAGATGCACCGAATCATTTCACAGGTCGCACAATACAACAACATCGACCTGGTGCTGCGATATGACAGCGAAGCGATGGATCTCGAAAAGCCCGACACCGTCTTGCGAAGCGTGATGAAAAACGTCGTCTATCGCGCCGACACGATCGATCTGACCCAGATCGTGTTGGCGGCGCTAGACAAAACCGAGATCGCGGCCGCTCCTGTCGCCAGCACCCTACGCTAATCCCGCCGTCTCGCGTGAGGACGGACTCAGTAGCCCCGTTGCAGGCCGGGGTGGATGTCGACGTCGAGGCTGTCGTATCCGTGGCGCTCGATCTGTTCCAGCGCCACCGCTCCCATCACCGCGTTGTCGGTGCACAGGTCCGGCGGGGCAATCACCAGCCCAAATCCGTCTCGATCAGCCGCTTCGGCCAGGGCGGCGCGAAGTCGCCCGTTGGCCGCGACGCCGCCACCAACACACAGCTTGGAAAAACCGGTTTGCCGAATCGCTTGGCGACTCTTGGCGACCAAACAGTCGACGACAGCCTGTTCAAAACTGGCGCACAGATCGGCCAATTGCTGCTCGGACAGGTCCAGCTGCGAAAAATCCTGCTTCCCCGGACCGACTAAACAGTAGCGAACGGCGGTCTTCAAACCGCTGAAACTGAAATTCAGATGATCCTCGCCAACCAGAGAGCGAGGGAAATCGTGCGCCTTCGGATTTCCAGCCGCTGCCGCGCGGGAGACCGATGGCCCGCCGGGGAAGGGCAATCCGAGCATCGCCCCGACTTTGTCGAACGCTTCGCCCGCGGCGTCGTCGATCGTTCCCCCCAGATAGTCCAGTTCGGTCGCGCTGTGGCAAGCGTACAGGCTGGTATGCCCGCCGCTGACGATCAGTCCCACACAGGGATAGATCTCGCCGGGATCGGACATTTGGCAGGCGTAGATATGGGCCTGCAGATGGTTCACCGCCACCAGCGGCTTGTTCCAAGCAACGGCCAAGGTTTTGGCGGCGGTCAGCCCCACCATCAACGAACCCGCCAAACCGGGGGTGTTTGCGACGGCGATCGCGTCGAGATCGGCCGGATCGATGTCGGCTTGTCGGATCGCTTCGTCGATCACCGGCAGGATGCGTTGGACGTGAGCGCGAGCGGCGACCTCGGGGACAACGCCTTGGAACCGGGCGTGTAATTCGGTCTGAGTGGCGACGGCGGCCCCCAAAACCTGGGGGCCCGAAGCGATCACGGCAGCGGCAGTCTCATCGCACGTTGATTCGATTGTCAATATAATCATTGCAGCTTAAGGCCCGAGCGACTTTCATTACGATATCGGCGACTCAAAGACCGATGGAAACCAAGGTGCTTGAGAACCGTTGCCGCGGCGTGTGAAGGCCGCCACGGTGCAGCCCAACGATCGCAGCTCCTGCCGCGAACGATCCGCGAACAAGGCGATCGACCAGCTTACCCGACGCGCGATCTGGTTTACAGAAGACCAACCAAAAGACAACAAGACAAAGAGATTGAATGACCGTTGAACCCGAATTCCTGCAGGCACTCGCTCAAGAAAAGATCAGCCTGCCCGACGATCAACTCGAGGGATTGCAAGACTATGCCCGTTTGATGTGGGAATGGAACGAGAAGGTCAATCTGACGCGGCACACGACGTGGCAGCTGTTTGGGACGCGCGACATGCTCGACGTCACCCAACTGGCCAACATCATCCCCGACGACCACGAAGTCCTCGACCTCGGTTCGGGCGGTGGCGTCCCCGGGATTCCGCTGTCGATCGTCCGCCCCGACCTGCAGGTCTCGCTGGCCGAATCGGTCGGCAAGAAAGCCCAAGTCCTCAACGACATCGTTTCCGAACTGAACCTGCCGATCACCGTTTACGCGGCCCGCGCCGAGGATCTGTTGCACGATCTGCGATTCGACACGATCGTCGTCCGCGCCGTCGGCTCGCTTCGTAAACTGTGCACATGGTTGGAGCCGCATTGGGCTTCGATCGGCCAAGTGCTTGCGGTCAAAGGTCCCAAGTGGGTCGAAGAGCGGAACGAAGCACGTCATCACGGCGTGATGAAAGGCTTGCAATTGCGAAAGGTCGCCAGCTATCAAATGCCGGAGACCGAAAACGAAGGGGTGATCCTGCAGATTTGGAAGCACGGCGTCCCCGTGGTTCGCAAGTAATTTCCCACGCTCCAGCCCGGCGACGCCTGGGCTAAACGTGTACGACGAAGTCGTTTATACTTCGTCTGGCCAACGCGGAAACGCTCGCGTCGGCCATCCATCGGTCCCCGTTTTTGCCCCGGGGCTCGATCTACTCGGGCGAACCAACGCCCTCAACTTCTGTTCCCGGTGCCGGACAAAAGCTAACAAAAATCCATGACTGATTACAACTTAACGCATCTAAAACAGCTCGAAGCCGAGAGTATCCACATCATCCGCGAAGTGGTTTCGGAGTTTCAGAACCCCGTGATGCTCTATTCGATCGGCAAAGATTCGGCGGTCATGGTGCAGTTGGCACTGAAGGCGTTTTATCCCGCCAAGCCGCCGTTCCCGCTGATGCATGTCGATACGACGTGGAAATTCCGCGAGATGATCGAATTCCGCGACACCTACGTTCGCGATGAACTGGGGCTGGAATTGATCGTCCATATCAATGAAGAGGGACGTGAGCTGGGCATCCATCCGTTGGATGACAGCGAAAAGCACACCGAAGTGATGAAGACCGACGGCCTCAAGCAGGCGTTGGACAAACACGGTTTCGACGCCGCGTTTGGTGGAGCGCGTCGCGACGAAGAGAAGAGCCGAGCGAAAGAGCGAGTCTTTTCGTTCCGCGATCGCCGGCATCGCTGGGACCCGAAAAACCAGCGTCCCGAGCTGTGGAACCTCTACAACACCAAGGTCAACAAAGGGGAGAGCATCCGCGTCTTCCCGTTGAGCAATTGGACCGAGCTGGATGTTTGGCAATACATCCACCTGGAAAACATCCCGATCGTTCCGCTGTACAAATCGGCGGTCCGCCAGGTGGTCGAGCGCGATGGCGTGCTGGTCATGTTGGACGACGAACGAGTCCAACTGCGTCCGGGCGAAAAGCCGATGGAGAAGATGGTCCGCTTCCGCACCTTGGGCTGTTACCCGTTGACCGGCGCTGTCGAATCCGAAGCGACGACGCTGCCCGAGATCATCCAAGAAATGTTGCTAACTCGCACCAGCGAACGCCAAGGCCGCCTGATCGATAAGGATGAGGGGGGGGCAGGCATGCAGAAGAAAAAGGAACGCGGATACTTCTAATCGTTTCGGCGGTCGCCACAACGCAGGGCGTCCGCCGTGATTCGAACTCTGTATCCGTTGTTTAATCATTGAGACTTCATTCCGTCGTCCATTTCGCCATCGATCGATCCTGACGGCGCACCAAGCCCTTAAAAAACTGACATGTCGCACCAATCAGACCTCATTTCGACAGACATCAACGCCTACTTGAAGCAGCACGAGCAGAAGCAACTGCTCCGTTTCATCACCTGCGGTAGCGTCGACGATGGCAAAAGCACGCTGATCGGGCGGCTGTTGTTCGATTCGAAGATGCTCTACGAAGACGAATTGGCCAAGATGGAAGCCGATTCGAAAACCCAAGGTGCTGCCGGCGGAGAGTTTGATCCGGCCCTGGCGACCGACGGTTTGAAGGAGGAGCGGGAGCAGGGGATCACGATCGACGTCGCCTACCGCTACTTCAGCACCGCGCGGCGGAAGTTCATCATCGCCGACACTCCCGGCCACGAACAATACACTCGGAACATGGCGACCGGTGCCAGTTCGGCCGACCTGGCGGTGATCCTGATCGACGCCCGCCACGGCGTGATGACGCAGACCAAACGGCACAGCTTTATCGTTTCGCTGCTGGGAATCCGGCACGTTGTCGTCGCGATCAACAAGATGGATCTGGTCGATTTCAGCGAAGAGAAATACAACGAGATCTGCGCCGATTACAAATCGTTTGCCGTCCGCTTGGACCTGCCCGATCTGCACTTCATCCCGCTGTCGGCTCTCAACGGCGACAACGTCGTCGAACCGAGCCCGAACACGCCGTGGTATCGCGGCAGCACGCTGATGAATTTCCTGGAGTCGGTCTACATCGGATCGGACCGCAACCTGCAGGATTTCCGCTTCCCCGTGCAATGGGTCAATCGCCCCAACCTCGACTTCCGCGGCTTCTGCGGCACGATCGCGTCGGGCATCATCCGCCAAGGGGATGAGGTCATGATCATGCCAAGTCGCAAGACGACGAAGGTCAAGGAGATTGTGACCCATGACGGCAACTTGGAAGAGGCGTTTGCATCGCAATCGGTCACACTGACCTTGGCCGACGAAGTCGATTGCAGCCGCGGCGACATGATCGTCCGTCCGGGGAACGTGCCGCAATCCGCCGACGCGATCGAAGCGATTCTGGTTTGGATGAGCGCCAGCCCGATGGTCCCCGGCAAGACGTACGTCGTTAAACACGCGACGCAATCGGTCACCGGAGCGATCGAAACGCTGCGTTATCAAATCGATGTGAACACCGTCCACCGAACGCTTTCGCCGCAGTTGAACCTGAACGAAATCGGCCGCTGCCGATTGTCGCTGAACGAATCGATCTGCTTCGACGCCTATCGCAACAACCGAGCGACCGGTGCCTTGATCCTGATCGATCGCTTGACCAACGAAACCGTTGCCGCGGGCATGATCCTCGACCGCAGCTCCAGCGGTAAGAGCCAAGCGATCTGGGAAGAAGACCTCGCTGAATCGACGGGCGAAGAGGATAGCAGCGGCCAGTTGAGCCAAGTCAGCTCCGAGGAACGCGAAGCCCGTTACGGCCAAAAGCCGGCGACGGTCTTGCTGACCGGCCTGACATGCAGCGGCAAAACGACGATCGCTCGCGCCGTCGAACGTCGACTGTTCGATTCGGGCCGTTCGGTCTCGGTCCTCGATGGCCAACAGGTTCGTCGCGGATTGAGCAAAGACCTCGGATACAGCTTCGAAGATCGCAGCGAAAACCTTCGCCGCGCCGCCTACTCGGCTCACCTTGTGAACGATTCGGGGCTGATCTGCATCGCATCGTTTGTCGCCCCCAACGCTTCGGTCCGCGACAAGGTGGCCAGCGTGATCGGCAAGGAACGCTTCTTGACGATCCACGTTGACGCACCGATCGACGTCTGTCGTTCGCGCGACACCACCGGACAATACGCCGACGCCGATGCGGGCAAGCTGCAGGATTTCCCAGGCGTCAGCGCTCCTTATGAAGCTCCCGAAGCTGCCGACCTGACGCTGAACACCGATACGCAAAGTATCGATGCCTGCGTCGACGCGGTGATCGATCTGCTGAAGCAACGCGGCTTCATCCGCTAACACTCCTGCGGTATCCGAACATCTGATGCAAAGGCCTCGATCATCGAGGCCCTCGGGGCTGGCTGTTACAATTTCAGCCTCTCTTCAAATGCTGGCATCTGCTGCCACGCGATGGTTGAATCCGCGGCCGATCGATCGGCCGCGCAGTATACGAGCCAAAATTCCCGAAAAGTCCTACATAAACAGGCCGCTAGCAGGCTGGATGTGTATTGACCCCTGGGTTCGAAATATCGGATGATCCCGTCGCTTCCAGGAAACTTGAGCAATTCGCTCGATTTTCTTCGGAATCGTTGGGAGTCATCCGTTGTTCGCTCGCGTTGTTATTCTGATCGCTTTATGCTGCGTCCCCGCTGCGTCGCTTGTCGTTGGACAAGAGACAGCCGGTCCGTCGTGGCGTTTTCGCTTTCCCGAATCCAACGGTGCCGAGACGTCGAGCCAATCGCAAACCGATCGCGTCGATGTCGCTTCGCTCCCACCGAAGCCCGCGTACAAAAAGCCGTCGCGGATCCAAGTCCCCTCGCTGGCCGATTCTCAGATCGTGATCCCCAGTGAAGCGTCGAGTCCATCGGACAATCGAGATTTGGCGGACCGAAATTTCGAAGACGAACTGCAAGAGAACGAAGCGGCGGAGCGGATTGCCGATGCGCGATTGGCGGCCAATGGCGACCAGGATCCGTATGCCATCCTGCCGACGGCGTTTCGAAATCAGATCACCAACTTTGGCGGAACGTTTAGCACCTGGTTACCCTTCCGCCGCACCGGCCGCTTTTGGGTCAACCCCGACTATTTATATTGGTCCGCCGAAGGGATGCGCACTCCCGCCCTGGTCACCTCCAGCCCTTCGGGGACGCCGCAAAACGAAGCCGCCTTTTTGGGCGGCACCGGAACGACGGTGCTGTTTGGCCAGCAAGAACTCAACGACGGTTGGCAGAGTGGTTATCGAATCACCGCCGGCTTTGCCTTGGATCCCAACTTGCGATGGCAACTGGAAGGGGATTACTTAAAGATCTTCGACCGCAACGAATCCTTTTCGGCCGCATCGGACGATCAAGTCGCGCCGACCAACATCATCGGCCGGCCGTTCTTCGATCTAATCAACGGTCGCGAAACCGCTCAATTGATCTCCTACGAAAACCTCGTCTCCGGCCGGATCAGCGTCGATGCGGAATCGAAGCTGAGCTCGTTTGGACTCTACGGTCGCGGGGCGACTTGCCCAACGCCGGGGCCCTGCGACGTGATCGCGATCAACAGTCCGCTGAGCATGCAGATCGGTCGGTTCGACGTCTTGTTTGGATATCGATATGCCAACCTGCGAGACAGCCTCTCGTTTTCTGAAGACCTGCGCAGTCTGGACGTTGCCAATCCGGGATCGTTCCAGATTCGGGAGAGCTTCCAAACGAAAAACGAATTCAACGGCATCGAGCTGGGCATGGCTTATCACGGCCGCTGGAATCGATTTACGACCGAACTGGTCGCCAAAGTCGCCGCGGGTAACAACAAACAAACCGTCCAGATCGATGGCTACAGCGACATCGTCGAGGCCGGTTTTCTGGAACGCTTCCCCGGCGGCGTGTTGGCCCAGCGGACGAACATCGGCGAACATAAACGGAACGAATTGGCCGTCCTGCCTCAGCTGACCTTCAATCTCGGCGCTCGCGTGACTCCCTACGTCACCCTTCGCGTCGGATATTCGTTGTTCTATCTGAGCAACGTTGTGCGGGCCGGAGACCAGATCGATACCGATCTGAACCCGAACCTGTTCCCGCCAGAACAAATGCCGCTGGTCACATCGGTCCTGCGTCCGGAATTTGAATTCCGCGAGACCGATTTCTGGGCCCACGGTGCCAATTTTGGTGCCGACTTCCGGTTCTAGTTGCCATTAGGGGAACTCTATCCTTCGCGCAATTGCTGATGGCGCCAACGTGAAATGCTCGCAGGATCGAAATCACAATCCGAAATCGCTTCGATCGCAGGATAGTTCAATCTTACCGCCTTCTGTATGGAATACCGCGCACCACGGCTTTTACGCGAAACTCTTCAGCGTCAAGGGTTGCAAGATGAAGGGTTGCAAGATGAGTGAAACCAAGCGGGCTACGAATGGTTGAACGGCTTCCGTGATTCTTCGACAGATGGCTTTCGATAGGTGCCACTTGAACAGATCGTCCGATGCCGTGCAATCGACGATCTCGACGGTGCCGATGGCAAGTCCTTTATCGAGTTCGCTCCACGGCTTACCGATCAGTTTCTCAATTTCCGCGTCGGTTGCATCCAGTCTCCCTTTGGCGGCGTAGGTATAGATGCTCCCGCGTATCTTGGTTGGATTGGACCGATACCCCTCTGGCTTATCGTCTCGGAAAATCGTCTTCGTCCACGGTTGCCGGAGGCTCAGCGCTTTCAGTTTTCTATGCATGCATACATGCACTCGTGATTTCGCTTGCGGATCCACAATACCAATACGCCGAATCCAGGCCGCTACCCTGAAGGGGCGGGGTAGATCAGACGACGTCCATTGAAGGTCGTGGAGATGGGATTGCTCAGTTCCCGCTATCGGGCAAAGCCTAAGCACCCACAGGTATGCTCCGTCCCGTCTTCACTTGGCGACGGACGGTCGACCAACGCTACGGAATCAGCCGGTTGTTGCGCGACGCGTTCCGATCCATGCGATGGTCAGAAAGACCATCGCATGCACAAAAATTACGACATACGTCGTGAATTGAGCGGGTTCGAAATCCGAAGCAATCCTTTCCGACGTTTGAAGACAGCCCTCGACAGCCTTCTGTCCCCAGAACACCGTTGTCGTCGCCTTGGCGATCCAGAGTGGCAACACGGAAAGTGAGGCCACAACGCCACCCAAGATAATTTGTGGAATCACAACGACGGGCACGATCGCAATTGCGGTCTCTTCGGATTTAGCGGATGCCGAGATCGCCTGCCCCAATAAGGATCCGGTAACCGATAGCAAGCAAAGGGTGCCGAGCATCGCGAGATTGTCGCCGGGGGGATCAAACCAAGCGAGTGTGATTGCGCCCAGTAAAACAGATTGGGCAAATGACAGCCCCGCAAAGAACAAGACCTTCGCCCCCAGGTACGCTTCGAGATTCAGATTGAAATTGCGTTCGCGATGATAGATCATCCGCTCCTGGACTAATTCCTTGACACTCGAATTACATCCTAGCCAAAAGCAACTCACGCTAAGCAGAAACAGCAGGTTGCGCGTAGTTGCCAACCGCTCGGGGACCAGTTTTTCGCTTAGATCCGCAAACTGACCAAAGACTAAACACAGCAGCAGGCCGACCAATAACGGCTGTCCGATCAACGTCGCAACCGCGGGAAGGTCCGCGCGCCAAATTGCAGCGGTGCGTCGAAAGATGGTCGCAAACTGACGCAACCCAATCGATACCGATGCGCGGTAGGTATATTGTCCGGTGCGTAATTCGGAGTCTCGTTTTTGTAATGCCGGTTTGCGGTCAACGACATAGCGACGAAAATATTGGCTGGTCAAGAACCGCGATTCCCACGCTTCGGCTTTTCGTTTCCCGAGCGCCGGATAGATGTCCGCCAACCGGCTCACCTTGAAATACTCGATCGCTTCGGCCGGAGAACCAAAAAACGCCAAGTGCCCACCTACTGTCAGAACAAGAATCAAATCGCAGTGATCGCTGACATGCGCCAGGTTGTGTGTGACACAGACCAGCGTCTTCCCGCTGGCCGCGAGGCGCTCGAACAACTGCATCATCTCCTGGTCGGCCTGTTCGTCCAATCCCGATGTCACTTCATCGAGAAACAGCAAGCTGGGGTCAGAAATGAGTTCGGTGCCGAGTCCGACGCGTTTGAGTTGCCCGCCGCTGAGTTGCGATATCCGAACATCGCGACGTGTCTCTAAGCCTACGGTTTGCAGGATTGCATTGACCGCTTGTTTTAGCTCGCTCTGCTGCAGGTCCGGTGGCAACCGCAACGCTGCTGTAAATAGTAGTGTCTGTTCGACGGTCAGTGTTTCATGCAGTGTTAACGCCTGGGGGATCACACAGAGATCCGTTTTGATCGCTCCAAAATTTTGGTGCAGATCGCGTCCGTTTACATACGTACGGCCTGCGGTCGGTTCGCCACGACCGCTCAACAGACGCAATAGCGTCGATTTTCCCGACCCGCTGGGGCCCACGATACATGCGAATTCGCCTGGATTGAGTACCAAGTCGATGTTGTTCAGTAAGCGTAAGGGTTCGCTGCGACCGCCTCCACGAATCTCAAGCCCCACTCGCTCGGCCACCAATTGAACATTGTTTTTACGAGAGCGACTGACGAACCGCTGGGCACGTAGTTCCAGCGAAAACGGGCCAATGTCGATCACGTCGCCATCGTTCAACAGGCATCTCGACGCGATCTGTTTCCCATTCACGAAGGTCCCGTTGGCACTTCCAACATCTTCGATCCAAATCTGTTGCCCTGAACGAGCCAATTGCGCATGAGCCCGCGACACGTGAGGGTGGTCGAGGCAGAAAACTGCCACTTCGGGATTGCGCCCGATTAGCCCTCCCTCAGCAGCGTCGAAGGTCTCCAACGGGTGAAGCTGTTGAAGAATTTTGGGGACTTGTGCAGCTAAAAGCGTTCCGGCTGGCGTCGAGTCGGATTCCGAAAAGCTGACGACTTGAATCATCGGTCCGGTGTAGCCCAATCGAATCGTATCGCCACTCTTTACCCGCTGCATCGATTCGACCGGCGCTCCGTTGATCAGTGTCTGGTTCGATCGACTGTGATGAATCAATCGCCAGCCATCGTCATCGAACTTCAGTTCTGCGTGGATCGACGAGACCTTGGGGTAACGTGCGCTGTCGAACTGCACTTCGCACTCTTTAGCTCTCCCTAAACAAACGTTCTGCTCTCGAAAATCGAAGACTTGCACCGATCCATCTTCGTGTTGGATATGCAACCTCATGATCGACTTCCGAATTTCAAGCGGAAGCGTTGCTCGCCGATACGAAACTCGCAAGACTTGCCGACGTTCACGACGATTTGAGGCACGCGAAGCCAAATTCCGTTAATCGTGTTTGCGCCTTCGATCACCCAGGTGCCACGCTCGCTGCGCGACAACACGGCATGCACGGTGCGGGTGTAGGGATCGCGGGGACGCTGGATTTCACAATGTTCGCCGCGACCGATCACATACCGCGACCGATCAAGCATCGTCCGCGTCTCGGCACGGCCGGCAATGATCTCCGAAAGGATCACGGCTCCCGGTACATGTTGCCCCTCCAACGCCTTGGTCGATGCCGGCAATAATTCCTCGGGCCCCGCCAAGGCCACCGTTTCCGGCACATCGTCCCGCACGATGTCCATTTTATAGTGGCCACCGCCAATCAGCACTTCCGCTTGGTGCATCAATGGTGCTTTGGTGACGCGAACAAACAATCCATTGCGACTTTGTAGATCGGTCGCGCACAAGCGAACCTGGCCTGCGACCGATTGACGGTGCAGCGCCACGTGCCGCGACGAAATCATTTCGTCATGCGATATCTGCAAATCCCCTTCGGTGCGACCGATCGTGAATCGGTCGCTGCGAATCCGAATCAATTCGCCCGAATCCTTGCCATCATCACAAACGACCAACATCACAACAGGCGGACGCGCCGTGGGACGGAACAATTTTTCGTCGTCGGAACTGCGTTTCTTGCCAGATCCTTGAGCCTGGTGACGAAGTTCGGCCTGCACACGCTGCACTTCTTCGTCAGACTCAAGTTGCGTTGGGGGTGGGACGTCGTCGTTCATGCTGCCTATCGACTGTTGGATCTTGACTAATTCAAAAGCGGGAGCTGTTTGATACGGATCGCCCGGAAAGCGATTTCGCCACCGCGTGCTTGCAGTAGAATGTGTCCGCGCTTTAGGAATTTGATCTCCATCTGCCCTTGGACGTTGGAATCCGAAAGCAATCTCTGCCACTCTGAAGTCGAGGTATCGTACTCGAGCAATTTTTTTCCGTCGAGCCAATGCTCCGCCTTCGGCCCGCTACAAACTATCCGAGTGCTATGCCACACCCCGAGTGAGGTGTTATGGGGCGACTCCGGCGCCGCCACACGCCGAATTGCCCCTGTCGTTAATTCGGGCTTCATGGCATCTGCGAATCCCGACTCATCAATAATTTGATATTCAGTCCCCGCAGACGTCCGCGTGCTTATTTCCCGATAGTAGATTCCGCTGTTTGCGCCCGGGCCAATTTTCCATTCGGCAATCAGTTCAAAGTTTTCATATTCATCCTTCGAAATCGCAAATCCCTTTTCATCATTTGCCACCAAAGTTCCCTCGCGAACTTTGAAGGGGCCGAGCGATTGCCAAGCACTCGTATCGGTACCATCAAACAGCGATACAAATCCGTCTGGCTTGGGCTGAATCGGGGCAACGTCGGCATGTTTTGTTACTGCATCCGTCTTGAATCCGGCAGCGTTCACCTCTTGAGGTTGGCTGCCAAACCATTGGCATATGTAGCCCGGATTTTGTTTTTGCAAAGACTCATTTGGCTGATCGACCCAACGACTTTCCAAACTTGGCCCCGACGGGTAGTTAACAATTAGGAGCATGAAGTCTTCACCTGATCCTAAGTTGTTGGGCTGGTGGGTTCCCCAATTTCGATAACGCAACGAATCGCCGGTGATCCAATTCCAGTCGCCTTCTTTGTGCTCATCGCTTGCGCCTAGCCAAACAGAGTCTAGTCCTGCCGTTCTCGCCATACCGAAGATGAAGTCATTTTCTGCCCGTGAACTTATAACGGCAAGGTTGCCTCCCATCAGCGAACAACGGTTTCTTGCGTCATGCCAACTCAACTTTTCCGGGAATAGCTTGTATCGAGAGCCGTGAAACAAAATTGCATCACTTGGTGGCACTAACTGAGTGTCTGGCCTAAGGGTGAAGGTTCCTGACGCAGCACCGGGTCCGGACCAACGAAAATCAATTCTTGGACCAGCACCATCCTGTGATATTGTCCCCGTATTATCTCCGCCCGCCTTACCAACGATCACGTGAACGTCTTTTGCAAGCCAACTAATTTCGTTGCCTGCAATCTTTCCATGGACTTCACGCCGCAAACCCTGGCCAGCCGAAACCAAAGCTCGGAACGATTCGCCATTCCGAGACAGGATCGTCAACGATGTGGTCAACGACTCATCGACATTTATCCAAGAGCCCCCTGGACTAAAAAGATCATCGAACTTGGCTAATACCGTCCCTGAGGATGTGCCTGGGACTTGAGAGTCAGCATTCGATTTCGTCGCCGGAGCTTCCTTGGCCGCTATGTGTACTGCGGGTGCAACCGAAACAGAGATCATTATCTTGTCGCCTCGGTCGATCGTAACGGTTTCACCAGCAATGCGTGCTCCTCCGGAACGCACTTCGACATGGCGGGTGCCCGGTTTCACGCGGACTGTGGCGGTTTCTTTGCCTTCGTTCCAGCGGAGCCGAATCGATTCTTGATCGACGAAGACTTCTGCATCTGCGGGCAGGTTTTCGATCACAAGCGTGCCTTCGCCAGTCCGAAGCATGAGTACTCCGGCGAGCAAGATCGCTAGAAAGCTGCCTCCGATCGCGATTGCTAATCTGGGCGGCAGCTTGAAACGCCCTGCAGCGTTTCGAGGTCGGTTGGCTGCCAGAATCGACTTGGTGAAGCGGCGATCTTCAACTTTTAGGTCTGCGATACTGGCGGCCACACTTCGCTGTGGAGTTCCCGCCGGAGCGAGCACTGGTGCTATAGTAGGTGATGGTTGTTCGATCGACGTTTCGCGACTGGGCAAGGCAAGATCAAAGTGGGTGTCGATCTTGGCGGGATCCAATTGAATATGGGATTTGACGCTGGCTTTGCCGGCGAACGGCTTCAGTGCTTCGGCAACTTGCTTTGGCGTCGCATAGCGTTCCGACGGATTCTTGGCCATCATCTTGGCGATGATCTCGGAGAGCTCGACAGGAACGTCAAGCCTTGAGAAGCTGATGTAGTCGGCTTCCTGCTGGGCATGCGCCATCAGAATGCTCTGAAACGTCCCGGCGAAAGGAGGCTTGCCCATCAGCAAGTGATACAGCGTGCATCCAAGACTGTAGATGTCCGCGCGGATGTCCGCCTTGGCCGCATTCAACGCTTGCTCGGGGGCCATGTATTCGGGCGTTCCTAACATCGTGCCGTCGACGGTCAACCCTTCGGAATCGCGTTCGCTGCTCGCTTTGGCAAGACCGAAGTCGAGGATCTTGATGCGTAGGTTTCCGTCTTCCTTAAACACCATCACGTTCGAAGGCTTGATGTCGCGGTGAACTGTCTGTTTCGAATTCGCATGTTGCAAAGCTCCAGCAATCTGAAAGGCTAGCGCACAGGCGACAGGAATCGGAACGGGATGGTACTTGCGAATGAACCGATGCAGATCGATTCCTGGAACATACTCCATCGAAAAGACGAGCTGCGTTGGCAGAGGAACCTGCTGGTACGCGGTTGCAATCGCCGGATGATTCAGTTTTCCGATGGCACGCATTTCGTTACGAAAGCGTTGTTTAGCGGAACCCTTCTTGACCAATTGCTCGCTGAGAACCTTCAGTACTTCAACCCGATCCATCGGCACATACTTGGCAAGGTAAACAACCCCCATCCCGCCGCGACCAAGTTCCTTTAGCACCTGGTAATCCCGCGAATCAAGCAGTTCTTGAGGAATCCCATCAGGCTGCACCGCCTCGATCGACTCCGCGGTCTTCTGATCGAAACTTGCATCCGAGCCTGCTGCGCGGCTGGCAACCGCTGCCTGCTTTACCTTTTCTAGAAATCGGTTACTCGAAATCGCCGCAACGCGAGCTTGAAGTTCTAGCGACTTTTCAATCGCCAGCGCCAGCCAGCTTTCTATTTCCGAATCAAGCCGCCCTTCGGCAAACTGTTTCAGCAGTGCGTCGTCGATTCGCGGTAGCTTCGGAGAGACCATCAGTTCGTTCCAGAGTAATATAAAATTCCGATCCGATGGAAAGGTGGCGTGCATGACAACGCTGTTGCGAAATCCGCAAACTTCCGTCTTTGAACGGCCGGTTGCAGCTATTTCGCATACAATCGCGGGTAGCACCAGAAACTTTGGTCGTCTTTGGAGTTACCCATGTCGTTAACCTTTAATTCGATGGATTTTGTGCCAGATGGCAGTTGCACGTCGATTGGAACAACGCCCGCTTGCGGAGTCTGGAGCAGTGGTTTTCCATCGGCCCACACTTCATAACGCACGGAACAACTGACGACGTTGTATCCGACAGCCGTGAACCGCGTCATGCCGTCGGGGACCGCATAGGTCACCGTGGAGGGCGCATGAGCAAACAAATACTCGTCGCAAATTGGCGCGTCGCGATAGTGAATTGGGGGCGCCCAGATGGACTTGTTGTAGGTGATCCTGTTCGCCCCAACTTCCGCAGAGAAGATATTCAATTTTCTTGAAGGCGAATCGAGCTTGTCCTCCGTGATGCGATCCGCTGAGAAACGATGGAAGCGAGGGTAGCACCAATAGGTGTGGTCGTAAATGTGATCGCCAAGCGGATCGACTGCAAGTTCAAGAATCTTTGAATTTGCGGGAAGATCCAATTTGATGATGTCTAAACCCGTCATGCCGGAATCGTAGAGCGCGACACCATCAACAACGACGGAAAATTTGGAGGATCGCAAGCCTTGGTTCACCCCAATGACAGAGAAACTCTTCATCGACCTCGGAATTGCACACTTCACTCGCGAGGGAGCATGAACGGTGTAGTAGTCATCGCAAAAGCGAAACTTTTCTGCGACACGAGGCACACGACGTTCTGCAACATGCCCACCCACTTTGAACGCTTGGTTGACAAAAAAATTTCCCCAACCAACCTTCGGTAGTCCGGCGGTTTCGCCGACTAAGCGAACGAAACCCGAGTGGAGGTCTTGGTTCTTGTCAGCGACCGTGATGAAGTCGGGTGTCACGATGCCTGTCTTCATTTTGATGCGAACCTTGTGAAATACCGTACGACTGTCCCAAGCTCCAATCCAGGGATGACGCATCATGTCGAACCGACCTTCCAGTGAATTGAGCTTCCCCCGCCACTGGATGTAATTTTCCTCGCCGTTGTGGTCGATGCGAAACGTCGCCTCATCGGCTTTGGTCGCGACATTGATGGTGGTGCGATTGCGGTAACCATTGCGTACTGCAGACGGGGATTTTCTCGTTGCGTTCTCCGTATATCCCTTGCCATCAATGCTTGCCACTCCTCCATACCGTCCGGTGAAAGCACTGAAAACCAGATCCATGGTGTGCGAACCGACTGGAAAGCCTATGTGGACTGATTCGGTTCCAGTTTCGCGCGTCCATTCGACTTCCATCTCATAATCGCCGTCGACAATTGCCGGCAGCGGATAGTAATTCCACTGTACCGGCCTTATCGTTACGCCGTTACGCGAAGGCTGGCTTTCGAGTCGTTCGTTGTAATTGCGACCTCGCGACGCCCAGTCGGCGTTCTCGGACCATTCCAGCAGATTTACCCACTGTTGGGGAGGTTGAGCTTTCCCTTCTCCAACGCAAACGCTCACAATGAAACATAGTGCGAGATGTTGTGCATGCCACTTCGCTGCAGTTCGTGAATTGATGGGACCCAAAATACGATGCTCCTGTCGATTTTTTTCCAAAGCGATCAAACTTCATCTCGTCGACCGGCGGTCTTGCGATGCGTGTGGATATAAACATTCAACTAAGGCCATGCAATCTTGCCGACCCCTTGTGTTCCAGGCCTGCCACTGAAGTTCCCAGTAAAAGCAAACGTAATGACACCGTCGATGAAAACGCCACTAGCCTCATATACGGTTGTTCCGTTCGTCTCCGTCCATTGAATCGTATTCCCTTCAATCAGTCCTTCGACGGTTGCCATGTTGGTTCTTTCACGCTGATCGTATTTGTACCCTTCGAACGTTTTGCCCGAACGTTTGTTGATGTGAAGGCTATAGGAAACCGTTTTGCCCTCCCAGAAGCCTTCAATATAAGATCTAGTTCCGTGCAATATGGAGCCTTCCTCCAGGTCGATGAGTTCAGCGGGCTCATGTTTTAATTCCCGGATCCTTACGTCGCGGAATGCAATCTCACCTGAATTGGATTGCAACAAAATATGACCTTGGTTGCGGATTCCGATCTGTTGCTTCTGCGCTTCGGATAATCTGTTGGATTCCAGTAGCTTTAACCACTGTTCGCCTTCCGTCGAATAGAAGGCGGTTGGCCTGCCGTTGAGCCAATGCTGCACCTCCGACCGTCGGCAAACGATGCGAGAAGTGTTCCATTGGCCCACGCGTGTTTTAAGGTCGGTCGATGCTGGTACGACACCGTACAGGCTTCCAGTTTTCTTGTCCTCGGGAACTTCCATGCCATCGAAGATGTCGTCACTAATAGCATACTCGTTTCCAAATTTAACTAGACGCGTTGCGGGCTCTCGATAATAGATGCCACTGTTCGCTCCAGTTCCGATTTTCCAATCCGCGACTAGTTCAAAGTCTCCATATTCCTTTCTTGAAATGGCGTTTCCGCGTTTTCCATTTCCAATAAGCAATCCGTCTCTAAATTCGAACGGTCCAAGTTCCTGCCACGCGTCGGTGTCGGAACCGTCAAACAGTGAAACAAAACCGTCTGGTTTGGTTTGCAAGATGATGTCCTTAAACCTAACCTCCATTGGTACCCATCCATGCAACTGAAGGCCTATCGATCCCTTGGAGCGGAAGTTCGTCAAGTCCTCATCGGTCACTTGACTCATTAGCCATCCATTAATCCAGTGCGTCATCGTACGGCCCTTAGCGACGACTCGATAGTGATTCCAAGCGTCCGGTTTAACAACCTGTGAAAGGGCCTCAGCATCCTGTCGCGTTTTCTCAATCCGTGCGTTGCCGTCAGGATTGATTACGACCTTGTTTGCAACGCTGGCAAGGATCCCACGTCCTTCGGCTTCATAGTTGCTTCCGGATGCTTTTCGCTGGAGGTTGACATCGATTTGGTAACCGAGCGCTATCGGATTCTGGTCCGTTTGTATTGCTCGGTAGATTACGCCAGAGTTCCCGCCGCTTGAAACCTTGCAGTCGAAGGCTAGTTCAAAATCTCCACTAGTTTGAACGTCGGAGAACAAATAGATTCTGTTTTGTGTGAGGGTGTCAGCACTGCATCTTCCAACGATGCAGCCTGATTCCACCGACCAGAATCTCTCGTCTCCTTTCCAGCCTGTTAAATCGACGCCGTTAAACAACGCTGAACCTGTAGCAGCGGCATCCTGACGTGCCGCTTTCAACTGGATGTCAGGGATGATCTTGATCCAGCAAATCCCTATGAAACCATAGATAGCATTGCTTTTGTCAACGATTTCAAGCGTCACGTTCTCACCGCGTAGCGAGGACAGGTCCCACTCAACATCGAACCCCTGGGTTGAGTTTTTTCCGGTAACGCGATTCACGGAAACTTGGTTGTGTAAAAGAGCGATCCAAAGGGTGTCCTGGTTTCTTCCGCCATGGACGTTAAATGATAACGCCTCGGCATACATCGGAACACGGAAGGTCTGGAACATTCGGCCTTTGTTGTGGTCCTTTTGGGTTCCAAATGTCGTTAGTCCTGGCTGCCCATCGTGAGTGAAATTGCGGAACCCAGTCGCGCCCCCTTCAAGGGTCCAGCCGTTCAAGCCATCGGAAAAGTCACCGTTGATGATCCCTTCTACGGAGGGGCTACTATCGATGGGGACCGGAGCTGGTGAAGGCGTCGTTTTCAAGGAGGCGTGGGATTCGGGCTCGATGTCATTCGTCAATGATACAACAATTAGTTTGTTTTCATTACTCTCAATGGAAACCGTTTCGCCCGCGATACGGTTTCCGCCAGAACGCACTTCGACATGACGGGTGCCTGGTTTCACGCGGACGGTGGCAACGTCTTTGCCTTTGTTCCAACTGAGCCGTATCGATTCTTGATCGACTAATACCTCTGAATCTTCGGGCGCGTTTTCTATTACGATTGTGCCTTCGCCAGTTCGAAACATAAACACAGTCGCGAGCAATGCCGCTAGAAAGCTTCCACCGATCGCGATTCCTAATTTGGGTGGCGGCTTGAATCTCCCTGCCGCGCTTCGATGGCGTTTGGCTGACGGAATCGACTTGGTGAAGCGTCGATCTACAACCTTTAGATCGGAAATGCTGGCGGCCACACTTCGCTGTGAATTTCCCGCCGTTGCGAGTACGGGGTCTATCGTGGAGGCTGGTTGTTCGGTCGACGTATCGCGACTGGGCGAGGCAAAATCAAAGTGGGTGTCAATCTTCGCGGGCTCTAACCGCGTCTGGGATTTGATGCTGGCTTTGCCAGCGAACGGCTTCAGTGCTTCGGCAACTTGGTTTGGCGTTGCGTATCGTTTCGACGGATTCTTGGCCATCATCGTGGCGATGATTTCGGAGAGCTCTACAGGTACATCAAGTCGAGTAAAGCTGATGTACTCAGCCTCCTGCTGGGCGTGCGACATCAGGATGCTCTGGAAGTTTCCTACGAAAGGAGGTTTGCCCATCAGCAAGTGATACAGCGTGCAGCCAAGACTGTAGATGTCCGCGCGGATGTCCGCGCCGGCGGCATTCAACGCTTGCTCGGGGGCCATGTATTCGGGCGTTCCCAACATCGTGCCATCGACGGTCAACCCTTCGGAATCGCGTTCGCTGCTCGCTTTGGCAAGACCGAAGTCGAGGATCTTGATGCGTAGGTTTCCGTCTTCCTTAAACACCATCACGTTCGAAGGCTTGATGTCGCGGTGAACTGTCTGTTTCGAATTCGCATGTTGCAATGCTTCAGCGATCTGAAAGGCTAATGCACACGCGACAGGGATCGGGACGGGATGGTACTTGCGAATGAACCGATGCAGATCGATGCCCGGAACATATTCCATCGAAAAGACGAGCTGCGTTGGCAGAGGAACCTGCTGGTACGCGGTTGCAATCGCCGGATGATTCAGTTTTCCGATGGCACGCATTTCGTTGCGAAAACGCTGTTTGGCGACGTCCTTCTTGACCAATTGTTCGCTGAGAACTTTTAATACTTCAACCCGATCCATCGGCACATATTTGGCCAGATAAACAACCCCCATACCGCCACGACCAAGTTCCTTGAAAATCTGGTAGTCTGTGCACTGAGCTAGTTCGATTGGCAGGCCGGCTGGTGGGGCGTTTGAATACGATTTGGACACGCGTTTTTCGCCAACGCAGGGATCACCTTGAGTTGCGCAGGGGGCTGCAGTCTTGGCGGCTTCTACACGCTTTAGAAATCCAGCTCCGGCTATCGTTACAATATGAGCCTGGAGTGCTGGATTGCACTCAATCATCGCAGCAACGCGCAGCTCCGTCGCCGAATCAAGCCGCCCATTGACGAACTCGTTCAGCAACGCTTCGTTGACGATTGCTGCTTGGGAACGAGAACGTTGGCTTGGAGAGTTACCCGACATTGGCCCTCCTGTGGTTGATTTGTGTTATCCCATGTTAGCGTAAGCGTGGGCGGCGAACCATAGGTGACTGCTAAATCTGGAAGACAATTGATTCGTGTCTCGGGTCATGGAAAAATGGTGTGTTTGCGGTCAATTCTTGGCGTTTCTCGAGATTCTCTCGCCGTCGACGAAGTGACCGGCTCTAAGGGGCGCCAGCTGTAGTGAGCTGCGCTACACGCACCTTGGGATCTCTGGTTTTCGCGTCACACGGCGTCTCGCTATTCACTGCAGGGGCACTAGCGTTTGGCGAAAACCTGCGTGAGCTAAAGTTGGTGCATGTCGAACGCAACGTAGGATTACATCAAAAAGTTAGCCAGAACTCGTGTCCGGCGATTACGACTCGCTTGGCTTTGAGTTCAGGTCACCCCGCATCCAAGTTGAGATCACGTTACGTGGCTTCGCGGACGGAATTGTTTTGCACTTATCCGGCTGTTCGGCAGATCAGGTTTCCTGGGCGAAGAAGAGCAGTGGATAGACGTGCGATTGACCGTCGGTCTTGGCGACTGCCGGCTGGTCTTTATCGCGCGGCGCGGGCAAAACCGCGGCTTCGATCCAGCGGCGGTCTTTGTTGAGGATTTGGTTCCGCAAGACTCGGGCAAATTCGGGACTGATCCCCGTCTCTGGTGTCCCAAAGATCTCGTCGCCGATCTCGCGGACCAACGGTTCCAGCCGTTCGTTGGCCAATTGCATCGCCGCTTGCGCTCGATCGGTGCTCCAGTTTCGAGACCAGACCTGCCGTAACGCTTGATTCTCCACGATTGCGTCGCGAACGATCGAACCGGCCAATGCCTGCAATTGCGCGTCGCTGGCGACCTCTTGCAAAACCAGGGTGACCTCTTTGCGAACCGCTTCGTTTTTAACGACGTCTCGCAAAATGTCCTTCACGGCAGTGACAATGGCGTCGACGTGCGATTCAAAGACTGGAATCGCCTCCTGTTCCATAAAACGCTCCCATTCGCGTTGGCTGAGGTCGCGTTGCGGGAGCGGCGATTTGTCGTACATGATCCGCCAACCAAACCGAAACAGCGACGCACGGTCCCAGATCTCTTGGCCGATCTCGGTGGCCACCGGTTCGCCATGGGCTCGGACGATTGGTAGCAATTCACTGCGGACCAGCGGTACAACGCGGTCGTTGATCAATTCCGCTTCGAAACGTTTGCCGATCGCATCGATCTCCGCTTGGTGGGCGCGAACCGCTTGAACAAGCGCTTGTTCGATCACGGGGACGCTTTCCCGCAGCGTCTGTTCGATCACCGGTTTGAACGCTTCGGTCAGTTCGGGGCCGTGCAGCCGTTGCGCTGCGGCGATCCTATTTAAAATGGCCGTTCGGCGATCGGACGGCAGCAAGATCTCCACCGCTTCGGCTAGGGTGCCGCGATTGCGACAATAGATGAATTCGTAATGCGATGCCGGCTGCGGGCCGTACCACTGGATGACCGCCGTCGGCTGGGGGTCTGATTCGGCGCTGGAGGTTGCATGGCCGACCTGACTCCACTGGCCACTCGCGTCGACAGCAAATACGGCGTCGCCATGCCGCAGCGGTCCGTTGGGCAATTGAATCGGAAAGGATTCACTGCGACGAAAGAGGTGCGTCGCGATTTCGGTTACGCGGGACGCTTCGGCGGCGCGACTTCGCGCGGCGATCGCGATCGCCACCAGGCATCCGATCCAAAATAGGACTCCCAACAGCGTCGTCAGTTTCCAGCGGAGCTGCGGCCAATCGGAAGAGGACATCGATAAAGTCTGCCTGCGGTTGTGACAAGGGAACGAACCAGGGGCGTGCGGACGCCGGTCGCCGCCATTCAGCATGACAACCGATCGACCGAGCGCCAATTGCCCCGCGTGGCCCCCGTGAATGGGGGAGGATTGCCAAGGAGAGACGGATGCTGGGGATTGCTAGCGGATGCGATTGGATTCAAGAAACGAGCGTTTTGCCTGGCATGAGTCGAATTGAAAAGAAAATCTTCGATTCTGGCGTGAAGTGTCAAAGTTTAACGGTTGGGCTGACGATAAGGATTGTAGCGACACGAGTACGCCCAGCTTTGGGGTCGGGGTGTCGAGGGGGGTTTCCAGGGATTGTTGCGTCAACCAGTTAGTGGAGCTGGGGCGTGACCCATCAGAGGAAACCGAGACGGATGTATCGCAAATTTTATCAATACGCAGTCTATCTGCAGATCGCGCTGATCGTCATGGCAACGGGTTGTCGTACTCCGACACAACCGTTCTACCTGCACGAGGACGGCGATCTTTCGCACTACTTGGACACCGCCACCGCGATCGAGTATCCGGATGTCGAACTGCCCAGCTTAGAGGACGTCTTGCAAGCCAAGGCCCCGCTGACGGTCGACAATCACGAATACGAGTTCTGGGATGTGACGTTGGAAGAGTGCGTTTCGATCGCACTGAACAACAGCAAGATCCTTCGCACGGTATCGGGTACCGCGCAACAACGTCAGAACACGGCGGCTCAGATTCTGAGCGGTTCGCCTGACGGGTTGGGCTCGTCCTTCGATCCTGCGATTCAATCATCGACCACCCAGTCGCTGCCTTTGACCGTTGATAGCAACGGCAACCGCACGCTGCCTCGTGGTGCGATCCGATCGACACAGGTTGGCGGCGTGGAAGACGCGTTGGCTGAATTTGACGCTCAAATGAGCGGCTTCTTGAGCTACGACACGACCGATCGGCCTCGAAACGTCGGAGCCAACAACGTCTTTAATCCTCAGCAGTTCCGCGGTTGGGACAGCACGCAACAGTTGGCATTGTCCAAGCGGACAGCCACCGGTGGCGTCGCGACCCTTCGCGAACAGATCATCTATTCACGCAATAACATTCCAGCCGGAATCACTGGCAACCTTGGCCGTCTGGTTCCCAGCGACTACACCGTCGTACTGGAAGCCCAGGTCCAACATCCTTTGATGCGAAACCGAGGCACGATGGTTAACCGGATCCCCGTGGTCCTGGCCAGTTTAAATGAAGACAGTTCGTTGACCGAATTTGAATCGCTGGTCCGCAACTTGGTTGCTGACGTCGAGAACGCTTACTGGGAACTTTATTGTGCCTATCGCAATGTCGAAACAACACAGATCGCCCGCGATAGTGCTCAAGCGACCGCTCGCTTCGCACAATTGAACTTGGAAAGTGGTTCGGGAACGGCTCAAGACGTCGCTCAAGCCGAAGAACAGTTCTTCGCCTTCAGCGCTCAATTGACGATCGCCTTGGCGGGAACCAACCTTCCCGGTAACGACCCGTTTGGTGTCTACGGCCGCGAACGCGAACTCCGCAACTTGATGGGGATCGCCTCGACCGATGGACGCCTGGCACGCCCGATCGACGAACCGTCGCTGGCTGCCGTCAAGTTCGACTGGCATGAATTGACTGCCGAAGCCCTCTACCGCAGTCCTGAATTGCGTGCACAGAAGATCCGCATCAAACAACGTGAACTCGAATGCTTGATCGCCAAGAACCAGATGCTTCCCGACCTGAACGTTTCGTTCTCGGCCCGTTGGGTCGGCGTCGGCGACACCCTGGGGCCATCGAGCCGCGACGGTGGAAACATTCCAGGCAACGATTTTCCGAACTCTGCCCTGGCTGATTTTACCGAAGGCGATCACACCGAGATCGGAGCACGATTGGAGTTCACACCACCAGCGATTGGATCGCGTCGCGAGAAGGCTCGTGTCCGCAATGCCCAACTGCAACTGCGACGCGACGAAGCGTTCTTGCAGGAGAAGGAATTGGCGATGGTGCATCAATTGAGCGACGCGGTTGGAAAGCTGCGAGTTCACTACGACCTGATCCACAACAGCTTCCAACGCTGGGCTGCCGCAGAACGCGAAGTTCGCGCTCGGTTGGCGGAATACGAAGGTGGCAAATCGCAGGTCAACGTCGTCCTGCAAAGTCAACAACGTCGGGCCTTGGCTCAAATCGAATACTACCGCTCACTGTGCGAATACAACAAATCGATCGCTTACGTCCATTACCTCAAGGGCACCCTGCTGGATTACAACAACATCTGCCTCAACGAAGGGCCATGGAACGACAAGGCGTATTGGGATGCGTTGGAACGTGCTCGTGAACGCGACGCTAGCTACTTCCTGAACTACGGCTACACACGTCCAGGCGTTGTCCGCCAAGGCCCTGTGAAGAAGAACGTCAGCAACGTGATGATGGATCACGAGACGGTCATGGGGAACGAAGGTGGCGAGATTTATTACGAGGAATCGATGCCGATGGAAGTGCTGCCGGGTGAAGCCGAATTCGACAGCATCAACCCACCGTTGAGTAACAACGCGGCACCGAGCCCACGTCCCACGACGTCGGCGATGGATTCCAAACCACGATCGTCAATCGCACCGGCTAGCTACCAGACAACCGGTGGCACCACGTCGAATCCTTATCGATCTTGATCGAACGAGTCGTCCAGGCTGGTACCGGCCCGCGAGAACATCCTCACTCGCGGGCCTTCAAAAACCACTGGCGACATCACAATTTCCATGGGGGTGGAGACCACAGGTCTTGGATCTGTGGAGCCCGGCGCAATCGCGCCGGGCTTTTTTCGTTTCCACGGCGGGTGCTTAGCCCGCGTCGACTCCATCGGCGGCAATCGCGGTCGGCTGCTTGGCACCAAAGAAAGCCTGAACGATGCTTCGCGGCGGCGGAGGAGTTATCAGGCACCCGACGACGGCGCCGATCACCGATCCCAACACGCCGACGATCATCGGATCAAACGACAGTGGTTCGAACGCGCGAAGACTTCCATACATCAGGTACCCGATGCCATACATCGACATGAACGTGAAGAAGCCGGACAGCATCCCGCAAACTGCGCCAAACGAATTGAAGCGTGGCCAATAGACGCCCAGGAAGACGGGGATCAAAAACGAAGAGGAGAGTCCACCGGAGGTGAAGACGACAAGGTCCTGGAGGAACTTGGGAGGGCTGATCGCAACCAACATCACGATCGTGCCGACCGAAAAGGTGCAACCGTAGCTGAGCATCTTGACGGTCCGATCCGAAACATCCCCCTTGACCATCGGTTGATAAATATCGCGGACCAACGATGACGAGATCATTAGCATGAAGCTATCGACGGTCGACATCGCGGCAGCAAACGGAGCGGCGATCAGCAGGCCCGCCAGCCAGGGCACATCGGCCGCCGAAGCCGCTGTCAGCGAGAGCGCGGCCATGATCCGATCGGGATCTTGGTCCAAGCCCGGTACCAAGACGCGGCCACAGACAAAGATCAAGACCAGGGGGAAATAGATCGCGCCGAAGTAGAAGGTCAAGAAAATCATCGATCGCTTCAACGTCCGCACGCGATCAAAACTCATCTGTCGAACCATATTGCTCGGCTGTCCTGATCCACCGATCGACCAAAACAGGAAGAACGAAAAGGCTAGCGACAGAGGCATGAAACCCGCGCTCGATCGCGCGCTCGGCCCCGGTGCTGTGGTATAAACGCCCGGCTTTCCCGCGCCATACGCATAGGGGTGGAAGTCGTCCAATTCGACGGTTAGTCCCGCGGGTAGCGGCGGCACCGATCCCTTCAGCAGGTCCTGGCGGATCCGCTGTTTTTCGTCGACCCCCACGATTTCGACGGTCTTGATCGCCGCGGAACGCCCCGTTTCGGAATCGATGTAGGCTGCTGCGTTGGTGCGAAACAGGCGGTCGGGTGCGACTTCGAACCAGGTATCCATCGGCACCCGCGTCGCGGAATCGCTCGCAGACGACGCGGTAAATTGAACCATCCCCAGGTGCGGTGGCTCCATCTTTGACAACGTTTGGGTTGCTTTCGTCAGCCCTCCCACCTGTGAGAGGACCAGAATCAACAAGCCCAACACGCCAAACAGCATCACGATGCCTTGCAGCACATCGGTCCAAACGACCGCCCGAAATCCACCGAGCGACGTGTAGACAATTACCATCGACGAGAAGACAAACAATCCCAACAGGTAACCCGGGTCATCGGCTTGCAGGATTGGGATGTCGCTGGTGAGTTGCTGGACATATCCGGCGGCGGTTTGCCAGAAGACAAAATCATGCAGCAGCGACTGCAGGATCACGCCCGCCATTTTGAACTGAGGGACGAGATAGATACTCATCAACACCACGATCATCGCCGTCGCCAGACCGCGAACCGCATAACCGGGAAAACGGAGCCCAATCATTTCGGGCATCGTGATCGATCCCGTTTCTTTGGAGATCCGGTTCAGTCGTTTTCCCAACAGGCCTAGCGAGACCAAGGGGACCGCCATGTAGCCAGCGATCCACAACCCCAACACCCAACCGTGGTTGTAAATTTTCGCTGGGAAGCCACCAAACGAACCGGCCGATGCGCTGGTGGCGGCAAACGTCAACGTAAAGGCGATCCAGCCAAGATTGCGGCTGCCCAGGAAATATTCCTGCAAGAACGCTCGTTTCTGCAGAACGACCTGGCTGGCAACGGCCAACAGAACGACCGCTACCGAATAGAGGATGAATGTCACCAGGGCGGCAATCGGTGTGCCGGTTTCGGTGACCGCGAAGACTTGCAATGCGGAAAGGTTCACGACGCATCCTCCGAGCTGTTGGTTTGCATTTGCGGTTCCTGCTCCAGCAAGTCGTCGTCATCTTCACGCAGGACGAACAGCGCGAAGAACAACGTCGCCAACGAGGTGGCGCACCAGGGAATCGTGATCCCCCAAAAAATCCAAGAGGGCATTCCCAGGGTGACTGCCACCGTCTCGGAGTCGCCGGAATAACCTTTCCATCCGCTGTAGATCAGCGTCCAAGCCAAAGCGGTCAGGCCGATGCAGCCGACAAACTTCAATTCTCGCAACGAGTTCAGATACGACGTGTCGTATTGAACCGGACTGTCCTGGAGATCCGTAGATCGCTCACTGGAATTCACGTTCACCTCAATTGCGGTCGAAGGATGGGTGAGCGTGTCGCCGGGAAGGAAGGGCGGAGGCGACAACGCAAGGTGGGCTGACCAAAGCCGATCGATCGACTGCAGGGCCTCTAACAGAAAAGCTTGGGCGGCAAAGCCAGCCTTTGGGTTAAACCACGTGCGTTGCGACGAGCGTCGTTCGATCAGATCGGGGGCAGGATGCGGTGCAGAACAATACCGAGGCATCGGTTGCTAGCACCCTTGCACCATTCAACCTCTCGGGGGGCGCTTTGGCAATAAGTTAAACCCGAAGTTCGCGCAGAGGAGCAGATTTTTTCGCTTCCGCCGAAGCGTCGTTCACTGCGCCGCCGTGGCAGTGAACGAACGTTGCAAGATTGCAGCGGGAAAGAAGTGCGGAAGAATCAACCGCTAAGGCAAAGTGGAGGGGGGAGCGTTGCCCGACAGCAACTATTCGTTCAACGCCAGCTTGGTGGGCGTCGCTAGCACTTGGGCACTCGCGACCGGAGTTGCCAACACTTGCTCGTTTGGAAGTTCTTGAGGTGGGGTTGGTTCGCGCGGTTCTTCCATGCCCGGTTCTGGATACACATAGTCTGGATCGGATTCGATCCTTCGGCGGTGTTCGGCAACCGCTTTGGCATAGCGTTCCGCTTGGGCATACACCTCTTCATAGACTTCGGCATGCGCGTCGTAATTGAACTTGGAGGTTCGCGACATCAGCGTCCCCAACGGAGTGCGTCGGTAGGCGACATAGAGCTTGTGAGTCTTAAAGAACAGACCGCCGCGCCAGCTGTAAACCTCCACCAAGTCGTTCATGTCGTCGAACGTTTTTGACGGATTCTTGCCAAGGGTTTGGGCAACCAATTCGGGGGTGACTTTGTTGTCAGGGTCGGCGTTGACGTCAATATTCAGGACGACCAAATCGTTGTAGGCCTTCTCGACGCCCACCCGTGCCACTTTGTAGTCATAAGCAATCGCAACGATCAGCACTCCCAATACACCGTAAAGAATGTAGCTGCGAGTTCGCGATGCTTTCTTCGGTTCCATGCTGTTGGATGTCTCAACGCTCATAATCTGTCCCCCCTTGAAGTGTACGGTGCCATTATCGCGTGATTATGGGGGCTCCTGGCACCTCAATGCAATTGGTGAGTTTGTAAAACCGAGAAAAAACATCCAAATATATTGTGGCGATCTTTCCACCCGTAGTGAGGGCTCGCTTTGCTTTGCCTGTGAGGGCGTTCTTCGCGTTTGATTCGAAGAACCGTCTCAATCGGAACCGACCTCCGTTGTGGCGGCCCGATCTTGCAGTGAAATCGACGTTCGCGATTCGAATTGAAAACTAAGGTTCGCAATGAGGGAGTTGTATTTTCCGTCAGCGCTCCCGATGGATTTATTTGGACCTCCAGCCGTGACAACCAAACTGAGAAAATCGAACCGACAAGGCGCCGCGGTCGTGGAGATGGCGATCTGCCTTCCCGTGCTGATCACGTTGACCGTCGCCACAATCGACGTTTGCTCGGTGATGTTCTTAAAAGAATCGCTGTCAATCGCGGCTTATGAAGGGGCACGCGTTGGAATCGCCCGTGGTGGAACCAATGAGTTGGCGACCGCTCGGGTGAAAGAAATTTTGAATGAACGCGGGATTCAATACAGCAATTCCGACGTCGTGCAGATCCAAAGGACCAACAGCCCCACCAGTGGTGGATTTAATTCCGCGGAGACCTTGGAGCATTGCCGGGTCCGGGTTCGCGTCCCGGCCAGCGGGAACGTTCTATCGCCGGCAAAGTTGTTTACCAGTGGGAATATCGAGTCGTTTGTTTGGATGCGGAAAGAGTACGCCAACCTCGATTGACGCGGAGACGCGCGAGTCGTTCGTTCGCCATTTATAAATAGACGGGCTTTGCTTTCATGAATCGATCACATCCAACCATTCCGACCGACCGCCGCAGACGCCGCTTTGGCAATCGTCGTTGGCAGGATCGTCGTGGAGCGGCGATGGTCGAATTCGCAGTCGTCGCGAACACGCTGTTCTTGGTGCTTTTCACCTGCATCGAATTCTCTCGGCTGAATCTGATTCGCAATACCGCCCAGAATAGTGCCTACTATGGGGCACGTGCCGCGATGGTTTCGGGGGCAACGGCTCAAGATGCTATCGACACGGCCAAGGGCTTGTTGGACGCGATCGGTGCCAAGGGAGTCACCGTGACGGTGAACGATGGCCAGGCGCTGTCGTCGGCGACCGAGAAGATCGCCGTCAAGGTCGAGGTGCAGTACAACAAGAATGCGTTTTTCGCACCGCTGTTTATTGCCAACCACAAATGCGTGGCCACTTCCAACGTCAAAGCCGAACGTTACGACTTCTTCTTTGACGGCACCTAATCGTAGCGCAAGGCAGTGGCGGCAGCGAATTTATTCCGCTGACGCAATCTCATGCGTCGAAGTCCGCGTGACGGTATCGAATGTCAACGAACGCCTTCGATATTGGCGTTCGCTGTCGATCCGTCCTTCCGGGACTATTGGCCGCGAAGCTTCTCTTCGGCTCGAGCTGCTCGCAATGCCGCCGCTTCACGCGGTAGCTTAAATTCCGGACCCGATGGGAAGTATTGCACATCGTCGTCCAGGTAGTAGGCACTTGGCAGGGTTTGCCCGGCGACACTAACTTGGCAGCCAGTCGAACCGACCAAGATCATGGCCGCCAGCGACAGGCAACCAACCAGTTCGAGCAAGTGGGATGGGTTCTTTCGAGGCATCGTTGAATCTCTTGGAAGTTTCGGCGGTAGACACCAACGGGGTTCCGCCAAAGTCTTGGCTCGCACAAATTACGCGTTAGAATCGTTATCGGTCCGACAACCCGCACAACTTGACCATTTCCCGATCCTTTCTGCACAGCGGTTTGCTATCGCCGGGGCTTTGTTCGCCGCGGAAAGTCGGCTAGGCTTCGCCTTTTCCGAGCGTCCGACAAACGCCGGGCAATTCCGCGATGCCCCCCTTCTGCGCATTCGGATTGCCTCCTGGCCGGCTCGTGTCCAACAGCCGCCGCAGCATCGGACCAGGAATCCGCCCCTCACCGACTGAATCTTCCTTTTAAAGAAGTCCAACACGATGCCACGAATTAAAGCCTTCCGCGCGTTGCGTCCCCAAGCCGACAACGCAGCTAAAGTCGCCTCGGTCCCCTACGACGTGTGCGACCGCGACGAAGCGGTTGAATTGGCCGCTGGAAATCCCGATTCGTTCCTGCACATCGTTCGTCCCGACATCGATCTGCCGGCCGATACGAATCCCTACGACGACGCGATCTACGCCAAAGCATCCGACAACCTGCAGCGTTTTCTCCGCGATAACGTCCTGCAACAGGACGAAGGGGACGCGATCTTCCTGTACCGCCAGGTCATGAATGGCAACAGCCAAGTCGGCGTCGTCTGCTGCTGCCACGTCGAAGATTACGAAAATAACCTAATCTTAAAGCACGAAAAAACACGCAAAGCAAAAGAGGACGACCGCACGCGTCACGTCCTCACCTTGGGCGCTCACACCGGTCCGGTCTTCTTGACCTACCGCGACGACAGCAAGACCAACGCGATGGTCGAAACCGCGATCACCGACGCGCCGCTGTATGACTTCACCGCGGCCGATGGCGTTCAACACACCGTCTGGAAGATCGACAATGCGGCCGATTACGTTTCCGCATTGTCCGCCGTTCCTAAGTTCTATGTCGCCGACGGACATCACCGCGCCGCCAGTGCTTGGCGAGCCGGAGCCGAACGCCGCGACAACAACCCCAACCACACCGGCGACGAAGAATACAATTGGTTCCTGACGGTTCTGTTCCCCGCCAGCCAATTGAACATCTTGTCGTACAACCGCGTCCTCAAAGACCTCAACGGCCAATCGGTCGAACAGGTCCGCGAGAAACTGGGGCAGTTGGGCACGTTTGAACCGATCACCGATCCCGTGCCGCCTACCGCCGGTTCGTTCTGCTTCTACCTGGGCGGATCGTGGTACCGATTGACACTGCCCGCCGATTCGATCGATCACAACCATCCGATCGATTCGCTCGACGTGGCGCTGCTGGAACAACGCGTCCTGCAACCGATCTTCGGTATCGAAGACGTCCGCACCGATCCGCGAATCGATTTTGTCGGCGGCATCCGCGGCACCAAGGCTTTGGAAACTCGCGTCGATTCGGGCGCGTGGGCCTGTGCGATCTCGATGTACCCGACGTCGATCGAGCAGTTGATGGGCGTTTCGGACGCCGATGAGATCATGCCTCCGAAGAGCACTTGGTTCGAACCGAAGCTTCGCAGCGGACTGTTGGTTCACTTGTTGGACTGATCCGCCGCGGCCTGTTCGGCCATCGTTTCCATCAGCTGCCGCGCCTTGGCAGCTGCTTCGTAGGCAAGATCGCCGGGCTGTTTCCCCAGCTCGGCGACGCTCAGCCACCACGCGAGTGCTTCCTCTCCGCGACCGCTCGCTTGCAATCGATCGGCGATCGCGGTCATCGGTCCCGCTTGCACCCCGATCGGCAACTGGTCGACCTTTCGCTCCCAAGTCGCAAGCGACGCAGCGACCTCCGGCCCGGCGGCGGTTCGCCAGCGGATCGCATCGGCCAGTCGCGCCAACAGCGGATCGGTGGGATCATTGCTGGCCCGCGCCAAGACAGCATCGGCTCGCTGCCGATTCGTTCCCGTCAGCAGCCAACTGGCCGCGATCACGCGAACCGCGGGGTCGGCGTGCTGAAGCCCCGCCACCGCCGCTTGGTCGCGGGCAGCGTTGATCGGCGGACGAGACCACGCGATCGGCAGCAGACTGTACAAACACGATGGTGGCGCCGCGGCGTGGAATCCTGCGGCGATCGCCAATGCCGCCGAATGCTTATCGACAGCCGCGGCGGCATGCATCAGGTAACCGTAAGCGATCAATTGACGCCATCGCGGCTTGGCTCGTTTGACATATTCACCCATCGGTTTCAAACAGGCTGCGAACTGCCGGTTGTTGAAGTCTTCAAAGGCCTGCTGGACCTCGGCTCCCTCCCCCGACCAATCGACCTGAATCCAAACGATCCGGTCGTCGTCCAACTCCCGCCGGGCGAGCCCTTCGGCCGACGAGCGATCGGCGACGACGATCTGCAATTTGCCCTGTTGGAACGACTCGATCGTGCCGCTCAATTTTCGCAGCGGCTGGGGCAACCAACCGGTCTGGCCGACCGAACTGGCCGCCGGCGGAAGGTACCAGATCGCATCGGCCGCGGACGCCCAATGGCCGGGGGAAAACAACGCGATGGCGGCGACAAACGCCAGGGAACAGCAGAAACGTGCGGAGCGTGGAGCAGCCAAAAAAAACTCCCTTTTGGGGGCTGATGACCGAGTGATCGAGGATGAGAACGGGCAGGACGTCAAATATAGCCGAACCAGGGGCCAATTTTCACGCATTCGCCCACCGCCAACGCGATTTGGGATTGATTGATCGACATCGGCAGCGGATTCTAAAAGGTTGTATCGTTTTTTCTTGCGTCTCCCCTCGTTAGCTATCACCCATGTCGATGCCCAAAGTCGCGATTGTCGGACGTCCCAACGTCGGCAAGAGCAGTATTTTCAACTGGCTAGCCGGCCGCCGTATCGCCATCGTCGACGATTACGAAGGGGTGACGCGGGATCGCATGACGACGCTGATCGAACACGAAGGAAACTTCTTCGAATTGATCGATACCGGCGGGATGGGAGTCGTCGATTCGGACGACCTGACGGCCGATGTCGAAGCTCAGATCGAAGTCGCGATCGCCATGGCCGACGTGATTCTGTTTGTCGTCGATATCCGCACCGGGCTGATGCCGCTGGACTCTCTGGTCGCCGAACGGCTCCGTAGCGTCGACCGCCCGATCGTCCTGTTGGCCAACAAAGCTGACCACGACAATTTGGACATCTCGGCCGAGGAGTTCCACAAGCTGGGGCGAGGGCATTTGATTTGTGTCAGCGCCGAACAGAAGCGGCACCGCGACGAACTGATGCAATTGATCGTCGATCGCTTGCCGCCAAGCAGCGATCGGGCTGTCGACGCGCACATGAAATTTGCGATCGTCGGCCGCCGTAACGTCGGCAAAAGCACGTTCGTCAATTCGCTGGCGCAAGCCAAACGAATGATCGTCAGCGAGGTTGCCGGCACGACCCGCGACAGCGTCGACGTCAACTTCGAACTCGATGGCCATCAATTCACCGCGATCGATACTCCCGGTCTGCGCCGCCGCCGCAGCGTCCGGACCGACCTCGATTATTACGGCATGCACCGGGCTCAACGCAGCATCCGCCGGGCCGATGTGACGTTGATGTTCTTCGACGCCAGCGAAAAGATCAGCAAGGTCGACAAGCAATTGGTCGGCTACATCGCCGACGAATACAAACCGTGCGTCTTTGTCGTCAACAAGTGGGACCTCTACCACGACGAGATGCCAACCGAACGCTGGGTCAAATACCTGCGGTCGCAATTCCCCACGATGCAATACGCACCGATCGCGTTTATCACCGGGCAGACCGGCAAAAACATCAAGGCCCTGCTGAACCATTCGCAAATGCTATTCAAACAGGCTCGCGAGCGGACCAGCACCGGAAGGCTGAACCGAATCGTGCAAGCGGCGATCGAGCACCAAGAACCGCCGATGTTCCAAAACCGTCGACCGAAGATCTATTACGCGACCCAGGTCTCGACCGAACCGCCGACGATCGTGCTGATGTGCAACGACCCCAAGGGCTTTGCTCCCGACTACCGCCGTTTCCTGCTGAGCGTCTTGCGCGACAACCTGCCGTTTTCGGAAGTCCCAATCAAGATGTACCTGCAAAAACGCGAACAACGCGACCCAATCGGCCCGCCTGAGGTCGACCAGGAAAACGAAAGCGTCTCTTAGCGTTTTCCTCGAAGTCCGCCACGGAACAAGGCGAGGCAGTCTTAGAAGAAGCCCCAAGTTGCACGAGTCGCAAAGCGACGGCATGCAAAAGCCTGGGACGGGAGTCCTGTCACTTATACGCAAGTCGCCGACAACGGCGAAAGGGACAGGAACATTCCTCACAGGCCTGGCGTGGGCCGAAGGTCCAGCAATTTGCATAGCCCAGCCTGCAGGGCTGGGTATCAACCGACGGCGCCCGGTTTCATTTCACAACGGGCGAAGGGGCAACGCCCCGGGGTAGGTGGTGACAATCGACGGGGCCTACAGCCCAACCATGTCAATCATCGCCACTAGAACCCAGGCCGATGGCCTGGGCTATGCAAATGGCCGAGCCTGCGGCCCGGACTCGGATGAATGCGATGTGGAACGGCCTGCGACGAACGAAAGACTTCTCGCTGGCCTGGCAAGCGTTCGGTCGCGACAACTCACAATGACTTACGTATAACTGCCAGGACGGGAGTCCCAGGAATCTTCGCGCCCGCAATCTCGCGAGTCGCAACGCGACGACACGAGAGACGCTTCATCGGGACAGGCTTCTCGCATTCGCGAACGCAACCAGTTCGATCAGCTCTCCGCCGGACGCGCGAGGTTCGACCAGTGGCCCGACGGATCGGTTCCGCGGACTTGGACTCCCTTTTGGTTCCAGTCGAGAGCTGCATGAACGTCGGCGCTGCAGTAGCGGAGTGTCAGGGCGCAGCGGCGGCGATCCGAATCGTTCGCCTTGGAACCGTGCAGCAGCAGATCGCTGTGGATCGATGCGCTACCAGCCGGCAGCGGATTGTAGACGACCGAACCGTATTGCTCCGGGTTGTCGATCGTCTGATTCAGCACGTTGTGCTCCGCCGAATCGCTGGGGCGATAAGTCAGGTGGCCGACGTGGTGCGAACCGGCGATAAACCGCATGCAGGCATTCTCTTCGTCCGCGTCGTCGATCGCCAACCAAACGGTGACCGCTTTCGATGGAGACAGCGGCCAGTAACTGGCGTCTTGATGCCAGGCGACCGATTTGCCGTCGTGTGGCATCTTGCAGAAGAAGTGTGATCCCCAACCGATCACGTTTTCGCCCAACAGATCGCTGACACAATCGACGATCCGCGGATCCTTCAGGATGTCGTAGACCGGACCGTATTTCAGGTGGGCCGAACTGATCGAATAACTGTTGCCCCCCGCCGCGGTGACGCGAGCCAACAGGTCGTCGAAGTAGCTGCGAATGCCGGAGATCTCCGAATCGCTATAGATCGGCAGCGGCGCGACGTAGCCATCGCGATTAAAGCGGTCGATCTGGTCGCCGGTTAAAACCGTCGGGGCGTCGTTGTTGACGCGGTAGAAACGCAAGTCGCGTGGTACCGAAGCGAGTTCGTCGTCGGTCGGTACGATACTGAAGTTCTTCACGTGGAGAGGCCCTTCAACAGAAAAGGATCGAGCGGTCGTCTAGTCCATCATCGTACCGCGTTCGATCCGCTGCGTGTCAATCGGACAAACGGCAACCCAGCAAAGCATCCATGCCCCTGAGGTCAGCCGATGTCTAAATCAATCTCTTCGCAGTCGCCCGGTCCACCATGACGCAGCATCCTTGCCGCGTGGCACGCCAAGCGCGCCAACCATGGTGACCAGCCGGATAATCCTTATCCGGTGGGCAAATTCTGTTATCGGGTGAAAAATCTCCCGACGTCCTTACCTTATTAAGCAACCAATCGCAGGTCGCCCGTCTGACGTTCTTTCACGCCATCGACAAACTCTTCAAAAATTCGAATGTCCAGTGCCGATGCGGCTTCGCATTCGGGATGGAATTGGGTGCCGATGGCGAACCAATCCATCATCTCGCTCTCGATCGCTTCGATCACGCCATCGGGGCAGCGAGCGGTCACGCGGAAGCCAGGGGCAACTTCGTCGATCGCCATGTGATGGCGGCTGGCAACACGGATCTCACCGTCGCCATAAACGCGGCCAACCAACGAATCCGATTCGACGACCAAGCTGTGGCGGTGCAGTGGGTCTTGGTGATCGCGGTGGGGAACCGCGTTCGGTAGGTCTTCAGCGATGTCGTAGAACAAGTTGCCACCTTGAACAATGTTCAACAACTGCATCCCCGCTCCGATTCCCAACACAGGCATCCGGCGTTCGGTGATTTCGTTGACGACGATCCGATCGAAGGTCTCGCGATTCGAATGCATCAGTTTCATGCTGTGGTGCAACATATAGCCGTCGTTGCGTGGGTCCAAATCTTGACCACCGATCAAGACAAATCCATCCAGGCGATCCATCGCAGCATGAATGGCATCGACGTCGTCGCTAGGTGGCAGGATAACCGGAATGCCGCCAGCGGCTTGAATGTTTTCGTAGTAACCAGCAGCCAAGTAGATGTAGGCTGGAGTGCGTTGTTGTGCGGGGCGGAAGTCGGTGTTGATGCCGATAAGTGGTCGAGTAGACGTCATCTGAAAATCCTCTCCAGAGTGAACGTTAATGAATTTCTTCGCGTCTTCCAAAACGTTTTTCGCAATTGCTTGCAGCTTGCTCTTGCAGCGACGGTGATGATTTAAATAGTCTGGGTCTTCAGCAGCATTTGCCGCTAGCGTCGGTCGATCGGCGTCGGGCAGCGACATTCGGCGTCATCCGAATATTTTCGCTACCCTCTTTCCAATCGATCGTCTGATCATCACATCGACGGTTGTGGGTCCAACCGTGTCGCCGCGTTTGCGGCCGGTGTCTCAATCGCGAATCGAAAGTTCCATCTCTGGATAGGGCGAAGGGTCTTGCGACGTGTCACGGGCGACACGTCATCTGACGGGAGGAACTGTATCGGGCATTTTCGCAATGGCAAGCAGTTTCTACATTTGACGCCCGGTCCCATTTGCTGCTACTACCCGTTGTGCTAGCAAACCCTTGCTAGCATTGTTTACCTGGTCCGCAGAGCCGTTCGGGCGTTTTGTCGCCCCCTGGCTCCTGACCGTTTCGCAGCTTTACCAACGCCTGCCATATGCGGTATCTTAGATTCCTTCACGGACGGATCTGTCGCCGTGCGCTTCGTTTGAGCGTCCCAAAGACACGTCCATTTCAGCGTGAGACCAGCTTTTTCCGGGACCGATTCCGTTCGCCCCGGGCCTGAATCCGCCGCAACCACCCGCACGACGAGGCTTCCATTGCAATTTGAAAACGTCTGCATCGAATCGCTGGGAGTCCATTTGCCCGAAGAAGTTTGGACTAGCGACGAGATCGAACGCCGCTTGGAACCGCTCTACAGCCGGCTGCGTCTGCCCGAAGGCCGCCTGGAATTGATGAGTTCGATCGCCCAGCGCCGCGTTTGGCCCGCCGGCACGTTGCCCAGCGGTCCGAGTATCGAGAGCTGCAAGTCGGCGATCTCCGCCGCCGGAATCGATCCCGCCCGCGTCGGATGCCTGATCCACGCCAGCGTCTGCCGCGACTTTCTAGAACCCGCCACGGCGTCGCGCGTCCATCACGGCGCTGGCCTTTCGCCAAATTGCTGGGTCTATGACGTCTCCAACGCCTGCCTCGGTCTGCTCAACGGGATCGTGCAAATCGCGACCCTGATCGAACAGGGAGCGATCGAAGCCGGAATCGTCGTCGGGACCGAGAACAGCCGTCCGCTGTTGGAAGCGACGATCAACAATCTGAACACCGATGAATCGATCACGCGCAAGACGGTCAAACCGGCTTTCGCTTCGCTGACGATCGGTTCGGGCAGCTGTGCCGTGCTGCTGACCCACCGCCGGATTAGCCAAGGGGGCTCGCGGCTGGAACACGCCGTTTCGCACGCCGCCACCGACGGACATAACCTCTGCCGCAGCGACACCGATTCAGCTGGCGCGAACATGGCGCCGTTGATGGATACCGATTCCGAACGCCTTTTGGCCGCCGGAGTTGCCGCCGGAGCCGCCGGGTTCGAGAAACTGCTTGCCGATGCCAAATGGGATCGCGCCGACATCGATCGTACGATCTGCCATCAAGTGGGCGGACGCCATCGCGCGCTGATGTTGGAAACGCTGAGTCTGCCCCCGGAAAATGACACCGCCGTCTTCCCATGGTTGGGCAACACCGGTTCGGTCGCGTTGCCGCTGGCGCTGGCCGCGGCGGGCCAATACCAACATGTTCAACCCGACCAACGAATCGGGCTGCTCGGCATTGGTTCGGGAATCAATTGTGTGATGCTGGGGTGCAAGTGGCAGGAGACGCGGGTCGCTGGCAATTTGCCAGCGGTTGAACCCGTGATGGGGCAAGAATCGTTGACTGCTGTCGAAGCTTGATTTCCCACCGCCAGCGAACGCCCGCGTCGCTGGTTCTCCCTACCGACTTGCTGTAGATGGTGATCCCCACGCCCGCCGACCTGCACCCCGCCACGCCCGACTTCACGTCGGCGGGGGATTGCCCGTTGATCGCACCACTGCCGCCGCAAACCGATCTCCGCGAGGTCTTCCTGCGGCTGTGCCATCTGCCCCATTGCCTCTGGTTGGACAGCGCCAAACCGATGCCCGATCTGGGCCGGTATTCGTTCCTCACCGCCGATCCGATCGAAATCGTATCGGCCACCGACGACGACGACGATCCGCTGGCCAAGCTGCAAAAATTCATCCCCTTGCTCAGCCAATCTGCCGCGCCGGGACTGCCTCCCTTCCAAGGAGGCCTCGCCGGCGTCCTGGGCTACGAACTGGGCCGCTTGCTCGAACCGATCCCCGCACCGCGGTTCAACGACCTTCCGACACCACCGCTCTGCCTGGGCCTTTACGATTGGACGATCGCGGTCGATCACCAACAGAACTGCGGCTGGATCATCAGCCAAGGTTGGCCCGAGACCGATCCCGATCGGCGACGCATCGCCGCCGCGCGACGGATGCAACAGATCCAATGGTGGCTGGGATGCACGCCGACGGCGATGCCGCGACCGCCCCGATCCGCTCCGCGGGCGCACGACGCGCTCGCGCCGCAGTTCCGCACGCCGATCGACCCTTCGCTGACCAGCAACTTCGCCCCCGGTGAATTTCGCACCGCAGTCGGCGACGTGATCGACTACATCCGCCGCGGCGATGCCTTTCAAGTCAACCTCGCCCAGCGATTGTTGTACCCCGACCAGCACGGAGCGGTTGCCGCTTACCTGCGGATGCGATCGCGAAACGCCGCTCCATTTGCCGGCTATTTTGACGGCGGTGATTGGCAAGTTGTCAGCGCTTCGCCGGAGCGGTTCCTGCAAATCGACGACCGCTTCGTCGAGACTCGACCGATCAAGGGAACCTGCCCGCGGACCGGCGACGCCGCGGTCGATCAACAACTTGGTGCGCAACTGCTGTCCAGTCTCAAGGATCGCGCCGAAAACGTGATGATCGTCGATCTGATGCGAAACGATCTGTCGCGGGTCTGCAACGACGATTCGATCGACGTCGCGGGGCTCTGCGAACTGGAACAATATGAATGCGTCCAGCACTTGGTCTCGCGCGTCCACGGCAGGCTGCGAGACGATGTCGACGTGGTCGATCTGTTGAGAGCCAGCTTTCCCGGCGGATCGATCACCGGAGCTCCGAAGGTCCGCGCGATGCAGATCATCGCCGAACTGGAACCGACAGCCCGCGGTCCCTATTGCGGATCGCTCGGCTACCTTTCGACCGGCGGCCGCGGCGACTTGAACATCTTGATCCGCACCGTCACCTGCCGCGACGGCTGGCTGCAGATGCCCGTCGGCGGCGGGATCACATCGCGCAGCAAACCGGAGCAAGAGGAACAGGAGACGTGGGACAAGGCCGAAGGCATGTTGCGAGCGGTCCTTTAATGAACGGTGAAATAAGAAGCGACCGGGAAGAGGATAAGGAAAAGGCGTTGAATACCAAAGCGTTCTCTGATTCCAGCGCAGCTGAATCGCCAGCCGATTCGGCCGCCAGCGCCGACGAAGCCGCGTGTCCGGCGATCGTCGAACTTCCCTGCGTCCATTGTGGACTGCCGACGCGAGTCCGCGCCGATGCCGATCCGCAGCGGATCTTCTGCTGCAACGGTTGCCACGGCGCGTACGACCTGATCAACGGTTGGGGCCTCTCCGATTTCTACGCCCTCCGCGATCAGATGACCTCCGCCGCGGCTCAAGGCGTCCCCGGCCAACGGTCGCGATACGACGTCTTCGACCAGCCGGAATTCTTAGGCGATTCGGCACCGAAGTCGCAATCGGGCGGTCTGCTTTCGACCGATCTAGCGCTCCACGGACTGCACTGCGGCGCATGTGCTTGGTTGATCGAAAACGCGGCGGCGCGGATCGACGGCTGGCAATTGGCCCGCGTCAAAATGAGCGATCATACGATCCGCATCGTCTTCGATCCGCAGCGGGTTCCGTTGAGTGAGATCGCTCGCACGATGGACCGCTTGGGCTACCAAGTCGCTCCGCTCACCAAACAGCTCGACGATCACTTCGCTCGCGAAAACCGGCGACTGCTGATCCAGATCGCGATCGCCGGCTTCTGTGCCGCCAACGCGATGTGGATTGCAATCGGTCTGTACGCCGGGGAAGCCTCGGGCGTCGCCGCCGATCACCGCATGTTTTTGAGAACGATCGGAACGGGATTGGGCCTGCTGGCGGTCGCGGTGCCTGGCCGAACCTTCTTCCGCGGCGCGCTCGCGTCGCTGCGAACCCGCACACCACACATGGATCTACCGGTCGCGTTAGGCCTCTCGGTCGGTTCGGTCGCCGGGCTGATCAACGCGATCACCGGCCGCGGCGACGTCTACTTCGACTCGCTGGCCGTGCTGGTCTTCTTTTTGTTGATCGGCCGTTGGATTCAGTTCCGCCAGCAGCATCGCGCCGCGCGCTCGGTCGATCTACTGCTGCGGATCACGCCGCGCCACGCCAGCCGGATCCTGGACGATGGCCAGACGCAGGCGGTGCTGGCCGACAACTTGCAAGCGGGCGACCGGATTCGCGTCGCCGCGGGCGAAAGCTTTCCAGCCGACGGAGAGATCATCGCCGGAGAGACGACGATCGACAGGTCGTTGCTGACGGGGGAGAGCCAGCCGATTCGCGCCGCGGTGGGGGAGACGGTCCTTGCCGGCACGGTGAACGTCACGCGGTCGATCGATGTCTGCGTCGAGGCGAGCGGCGATGCGAGCCGGATCGGGCGGGTGATGCAAGCTGTCGAAGCCGCCGCAGCCCGCAAGACGCCGATCGTTCAATTGGCCGATCGGATCGGCGGGATCTTTGTGATCGTCGTCACCACGTTGGCGCTCGTCGCGTTTGCGCTCAGTGCTCGCGACAACTGGCAACAGGGAGCGGCCAATGCCACGGCGCTGTTGATCGTCGCCTGTCCCTGCGCCTTGGCGCTGGCAACGCCGCTGGCGATCGCGGTCTCGCTGGGCCGAGCCGCTCGCCGGAAGATATTGATCCGCGACGGCAGCTCGCTGCAACAGCTGGCCGGAACCGGGACGATCTGGTTCGACAAAACGGGAACGCTGACCGAGGGGCGATCGCGCGTCGTCGAAGTCATCGGTGATCGCGACGGCTTGGCGAGCGCCGCGGCGATCGAACGCGATGTCTGCCATCCGATCGCCGATGCGATCCTGGCCGCCGCCGATCTTCCCGACGACTTCGAAGGGGTGGCGGCAACTGGCGAAGACAACTCGACCGACGAAGTCGATGCGTCAAGTGAAGCAACCGCGCGAACGCAGATTGCGATCGGCGGCGTCTTGGGGGAACATCGCGGTACCGCGATCGCGGCCGGAAGTCTGAAATTCATTCAGTCCCAGGGGATCGAAATCCCGGCTAAATTGTCGCAGGCAGCCGAGCGGTTGACCGCTCAAGGGACCACGGCGATCGTGGTCGCTCGCGACGCGATCGCGATCACCGTGCTGGGGACCGACGATCCGTTGAGAGCTGGTGCCGACGTGGCGATTGCGGAACTGAAGCGGGCCGGATGGCGAGTCGGCATCCTTTCGGGAGACCATCCCGGCGTCGTCCGCAGCGTTGCCGATCGCGTGGGCGTGCCGCAATCGCTGGCGATCGGCGGGCTTTCTCCCGAAAACAAACTGGACATTGTGTCGCATCACAGCCCGGCCGAACCTGGCTCGGCGGAACGTCATCTCCCCGAACCAGCCCCGGGATTGCAGGTGATGATCGGCGATGGAGCCAACGACGCGGCAGCTTTGGCCGCGGCGGATGTCGGGATTGCGGTCCGCGGCGGAGCGGAAGTTAGTTTGCAAGCGGCGCCAATTTTCATCGCATCGGGTAGACTGGGAAGCGTTGTCGAACTGGTCCGCGGCGCCCGCCGAACCGCTCGGCTGATTCACATCACCTTCGCCGTTTCGCTAGGATACAACGTGATCGCTGTCGGCCTGGCGATGGCCGGCCGGATCAGCCCGCTGGTCGCTGCGGTGTTGATGCCGTTGAGCAGTGTGAGCGTGTTGTCGTTGACGCTCGCTTCGCGCAGTTTCCGCGAACGAGATGAACCCGAGAGGACAAAATGAGCGTGTTGTTTGTCGCCTTGCCGCTGGCGCTGGCCCTGGGAGCGGCTGGGATGATCGCCTGCGTGTACTGCATCCGCGGCGGACAATACGACGACTTGGAAACCCCGGCGGTAAGGATCTTGATCGACGACCGCGACACGCGATCCAAGCCTGCGATGGATGCCGATTCCGATCGTCGTTCGAATCCCGATGCCTGAACGCGGCGAGCGCGTGAGGATTTGTTTTTCAAAATCGCCGATCCGCTAAAATCGGAGCGGCCCCGCGTGAACTGCGAGGCTGCGAGTTGCGGCATGGCGAGAGGCGTGGGAAGATGGCAACCGCCGCCAACCCGCACGTAACGTCCCACCGCCGAGAGCTTGCCATGCGCGACACCCGAGTTCGATATGCCCCTTGGTTCCTGTTGCTGTTAGTCGCCGCGTGGCCGTTGTCGGCAGATGAACCGGCGGCGTCGAAGCCATTTCAGCTGGAACGGTGCGAGCTGATACCGTTGCCCGATCATCAGGTCGACTTTCAAATCGATGGCGTGCAACGCACGCGCTGGCACTACGACGCCAAATATCCGCGTCCGTTCTTCTATCCGTTATTGGGTCCATCGGGAACGTCGTTGACGCGGATGGGGCATCCGGGAGCCGCGAACCACGATCACCACCGGAGCGTTTGGTTTGCCTTCAACGATGTCGACGGCTTCACGTTCTGGGCCGATGGCAAGGGAACGTCGATCCGTCAAAAAGATTGGTACGCTTACGAAGATGGCGACGACCACGCGATCATGTCGTCGACCTGCGGTTGGTTGGATCCTGAAGGGAACGAATTAATGCAGCACGATTTGGTCGCTGCGCTGATCCCGGGGACGGCGGGACAGTACGCGTTGGAACTGCAAGCGGAATTCCGGCCAGGCGAAGATCGCGACGCGGTCCAACTGGGGAAGACCAATTTTGGATTCCTCGCCGTCCGTGTCGCCAAGACACTTTCGACCCATTTCGGCGGCGGACAATTGTCCAGCAGCGAAGGAGGCGTGGGGGAGCCCGAGATTTTCGGCAAACCGGCGCGGTGGGTCGATTACAGTGGACCGGTGGCCGTCGGCAGCGGTTCGCAACGGACGACACAAATCGAAGGGATCACCTACTTCGACCATCCCGATAATCCACGCTACCCAACGCATTGGCATGTCCGTGCCGACGGTTGGATGGGGGCTTCGTTTGGGATGCACGAAGCGTTGGAGATCACGACAGCGAAGCCGCTTCGCCTGCGGTATCTGTTGTTTATCCACTCGGGCCCTTACGATCAACAAGCTTCCCAGAAGGTCCACACCGAATTCGCGGCGAGTCAAGGGTTTGAGATCATCAAGGGCCAGCGAAATCATCGGCAATTCGAGACCCGTCGCATCCCTTGATGATTGAGAATCGGCGGATGGATCGGAATGATGAAGAACCTGTGCATTGCCGGTTGGTCGGCTTGCACAGACCGCTGCGGCGGCATAAAAGGAGGTCGTGCCTCACGGCTTGTAACGCCGTTGGGTTGCAACCGATGAACGCGACGGACGATTCAACCACAGTGGAGCTTCAGTGAGACGATCGGCAAAACTTCGCGGCAACCTGGGCACGTGCGGTTTCGCTCTTGCCAGTGCTGTCTTTGGTTGCCTGTTGCTGATCCTGAACGGCGGCGTTGTGGCAGCGGTTTATTTCGCGATCGCCGAAGATGGTCCTGAATGGATGCGTAACCGCAGCCTGTCACAATTCGCGTTGTTCGTGGGCCCCGTGCTGCTGTTGATCCTGCAGTGGACTTTGATCGATCTGGTTGGCCGTGATCGCCGCGGCGAGTCTTCCCATTCCCCAACACCGATCGATTCGCATCGCGTCGATTCGACGAAAGCCTGATTCATGCAGCTCTATCTGATTCGCCATGCCCAAAGCGCGAATAACAGCAAACCCGAAGCGGAGCGTGTCGAGGATCCCGAAATCACCGAACTGGGACACCAGCAAGCCGCGGCGCTGGCGCGATCGTTGACCACTCAGAAGGTCGACTACTTAGTCACCAGCGGATTCCTGCGGACACTTCAGACAACGCGTTATTTGGCCGAAGCGTTGCAGGCGCCGGTGAATGTGTGGCGCGATTTGCACGAGGTCGGAGGCTGTTATCGTGGCCACATCCCGGGCCAGGAACAGGGAGCGCCGGGGATGAATCGGGATGCGATACTGGCTGAATTCCCTGGAGTCACGATCGAGGATTCCATTGGGGCCGAAGGTTGGTGGGGCTGCCGTCCATATGAAACCGACGACCAAGCGATGCAGCGTGGCCAACAGATGTTGGCTCAAATCGTTGAACAGTTTGCTGCCACGCAGAAGGTGGTCGTCGCAGTGATCCATGCCGATTTCAAGGTTTGTTTGCTACGACATATTCTGGGGCAGGAGTTTACCCAACGGCACATCGGCCCGATGTTGAACACGGGCTTAACGAAGTTCACGTTTTCCGAAGCTGGATGGCGATTGGATATCCTGAATTCGATCACGCACCTAACCAACGATCAGATGAGTTGACCGCCGATGGCCAAAACATATGATGTCGCCATCGTTGGGGCGGGGATCGTGGGGCTTGCGCACGCCTGGATGGCAGCCTCGCGTGGCATGAAAGTGTTGCTTGTCGAACGCTCTCCAGTCGCTACGGGGGCATCGATCCGCAACTTCGGAATGGTTTGGCCGATTGGGCAGCCAGCGGGGGAATTGCACCGCGTCGCCATGCGTTCGCGAGAACTTTGGTTGGAACTTGCCAAGCAGTCGAGGATTTGGGCCAGCACGTGCGGATCGCTCCATTTGGCGCACCGCGCCGATGAATTGGCGGTCCTCGAAGAGTTTGTCGAACAGCATCGCGATGGCGAGATCAATGTTCGGATGCTGAGCGCACGTGAAACCTTGCAGCGGACGCCGGCGGCGAATCCCGATGGTTTGTTGGGATCGATGCACAGCGAATCCGAGTTGTGCGTCAACCCGCCGGCCGCGATTGCCGCGATTCCCCAATGGCTGCACCAGCGTTACGGCGTCGATTGTGAATTCGAGACGACGATTTGCGAGCTGCCTGATGGAACGCTACGTGCCAGTGACGGCAGGCATTGGCAATCGGAGCGCGTGGTGGTCTGCAGCGGGGTCGATTTCCAAACCTTGCTGCCCGAGGTCTTCGCCGGGACGCCGTTAAAGATTTGCAAGTTGCAGATGATGCGAACGGTGCCTCAGGCCAATGGCTGGCGAATCGGACCGCATCTGGCCAGTGGACTCACGCTGCGTCACTACCGTTCCTTTGAAGGCTGCCCATCGCTCGCGGCATTGCGGCAGCGCGTTCGCGACGAGACACCGGAACTGGATCGCTTCGGCATCCATGTGATGGCATCGCAAAACGAATTGGGGCAGGTGGTCCTGGGGGATTCCCACGAATATGACACCGAAATAAGCGTCTTTGATCGGGCCGAAATCGACGAATGGATCCTCCGCGAACTGCGACGGCAGTTTGTCTTGCCTGACTGGACGATCGAGCGACGATGGCATGGCTTTTATGCCAAACACCCGCAGCACGCGATGTTCGAAGTCGAAGCCAGGGAACGCGTTCATGTCTGTGTTGCTCCTGGCGGAGCCGGCATGACGATGTCGTTTGGAATCGCCGACCGCTTCTGGCAATCGATCGCTGGAGACCGCCTCATCGGTAGCAATGAAAACTGAGCCTGTCACCCCGGGGTGGCCTTGTCGGGCTGGAGTCACCTCGATTCACGAAATGAGTTTCGATTGTTTGCCGACACAAACGAGCCCCTTGGGGGGCAGGATATGATCGCTAGCGATTCGCCCGACGATGCCGACACGGTACCGCTGCTGATCAGTGTCCGTTCGATCGCCGAAGCGCGGCTGGCGTGCCGATTCCCGTTGGCGATCATCGATTTCAAGAACCCCAGCGCGGGAGCATTGGGGCGGTGCGACGACGGGGTGCTCGAACAGGTTTCGCAACTGAAGACTCGCGGACTGGGATTCAGTGCCGCTTGTGGCGAATTAAAAGAATTGCGGTGGGATGATTTTCAATTACCCGCCGGATTTCAGTTTGCTAAAGCAGGTCCCGCCGGAATTTCCAGTGTGTCGACGATGCGGGACGCTATGCAGCAGTTTCGATCAGCGTTGCCCGACGCGGTGACAAGTGTCGCAGTTGCGTACGCCGATCATGTCGAAGCGCAGTGCTTGCCCGCGGAGACGATTGCCGACCTGGCGATCGAATCCCGGACTCCGTGGCTGCTGATCGACACGGCAAGCAAGGATGGCCGGCGGTTGTTGGATTGGATATCGGCCGCGCGTTTAAAAGATCTAATCGGGCGCTGTCGCGTCCACGGAGTCCGCACGGTGTTGGCTGGTTCGCTAGCGCTGGGGGATGTCGCGCCGCTGCGCGCGTTGCAACCCGATCTGTTCGGTATTCGCGGAGCTGTCTGCGAAGCGGGACGCCGGACCGCGATCGATCCTGAAAAGATCGATTTTTGGTGTCGAGCGTTTCCGTCGGCAGCGGGCTTGTTCGATCAGTAATCGATGTCTTCGGGTGGGTCGAGCGTTAGGTAGGAGCCACTCTCAGCGATCGCTTCGCGACGATCGTTCTTCGCTGCACTGCGCGCCGAAATCGGCCACTTGGAACTCGAACGTGGCTTGCCGCTGCCGACCGCGGGGCTTGCCGTCGCTTGTGGAATCTTCAGCGTCTGTACAAACAGCCCGATGCTAATCACCAGATAAGCCGGAAGGCTGGCTAACAGTCCAAAGAGGGTGGGCACACAGCAGAGCGCTAACAGCAGCACGAGGTTCATGTCGTTGGAACCTGACTCCAAGCATAGGCTCAGTTCGCGGACAAAACTGACCGCTGTTTGAAATAGTCCAAGCACGGCGGGAGCTGCCGCGACGGGAACGAAGGCTGCCATCGCGGGCAAGCGACGAACTTTCACGATCAAATAGATCGCACTCGCCAAGGTGATCGACCCCAGCAGGCACGTGATCCCAATCGTAGAGACGCCGACAATTTCTGTGATTGCTTTCATGTCGATGATTGTGCCAAGTCTCGGGCGACCGTCCATCGGCATTCACGAAATCTTCACCTGTGAAAATGAATGACAATGCGTGTCCGACGGGGCAAACATTGAGTTGCCGAGAGCGTTCGTTTAATTTTCCGCGAAGCGGGTGTTTAACGGTTTGCAGCGGTCGATCGATCGCGCACGATGCCGATCTACGTCACTAGCATTTCCTACATTGAGAGTTAAGGAACGTGATCATGATCGGACGCTGGATTAGCGAGCAGATGTTCAATTTGGTGCATCGAAACCAGCTTATCTACAACACCTGCTGGGAGGATCCTCGATTGGATCGCGAGGCGTTGGATCTTGGCCCAAGCGATGATGTCGTGATGATCACGTCCGCCGGATGTAATGCACTCGATTACGCGTTGTGCGACGTCCGGTCGGTCCACGCTGTCGATATGAACCCACGGCAAAACGCTTTGTTAGAGCTGAAGCTGGCAGCGATTCGCCGGTTGCCCAACGACGAAGTCTTTTCGATGTTCGGTCGGGGGTACCTGCCAACGGTGGTCGATGCCTATCAAGACGCTCTGCGGGCCGACCTCTCCGGCTTCGCCAGAGGCTACTGGGATCGATACATCAACTTCTTTGCGAATCCCAATCGTTCGTTCTACTTTCGCGGCTCCTCCGGCGCGTTTGCTTGGATGATCAATAAGTATATCGATCGCGTCGCCAAGGCGCGGGCGGGTGTCGATCGCATGCTAAACGCGGAGACTTTGGAGCAACAGCGCGAAGAATATCATTCTCATGTCTTTCCACAAATTTGGAAGCGGCCGGTGCGGATGGCGATGGGACGGGATTCAACGCTTTCGATGTTGGGCGTGCCGCGCGCTCAACGCCGACAGGTCGAACGCGACTTTGGGGGTGGGATCGCTGGATTCATCGAACATTCGCTGAACCACGTGTTTGCTCGGTTGCCCTTATCCGACAACTATTTCTGGCGCGTCTATCTGTCGGGGCAATATCGTCCCAACTGTTGCCCCGAATATTTGAAGCCAGAAAATCTGGACCGCTTGCGTGGCGGTTTGGTCGATCGTGTGAACGTGCATACGACAACCTTGACCGATTTCTTGAGCAACACCTCGGTGCGCCCCAGTCGCTTCATCTTGTTAGACCATATGGATTGGATGAGTGAACATCGCCAAGCGGCATTGGTTGACGAGTGGCAACATATCGCCGACAAGGCTTGTCCCGAAGCGCGTTTGATTTGGCGTAGCGGCGGATTGCGAACCGATTATCTCAACGACATCCAAGTGAATCATCGCGGCTCGAAGGTGCGAGTTCCCGAACTGATGTCGATGCAATCCGATTTGGCGGCGCGGCTGCATCAACAAGATCGGGTTGGAACCTACGGTTCGTTTTTTATCGGCCATCTGGCTGGCTAAGGTTTCGGCAACGAATTTCGGAGTCCACGCGTGACATTTTTCAGAGACCTAAAGACGTTGTTGCAATTGGCGTTGCCCATTCGTGGTAACACGCATCAGCAACGGCTTGAGAACTTCTATGGCAAACAAGCAGACAATTACGACGTATTTCGTAGGCGTTTGCTGCATGGACGCGAACCGTTGTGGCAATCGATCGAAATTCCTGAGGGAGGGCGATGGGTCGATTTTGGTGGCGGCACGGGCGCCAATGTCGAAAACATCGCCGACAAATTGAACCGCCTAGAACGCTTGGAGATCGTCGACCTGTCGGCTTCGCTGTTGCAGGTTGCCGATCGACGGATCGCCGATCGTGGTTGGCGGAATGTCGTCACCCATTGTCGTGACGTGACCACATTCACGCCCGACGCACCGGTCGACATCGTCACGTTCAGTTATTCATTGACGATGATTCCCGACTGGTTTGCTGCCGTTGAAAACGCGCTGCGGATTTTAAAACCTGGGGGAACGATAGGCGTTGTCGACTTCTACGTCTCTCGGAAATATCCGGCAGAATCCCACCGACGCCACGGTCCCCTAACACGTTCGTTTTGGCCGACTTGGTTCGCGAAGGACAATGTCTTTCTGTCACCCGATCATCTGCCCTACCTGGAATCAAAATGCGAATCCTCCGAACTGCACGAGGATCGCGGCGGGCTCCCCTTTGTCCCCTTGCTGACGGTTCCGTATTACCGGTTTGTCGGTAAGAAACCGCTCCCCGTGAAAACTCAGTTCACGGAGGGGGGTTCATCACAGACAAGGCAGCAAAACGCCCTCAAGGGGGCGGTCTGTGAGACCAACCATTGTTCGGCTGAACTGTGTCCCTAAAAAGGAGTTGACGATGATCGACGAAAATGCCGCACTGAACGCTACCGATAGCGATGCGGGCCCATGGGATCTATCGGATGTGCGGACGCTGTTTATCTCCGACGTTCATTTGGGGAGTCGATTTAGTCAAGTCGGCCCGCTGTTGGACCTGTTGGATCGCTGTCTTCCTCAGCACATCTATCTCGTTGGCGATCTGTTCGATGACCGCCGCCTCAGTCGCCGTTTTCGTTGGACGGCAGACTATACACGCTTGCTTGCACGTTTGTTCGACTTCGGCGTCTCGGGAACTTCGATCCACTACACTCCGGGAAATCACGATACGTTTCTACGTGGTTTCGCCGAGGATTATCGATTGCTCGAGATCCGTGATTCGTTTGTTCACCAGTGCGCCGATGGGCGTCGGTTGGCCGTATTGCATGGCGACCAATTTGATGTGGTCGAAAAGAAGTTCCGGTGGCTTTCGGAATTGGGCTCAACCGCCTATGAAATCCTGTTGGCGACCGATCGTGGGCTCAATTGGATCTTGCGTTTACTGGGCGCTCGTCCCGTTCCTTTGAGTCGACGTTTGAAAGTGGGCGTCAAAAAAATCGTCCAACGCAAAAGTGGCTTTCATGACAAAGTGCGTGATTACGCGCGGCGAAACGCGTGTGACGGCGTTGTCTGCGGTCACATACACAACCCGGAGATGCGATCGATCGATGGCATCCTGTATTGCAACACTGGCGATTGGATCGAACATTGCACCGCGATGGTCGAGTGGCCCGATGGTCGATTGCAGGTGATTCGCGCCAACGAACTTTCGGGGCAGCGCCGACGCCGCCCGATCTTCCACCGCTTAAAGCGTCGGTTGGGAGAATCGATCCGACCGAATGTTCCTAGCAGGGTGGACGACACTCAACCAACAGAAAGCTCTCCCCGTAAGGGATAGCGATCGCGCGAAGCTACGGATCGGAAGCAAGATCCGGATCGGGCTTCGCTGGAAATCACAAAGCGGGTAACCCGTGTTGCCCAGTGGAATGCGATGGTGAGCGGCGAAGCTCTCTGTTCATTTGAACACTTCGATTGTCCGTTCCACATGTGGTGCTGTCTGCGTCTTCGATCGTTCCTCGCACTCCGCCTTTCTATTAAATGCCAAGCTTTGCTCTGTGTGTGAAAATTCGTGCTAAAGTTTAACTACAGTTCATATGGGGCATATTGAATACCTGATTGACGACGGAGACGCATCTCTGCCGGCGTTGGGATTCGCGCGGCTATTGACGTCACTTCGTTGACTTCACCACACCACGATTGCCCTCGGGAGTGTTAACCACTGGGGCAACCGAATGAATCCGAACACCACGTCGAGAGTCGCGAATCGGCGTCTATCTCAGCCGACTCCCGTCGCGATGGACGCGTCGGTGCGCGCGCACTTTGCGACGCCGGGCGTTCGGGGGCATGGGGACCTTCCCATCGCTTATTGCAGTCGGTGGATTGTCGTTCTCTGTACGCTGGGCGGCTGTAATTCGCAAGAAACCGCCCGGCTAATGAACACGGTTCCGTTGCCGGTTCGCGCGGTCATGTCGTCGATTTCTACCGAGCCGATAACGCCACTGCTTGAAAATCGAAACCTCCCCGCGGGGAAGGTGGAACTGGGGCGACGTCTGTTCCATGACAAGCGATTGTCGGCCGACAATTCGATTTCCTGCGCGTCGTGCCACGACTTCGCCCAAGGAGGAAGCGACGGATTAGAGACTGCGATTGGCTACAAGAACCAGCGGGGGCCTTTGAACACACCAACGGTTTTCAATTGCAGTTTGTCGCTGGCCCAGTTTTGGGATGGCCGCGTTGCAAGTTTGGAACAACAGGTGTCCGGACCGGTCCACAATCCAATCGAAATGGCGACGAATTGGCCTGATGTGATTACCAAGTTGAAACGAGACAAAGCGTTTCAACGTGCGTTTGTGAAAAAATATCCTCGCGGTTTTACGGAAGCGACGATCGTTGATGCGATCGCGACCTTTGAAAAATCGTTGCTCACGCTGCATTCCCCGTTTGACCGGTATCTTCTGGGAGACCCTTCGGCGATCAGCGACGACGCGGCCGACGGCTATCAGTTGTTTAAGAACCTCGGCTGCATCTCCTGCCATCAAGGCAGCGCCGTCGGAGGAAACATGTTCCAAAAGTTTGGGGTGATGGAAGACTATTTTTGTGGTGAAGAAGCCAACGCGCTCACGAACAAAGGACGTTTCAACGTTACCAAGCGGAAATCGGATCTCCACCGATTCAAAGTGCCGACGCTGCGGAACATCGCATTGACCGCACCGTACTTCCACCACGGCAAAACAAAGACACTTCGTGAGGCGATCGCCATCATGGCGGAACATCAACTGGGAACCGATTTGGACGAAACCGAAATCGCTCTTATCGAAGCGTTTCTGATAAGCCTCACCGGCCAAATCAAGAAGGAATGGGAATGAATCGACGACTCTCCCACTTGTTATTCCTCACCTTGACGCTTCTTGCGATCATGGGACTCTACCTCCGTTCGATCGACCGGGTCAGCGGAGACTATGCGAGGCTGGCAACCGCGACGCGGGTTACGATGCAACACAACGTCGATCTCGATTCGGCGGTGCTCTCGCTGCGGTTGGGGATCCGTCAAGACTATGATCAACTGACGTATTATGAACAGTCGCTCCATAGCACCGTTTCCAATGGGCTCGGCAAGCTCGCAGCCCCGCGGTTGTTGACGCCTGAATTGCACCGACGGATCGACAATGTGGAGTCGTTGGTTCAAGACAAGTTGGTGCTGTCACATGAATTCAAAGCGACCCACGCGATTGTCCGCAATTCGATTGCCGCGTTGCTGCGAAATGTCGAATTGGCCAAACAAAGCCCGACGCTACCGGCGAACCTCAAGCTTGTACTCGCCGACTTAGAGTCTTCGGGATACCGATTCAGCGTGTCGGGGAAATCGACCGATCGCAAAGTGTTTAGCGACACCCTTGCGAAGCTCAAAAGCGAATGGATGGCTACGAATGGGGACGCGCCCTATCCGAAGATCGACTGGACCATCCGCCATGGTACGAAACTTATCGAGCTTCGGCACGCGTTGGACGAGACCGTTTCGCGGCTGGTGGCCATTCCGGTTCGTCCGGCAACGCTGGCGGTGATGGACGATGCGATCAAGATCTATCAGCGGCAATGGAGTACGCAGAATCGCTACCACGCCGGGATGATCGTTGCGATCATGGTGTTGCTGGGCTACTGCGCTACCCAAGCGATGGCTCTGTGGAAGAACGCCCACGAGCTGAATGTCATCAATAAGGCATTGGAACAACGAGGCGACGACCAAACCGCGGACTTGCAACGATCGAAGGATTTCTTCCAAGGAGTTCTCGATGCGATCGATGCGCCGATCTGCGTCCTGGATTCGACCGGCCGGATCGTCGAGACCAATGCCTCTTGGGGAGAATTTTCACAGAACCAGAACTCGCATCGACTGGGGATCGGCAGCAATTATCTGCAGGAGTGTCGCCGTCGAGTGCAGGACGGGCAGGATGACGGCGCGAAACAGTTTGCCGACGCGATCGAAGCGGTCATCGCAGGACACGATGGCCAGCATGTCTCGGAATACGAATGCGAATCCCCAACCGACAAATTCTGGTACCAAGTGAACGTCACCCCGCTTCGCGACCATCAAGCAGGGGTCGCAGTGGTGACACATTTGGATATCACCGACCGTGTTGCAGCGCAGCGCAAACTTTTGGAAACGTCCGAACATCTGGAACTCCTTTCATTAGTCGCCAAATATACCGACAACTCGGTGGTGATCACGGACGCCCACGGATGTATCGAATGGGTCAACGATGGATTCAGACGAGTCTCCGGGTATTCGTTTGAGGACGTCAAAGGCAAAGTTCCCGGAAACATCCTTTACGGTGAGAAGACCGATCCTTCGGCGATCGCGCAGATCCAGGAACGAATCTTAAAAAAGCAAGGCTTCGACGCAGAGATCCTTCATTATCGTAAATCGGGCGAACCCTATTGGGTGGCGATCGGGGCCCGTCCGATTCACAACGAGAATGGCGCACTTGTTCGCTACGTCGCCGTCGATAGCGAGATCACCGACCGCAAGGAGTCCGAGGCCCGACTCACCGCCGTGACTCAAACTTTACAAACACAAAAACAGACGCTCGACGCGGTTCTCGAGAGCGTTGCCGCGGGGATTGTGTCGGTCAATCATCAAGGGGATATCGTCAGCTTTAATCCGGCGGCCGAGGAAATCTTTGGAGAACATTGGCTCAAGTCCGAGTCACTGTTGGAACAATTGGAGGCGGTCGAGATCGTCGACCCGATCACCTACGATCCTATCCCCTTGATTCAATTGCCGATGATACGAGCATTGCAAGGGGAACAGGTTCGCAATGAAGAACTGTTGGTCCGGCGAAAGGACAAAGATGTGCTGGTCTCGATCAATGCCATACCGTTGGCGTCGGACGGACAACAGGGGGCGGTGATTACCGTTCTCGATATCACCCAACAATGGAAGCGAGACCTCAACCAACGGATGCTCCGCGAGGGGCTCGATTTTGCGCAGGATGCGATGTTTGTATGCGAGAGCGTCGGACGGATCATCGACGCCAATGAAGTTAGCTGCAAACGACTGGGGTACGCTCGCGAAGATTTGTTGAAGCTCGTCGTCTCCGATATCGACCCTGGGGTTCCAGCGGAAAAATGGCCCGACTTCTGGAGCCAACTGAAACAACGTAAAGCGATGGTGTTGGAAAGCAAACACCGCAAAATCGATGGCAGCACTTTCCCCGTGGAAGTCACGATCAACTACAGCGACTTTGGCGGAATCCAATACGCTTGCTGTTTTGCGCGGGATATCACCGCACGCAAACTGGCCGAACGGGAACGCGACCAATTGGCAGGCGAACTGCAAAACGCTGCCCGGCAGGCGGGGATGGCGGAGGTTGCAACCGGCGTGTTGCACAACGTCGGAAACGTTCTCAATAGCGTTAACGTCTCAACGAATTTGATCCGCGATCGAATTCAGGCCAGCCCGGTGGAGCATCTGTCCAAAGCCGCCAATGTGATCGCGGAAAATGAAGCGGACCTCGGAAACTTTCTGACCAATGACAAGCGTGGCAAACACTTCCCCGCACTCTTGAAACAATTGGCGACGAGCTTTCAGAACGAACGCGACGCCCAAAACGAAGAGATCCAAGCGTTGGCCAAAAGCGTGGAACACATCAAGGAGATCGTGTCGATGCAGCAATCGTTCGCCCGAAAGAGTGGCATGACCGAATCGGTCGACCCCATCGAAATGTTCGAAGACGCCATCAAAATCAATGACGCCAGCTTGGTCCGCCATGGTGTCGACCTGGTCCGTGAATTCGATGCCGTACCCAATATCCAAGTCCGTAGACACGAAGTTCTGCAGATCTTGATCAACCTGATCAAAAACGCAAAACAAGCTGTCGACAAAGCGGATGCCAGCGAGAAGGTCATTCGCTTGACCGCCCGGACCGAAGGCGAACATGTGCGTCTGGAAGTGCAGGACAACGGCATCGGGATCTCGGCCGAAAATCTAAAAAATATCTTCCAACACGGTTTCACAACCAAGACGACCGGACACGGATTTGGACTCCATTCATGCGCCAATTCGGCGCGTGAAATGGGAGGTTGCATGTCGGTCCATAGCGACGGTGAAGGTCGAGGCGCGACGTTTACTCTAAAGCTGCCACTTCAAGATCGGAAGGAGACTTCCGGCGTTGGGTACTTCGAATCGACGTTTGCTCGAACGCCCGTTTCAATTTTGCAAACCTCCGAAATTACTGCCTTGCCGCTACCGGGCATCCCGTAACCGCGAAGCGGCGCAGCCCCATTGGGTCGAGAAGCCGCAGCCAACAGCATCCATGTAGCATTTCGTCCGCAGATCCCATTCCAGGAATTCCCATGAACACCAGCGTCCAATCCAAACCACGAATCCTTGTCATCGACGACAACCCCGCGATCCACGACGACTTTCACAAAATTCTCATCTCCGCAGGTGACAAACGCGACCTGTTGGATGCCGCCTCCGCTTTTTTTGGCGAGGAAGAGCCGACACCGCAGGTCTCCGACAAGCTCGACGTGCAACTGGATTCCGCCCATCAAGGCGAAGAAGGCTATCGCAAGGTGCGCGACGCCCACGCCGCGGGACGTCCCTACACCTTGGCGTTTTGCGATATGCGGATGCCGCCCGGTTGGGACGGATTGACGACGATCGAAAATCTGTGGAAGGCCGATCCCAATTTGCAGGTTGTCATTTGCAGTGCCTATTCCGATAACACCTGGTCGGATATCTCCAAACGGCTGGGACTTTCGGATCGTTTGCTGATCTTAAAAAAGCCGTTCGACAATGCCGAAGTCCTACAGATCGTTGTGGCGCTGATCGAAAAACGGCGACTGATCGATGCCGCGTCGACGAAACGCGAATCGTTGGAACGCACCGTAACCGAACGGACACGCCATCTGCGCGAAGCGCGAAAGGAATCGGAACAATTGTTGGCGGCGATTGATTCGATGATGGTGGGGACCGACGTTCACGGAATCGTTCAGCGTTGGAATGAAAACGCGGTCGCGATTTTTGGAATTCGCGCGGAGGACGCGATGGGAACACCGCTCGAAGCGCTACCGATCCAATGGGAGACACCCGGTTTGGTGGACCATTTGCTTCACAATCAAAATCACGAGACGTCGATGCAGCTTGAAACCAGCTTTCCCGATCCTCACGGCGTGCTGCGCGTGATTTCGTTTTCCAGCTATCCGGTCGTGGAGGCGGGGATTCGATATGGCACATTGATTCTCGGCACCGATGTGACCGAACATCGTGTCTTGGAACAGCAGTTGCAAAACGCGCAACGGCTCGAATCGGTGGGCCAGTTGGCGGCTGGGGTTGCGCACGAGATCAACACGCCGATGCAGTATTTGGGAGACAACCTGGCCTATCTGAATAGCAAGTTCGACAAATTGATCGGATATTTGCAGTCGTCGTGTGATCTGTTGGAGCAAGCGGACCATTCAAGTGTCGACTGCAATCTCGTCGCCGAGTTGCGGGAGCAAGCAAACACGTTGAGCTTAAAAAAACTCTACACGCAAATCCCTCAAGCCCTTGCCGATTCGATCGACGGTGTCGAACACGTTTCCCGAATCATCCGTGCGATGAAGGAATTGTCGCATCCCGGAGGTGAAGAAGCCTCGGCGGTCGATATCAATCGGGCGTTGGAAACCACGATAGCCGTTTCGACTAACGAATGGAAATACGTCGCAAAAATCGAGACGGATCTCGATCCCAGTATCGAACCGGTGCTGGGCTATCCTGGCGAATTGAATCAGGTCTTCCTTAATTTGATCGTCAACGCGGCCCATGCGATTTCCGACGTCACCGCAGGGGGCAGCAACGGACTTGGCAATATCCACATCCGATCGTCGCAGCATCAAGGATTTGTCAAAGTCGAGATTTCCGACAACGGAGGGGGCATCCCGGAAAGTATTCGAGGACGTGTGTTTGATCCGTTTTTCACCACCAAGGAAGTGGGCAAGGGAACCGGTCAAGGACTTGCGATCGCGCATACCGTGGTCGTCCAACGGCATGCCGGCAAGCTCTCGTTTGATGTCGAGGAAGGTGTCGGCACGACATTTGTTGTCGACCTGCCCACCTCCGCGATGGCGAATTCCCATGAATCCGTCATCTCCGAGGCACTCGTTGCGGGTGCTGGCGTTTCGTGAGTTCCGCCTCGCACGACGCGGGTTGCTTGTCCAACGCGGTCGGCTGCCACGCGGATCAATTTCCTGCAGGCTGATTTGAGATCGGTTGGCGAACTTGAGTGAACATCCAATCGATGGCACCCGCCGCGTCGGAATAGGCGTGCGTCCAGCTGTTGTGTCCGACGCCTGGCAATTCGAAATATTCGATCTGGGAGCCCCCCGCGTCCTGAATGGCTTGGACCATCGAACGCGAACGCTCGGTCGGAACGACGGTATCGGCGCCCCCGTGGAATACCCGAATCGGAAGCCCTGTCAGCCGCGCGGCCTGTTGTTCGTCGCCACCACCGCAAACGATGATCGCCGCGGCGAACCATTCGGGATAACGCGACGCCAGGTCCCATGATCCGTATCGGCCCATCGAGAGCCCCGTCAGATAAACGCGTGATCGGTCGACCGGTTGTTCGTCGAGTGTCTGCCGCAACATGGAAATCACCCCCTGCATCGGCTCCGACGGCTCAGCCGGCAACCGCGACGAAACGCGGTCGCCCCAGGGAACGTTCACCCATTGCTTTCCGGCTGGACACTGGGCGGCAAGCACAAAGCAGGGATATTTTTCGCGTTGGGCGTCCTTCGCCATCTGTTCGGGGAAGTACTTTAATTGCCGGGCATTGTCCTCGCCACGCTCCCCTGCGCCGTGCAAGAACAGCACCAGCGGATACTTCGTGCCGGGTTCGATCTTTGCCGGTGAAACCAAGCGATACGCAAGCGGTTGTTGTTTGTCATCCCCCGCGGAGCGCGGAATGCTACGAATTTCGAAGGGTTCATCCGCCATGATAGGAGTGCAAGTGAGCAGGAGAAGAAGGAAAAAAGCGAGATGTGGCATGGGGGTTCCTTGGTCGTGTCTTTACGTCGCCAGGGACGTTGGCAAATTCGATTGGTTGCATTTTCGTTGCCCCGGTGGGTGACGTCAATCTTGTCCGGCGAACGTTCGTCGGCGCCGTCGCAACAGGCGTGTCGGCTGATCATCGGCCATTGCCTTGCGATCGACGGGGATTGCAACCACCCTCTCGGTCGGCGATCTGTCCGGCCTCGCAACGTCAACAGAGGAGGGGAACGCGAAGAATTGCCCCGAAACCTAGCTGCGGATAAATCCGACCGTTGCAGAGGAATCGGGTTTCGCTCACACTGAAGCCCCCGCCCTAATCCCACCCTTCTATTCCCACCTCCATTCGAAAAGAGCTGCCGATGAACAATCCGCCCTCAAATCTGCCTTGGTACCGTCGCATTGGCCCCGGATTGATCACCGCCTGCGTTGTCATTGGACCGGGCAGTTTGGTGACCAGTTCGAAGGTTGGCGCGTCCGAGCAATATGGAATGTTGTGGGTCGTGGTGGTATCGGTTGCCTTCATGATGCTGTACATGACGCTTGGGGCAAAATTGGGGGCTGTCGGATCGGCTGCACCGTGCGATTTGATCGCCGCCAAAGCGGGACGCTGGTTGTCGGTTCTGGTTGGCCTCAGCGTGTTCTTCATCGCCACGGCGTTTCAATCGGGAAACAACATTGGTGTTGCGGCGACGTTCGAAGCGTTCATCGATTCCAAAGAACTAGTGGCCGTGATGGTGGTCGTCTTCAATCTACTGGCGATCGCGTTTCTGTTTGTCTTCAAAGACATGTACAAAATGCTGGAACGCGTGATGATGGCGTTCGTGGGCCTGATGCTGATCTCGTTTGCAATCAATCTGATCAGTCTGCGGCCCGATCTGGTTGCAATGGGCAAGGGCTTGGTCACACCTTCGCTTGGCAAGTCGGGGGATCTGTTGCCCGTCTTAGGCTTGATCGGTACCACTTTCATCAGCGCCGCCGCTTTCTACCAAGCCTATCTCGTCAGGCAGAAAGGCTGGGGGATCGATGAAGTGAAGAGCGGGATGGTCGACGCCCGAATTGGATCGATCATCATGTTTCTGATCACCGTGATGTTGATGTCGACCGCTGCGGCAGGGTTGTCAGGACGCGAAGACATCACCCTGAACAGTCCTGTCGATGTCGCGGTCGCACTGGAGGCGACGTTTGGGCCGGCCGCCAAAGTCATCTTCTGCTTTGGGCTCTTCTCCGCGGCCTATTCCTCGTTTTTGGTGAACGCCATGATCGGCGGTTTTATGGCGGCCGACGGACTGAACCTCGGCAGCCGGCCTACCGATCTTGTGCCTCGGCTGCTGACAGCGGCGTCGTTGCTGTTGGGCATGGCGGTGGGGGTGGCAGTGCTAATCTTCGATTTTGATCGCACCCCGACGATCATTGCCGCGCAAGCGGTGACCGTGGTCGCTGCCCCGTTGATCGCGGGTGTTTTGCTGTGGTTGACCAGTTCGCGCGATGTGATGGGCGACCACGTGAATCGACCCGTTACGATCGTTTTTGGCCTCATCGGCTTGGGGCTATTGCTTGCAATGGCCGGCAAGACTGCCTTCTCGGATCTCCCCAAAAAGCTGGAGAGCTATGCTCCGGCAGCTGCCACGGCGGATGCAGAAGATCAATAGCTTGTGCTTCTGGAATCGCCCTGGCTAGGCATTTGCTTGCATGCCATCGGGGATCGCCGCAGATCGAACGAGCGTGTACAGGTTCGTATCCACCGCCCGCCTGCAGGATCCCTGCGGCGGTGAATCTTGGCCCGTTGCGCTGACGCGGATTGGGGGTTATTTAAAGAATTTCCGGCTGTTTCCGAGAATGCTCTTTGTTCCGGTTAACTCGGTTTGTTATAGCCTCCGAACATAGATCACAGGTGAACAAATCTTCCGGAGTTCAGAGAGATGTCTTCTCCCATGCTAATTCGAATTATTCTCATCGCGCTGATTCTGCTGACGACCGGGTTCAGCCGTTCATTCGCGCAAACATCGATCCAGTCGTTGCCGGGAACCGGTTACCAACCGGGAGCGTACGGCAGCAGCACGCCAACCTATCTTCCCCCCGTCGGTGGGCAAAGTGTTTCGTATCCTTCGCTCGAGCAAACCGCTCCTGCGGGCGGTTCATACTCGATGCCAGCGACCGTCAATCCGTCGTACGACCCGCAGGTTCAATCGTCGTATTACCAAACGGCCAACGAAAACGCGACGTACGCCCAGAATCAGTACCTGACCGCACCAGCTCAGAATTACGTGCCGCCGGTACCGATGAGTGATCCGGCAAGCTATCAAGACGGTGGCGTGGTGGGTTCGGGAGCAAGCCAAGAATCGCTGCCGGTTCCCGACCCCGACACAACAAGTTCTGCCACGGACATGTCGATGTTGACACCGCTACCCGACCAGATGGACGCGATGGAGAAGGAATACAGCTGGTATCACTATCCGTGGGTCTGGATTCCTCGCGATGGCTGGGATAGCAGCGTTGAATTTGGTTTGAACGGGTCCGAGGGAAATACCAACTCGCTCAGCTACGCCGCCGGTGCCAATTTGGCCCGCAAAAGCGATCTCTACAATCTGGGCGTGAATTTGAACTACCGCAAAACCAGCAGCGGCGGCGTGGACACGCAGAACAACGCCCGAGCGAATTTCGACTTGGATCGCGCGATCGCCAGTTCCGACTTTTCGACGTTCCTCAAGAGTGGCCTGGAATACGACGAGTTCAAGGCGTTTGATGCGCGGGTGAACGTCAACGCGGGTCTCTCGTACTTCCTGGCAAAATCCGACGACGTCACTTTTGTCACCCGGGTCGGTGCTGGTGCGTCGCAGGAGATCGGATCGGTCGATCCCGATTGGAAACCGGAAATGCTGTTTGGCCTGGATCTAAAACAACAGGTCAACAAACGAAATAAGATCTATGTCAAAGCCGATTACTTTCCTGCCTTCGCAGATTTTTCCGACTACCGCGTCGTGACCGATGCTGGATGGGAAATTCTCTTGGATGACGCGGAAAACTTCAGTCTGAAATTGGCAGCGACCAACCGATATGACAGCACTCCTTTGGGCCTTGAACCACAAGATATCGATTACACCGCAACTCTGCTGTACAAGTTCTAATGCTAGTGGTAAGCCGATTCCGATTGACCTGGATACGCGGCCGGCAGATATGGTACACGCGGTGAAATTCAGGAGCTAATGAATGCACAGATTGACCCCTTTGGCAATTCTGACAACCTGCGCTTTGCTAGCGGGTTGCCACGATGGGCCGCTGTTTGCCTTAAAAACGATCAACCCCGTTTATCGATCGCAATGGGCCGAAGATCAAAAACTCGGCCCCACCGATGTGCAGCGCCGTGAGGAATTGCAGCGTCTGGTGACGTCGATGCCGAGCCTGTCGGACGCGGACCAAGAGTATTGGCTGAAGCATGTCGAAGCGCTTCTGGAGAACGACAAGAATCCAGAGATGCGCACCCTTGCGATTCGCGCATTGGAAGGCTGCCGTAGCCAGCGCGTGATCGATCTGTGCGAAAAGCAATTGTCCGACGAAAGCATCAAGGTTCGGATGGCCGTCTGCGATGTCTTGGCGACACGCGACGAAGCCCGTTCAACCCAGTTGTTAGGCGAAACCATCGGCAGCGAATCGAACGAAGACGTTCAGATGGCAGCCATTGCGGCGGTGGGCAAACATCGCTCGCCCGAAGCGGCTCAGGCGTTGAAGGCAAGCTTGCGATCGCGAAACCCCGCAGTCCGAGTTGCTTCGGTTGAATCGTTGGGAGAATGCACCGGCAAAAATCTGGGAGAAGATCCGCAAGTCTGGGTTGCCTATCTGGATGGCAAAGAAGTCGATGAGGAAAAGAAGAGTCTGACGCGTCAGATGCGCGACCTTTTCTAACGGCAGCATTCAGACTGTCTCACCATCCGCCGATCGGGACCATCGCTCGGCGACCTCACGGCCGATTACGATCGCGATCGCTCGCCGCTTCAACGCGGCACTTGGATGTTTCCCACGGCCATTCGCCTGAGGTCATCGTGCATTGCCTGATGATGCCGTTCCACCGACCGCTCCAATTCGTTGATCGCAACCGTCTTGGATTGTTCACGCATCCGATTGGTCCTTTGGCGGTGCTCAAACATTGCCATCCGTGCGTTGAGCTCCGCTTCGCGGCGATCGAGCGTCGTCCCCCAGTCCTGCAGCTTGTCGATCAATTCTCGCAGGTGATTGGGCAGCAAAGCTTCTAAGGGATGAGGCACCGGCGCGTCGTCTTCACCACCGACGGTTTCGGGCACCGCCACAATGGGCCGTCGCGATAGGCGGAATTCGGGATGGGCGGTGTCGATGCGATGGGATTGCCCCAGCGGCTGCGGTTCGGGTTGAGTGCACATCGTCTTCTCGGCCCCCGTTTTGCGTTGGATTGACACAGGGATTGGCTGCCCGCCAGGAGGGCGCGGGAGGTCCGGCAAACCTCCGATCTGTGGTCGATTGATTAACTTTCACAGAAATTGCTGCTAGAATGAAGCATCGGACAATCGCCAGAGTTGATTGAACCGAGCTCCCGACAAACCCGAATGCCAGGAAATACTCATGCTACGATCGTTGTTATGCTGTTTTGCTGCCGTCTTAACGCTCCCGAGCCTGGCGGCTGATCGGCAACAGGATCGGGATGCAGCGGTTGCGCGGGGGATCGAATTCCTGACCCGTAGCGCGGCGACCGACAATGGTGCCTACAGTCCACAAGCGGGAACGGGAGTGACGAGTTTGTGCGTCGCAGCGATTTTGCAGAATCAACCGGCAGCGTTGTCATCGCCTTCGGTCCAAAAGTCGCTGAAGTATCTGGAACAGCACTTCCAACAGGACGGCGGAATCTATGTCAACGATTCGCTGTATCGTAACTATGAAACCAGCATCGCCATCCAGGCGCTAACGTTGGCCAATCGCGATCATCGATACGACGAACGCTTGAAGAGGGCTGAGGCCTTCCTGCGCGGAATCCAGTGGGATGAAGGGGAAGGGATCGAATCGTCCGATCCAGCCTACGGTGGTTCGGGGTACGGAAAACATGCTCGCCCGGATCTCTCGAACACCACGTTCTTCATGGACGCGCTGCGTAGCTTGGGAGCTGGCGAAGAGGATCCTGCGATCCAAAAGGCGCTGAAATTCGTTTCTCGCTGCCAAAACCTGGAATCCGAGCACAACGATACGCCGCATGCTGCGAAAGTAGGCGATGGCGGCTTCTATTACACATCCGCCGCCGGGGGCCAGAGCCAAGCAGGGCAAACGCCCGACGGTGGCCTTCGCAGCTATGGATCGATGACCTACGCGGGGCTGAAAAGCATGATCTTTGCTGGTCTCGAAAAAGACGATCAACGCGTCAAAGCGGCGATGGACTTTATCAGCAAAACCTATTCGCTGAAGCAGAATCCAGGCATGGGAGACGCGGGACTCTACTATTATTACCACACCTTTGCCAAAGCGCTCGATGCCACCGAATTGAAGACTGTCACCGATGCATCGGGAATGGAACATGACTGGCGCTCGGAATTGGCCGCCACGCTTGTCTCGTTGCAGCTGGAAGATGGTGCCTGGGTGAACCGCGAGAACAACCGCTGGCTCGAAGGCGATCGTAATCTGGTCACCGCGTATGCCTTGATGGCGCTCAGCTACTGCAAATAGATCGTTTTGCGAATCACTGAAGCTGCTATTCCCGAAATGCAAAAACTAAGAAATCCCGCCCACCATCCTTGATCCATCCTCTTCCGCCAGTGCGCCGACGCGATATTTTGTTGGTCGCGTCCTGTACTGGCTCCCTCATGTCGGATCGATGCGAAACTTGATTGACAACTTTGGAGGTTCCCTGCCTGTGTTTTCCCCACCCATGAAATCTGTCCGTGGCGTCCGATGCGCTAGCTTCTCGCTTTTCGTTTTGTTCGTCGTTGTAACGCCGCTGATGGCGGTGGATGAAGAACCGAAACCCGCAGTATCCGAAAAAGCCGCCGACGTCCCGGCCACTCCCGTTGCCGACACCAAACCGGCGGATGCGAAACCGGCTGATGCGAAACCGGCGGATGCGAAACCGGCGGATGCGAAACCAGCTGACGCGAAACCAGCTGACGCAAAACCAGCTGACGCAAAACCAGCTGACGCAAAACCAGCTGACGCAAAACCGGCTGACGCGAAACCAGCGGATGCGAAACCGGCTGATGCGAAACCGGCTGATGCGAAACCGGCTGATGCAAAACCGGCTGATGCAAAACCGGCTGATGCGAAACCGGCTGATGCGAAACCGGCTGATGCGAAACCGGCTGATGCGAAACCGGCTGATGCGAAACCGGCTGATGCGAAACCGGCTGATGCGAAACCGGCTGATGCGAAACCGGCGGATGCGAAACCGGCGGACGACAATTCCGATGCGGTCACCTCTTGGCCGCATCGCTGGGTAACTTCGTTGTCGGCGCATTCGGGGCGAGTTTGTGCCGGTGTCGCCGATGGACTGTTGTTGCGTGAGTCGAGTGTTGTCAGTGTCGCCAGTGCAAATCCTTCGGCCAGTGAAACGCTCTATTCGCACCCGACGAGTGTCTGGGCGGTGGCGGTCTCACCCGACGGTTCAGCGGTTGCTAGCACAGATTACAAGGGCAACCTCGCCGTTTATCATTTTGAAGGCCAGCAGCGGACGATGAAAGAAGCGGTCTTCGAACGATGGACCCGCGCGTTGGCGTTTGCACCCGACGGCAACGTTCTCGTAGCGGCCAATGAAGCGGGGAAGGTCTTCGTTTATGACATCGCAAAAGGGGAAGTCACCCAAAGTGTCGAACTGGATGGCCAGCAGATTTATGCGGTCGCCTTTTCGGATGATGGCCAACTTTTGGCAGCGGGTGATGGTGCCGGCTCCGTCCATGTCTTGAAGTTTGCAGGACTGGAATCCGTGAAAAAAGTAGCGTGTGGTGAAGCTCCGATTTGGGCAGTCCGCTTCTCTGCGGACAACAAACAAATCTTCGCTGGCGGCACCGACCGACAGTTACGACGGTTGGATGTCGACGGTGCTGGCGAACCGACATTATTAGGACAGGCTTCCGATTGGATCACAGCGATCGACCGCAATCCGGGAACAACCCAGATAGCGATTGGATCGATGGATGGTACGATGTATACAAGCGATGGAAACAACTTCGACATGATCGGCAAAGTCCCCAGCGGGATCTGGTCGGTCGTCTTCGCGGATGGCAAATTGCTGGCTGCGACGCGCAAGCATATGGTCGCTAGCTTCGTTCCTTCCTGGAAATCGGGCTATGTCGCCCCCGATATCGCGGAGCTTAAAAAGTAGAGCCAGCGTTTGCTGGCCGGCTGTTCATCGATGATCTGACAACGCTTGCTTGAGTTCACATTCCATGTCCACTGCGCCCCCTACCGACGAAACCAAGTCGTCTCCCATGAAATACGTGGTGCGATGCGGTTCGTTGCGCACCTTGCACGTGGCGACTTCGAAATCAAGCTTCCATTACGGCGAAAAAGTGATCGTGCGGACCGACCGCGGCATGGAGACCGGCGAAGTGTTGGTCGAAGCGACAGAGCACACGCTGTCGCATATGGCCGATCCCCCCGGCGGTCAGATATTGCGTTCGGTCAGCGGTGACGATGTCAACGATCTTAGCCACATTTCCGATCAAAGCCGCCAAGAGTTCGACGCTTGCAAACGCCATATCCAGCGACTCCGGCTGGATATGAAACTTGTCGACATCGAACATCTTTTTGGCGGTGAGCGGGTCGTTGTCTATTATTTGGCCGACAAACGAGTCGACTTTCGGCAACTGGTGCGCGACCTTGCGGCGGAGTTTCAGACGCGCGTCGAAATGCGACAGATCGGAGTCCGCGACGAAGCCAAATTGCTGGCGGATTACGGTGACTGTGGCAAACCGGTTTGCTGTAATACCCACCTTTCGGCAATGCCTCCGGTTTCGATGCGGATGGCCAAGTTGCAGAAAGCGACGCTCGATCCTTCAAAAATTTCGGGACGCTGCGGGCGACTGAAGTGTTGCCTGCGATACGAATTTGATACCTACGAAGAACTGCAGCGTGAGTTGCCGCCGCCGGGAGCCCAGGTGCTCACCCGCGACGGAAAAGCGACGGTGATCTTCCAAGAGATTTTAGCCCAACAATTGTTGGTGCAGACCGAGGACAATCGCCGAGTATTGATCGACCTTTCCGATGTGCTGTCGGTTGTCAAGAAGAACGCGACAAACGACAATCGAACGACGTCTAAGAGCAAGAAGAAGCAGAAGTCCAAAAAGCTTGATACGCCTTCCGATGCGGGGGGAGAAGAGAATCTATGAACACTGGAATACGCGCCTTTGCCGATTTACTGGAACATGACCAACGCTTCAAATTTGAAGCGTATCAATTTGTTCGCGAGTCGCTGTCGTACGCCCACGATGTTTTGCGAGTCAGCGACGATCCGGCTTTTAGTGATGAAGAGAGCCGGCATCTGACAGGGCAACAATTGTGTGAAGCCTGCCGACGTTACGCCCTCGAACAATACGGCTTCCTGGCCAAGTTGGTGCTCAACGATTGGGGCATCTTCACGACCAGCGACCTGGGCGAAATTGTTTACAACTTGATTCGCATCGAACAGATGCGGAAAAGTGATTCCGACCGGCGAGAAGATTTCGACGATGTCTTTGCGTTTGAGACGGCTTTTCAACCCGAATTTGAATCGCTGTCTAAAGCGCGCGTGTAACCGACATTTCGGAGCGCCGGGACATCGATTTCCAATCAACCGCAACGCTTGCAGGTGAACGTTATGGCCAACGTCCGTGGGCTCCTCCTCGCATCGCTGATGTTCACCGCTGCGGTGGCACCCGGGCAGCAACCGTCCGACCAGGCGACCCAGTACCTAGGTCGCGTCATCGCGCAAACGATGTCATATCACGGGGCGCCGTGGTTGATCCGTCAAGATCGCAACAAGGAAGAAAACACCGATCTGGTGATGCAGCAATTGCAGTTGCGCGAAGGCATCACGGCGTGTGATCTGGGCTGCGGCAACGGATACTACACGCTCAAATTGGCCCAACAAATTGGCCCCACGGGCAAGGTGCTTGCGGTCGACATCCAGCCCGAGATGCTAACACTCCTTCGGGCTCGAGCTGAACAAGAGGGGCACGGCAATGTGGTCCCGATCCTGGGCGATATCGACGATCCCAATCTTCCCAAAGGTGAGGTCGACCTGGTTTTGCTGGTCGATGTCTATCACGAGTTTTCGCATCCCGAACCGATGCTACGTTCGATTCGCAATGCATTGACCGATACCGGACTAATCGCATTGCTGGAATACCGCATGGAAGATCCAACGGTACCAATCAAACGCTTGCACAAAATGTCCAAAACGCAAATCCTGCGTGAGTATGCCGCCAACGACCTCAAGTTGGTCCGCGAGTTCAACGACTTGCCATGGCAGCATTTGATGTTCTTCGCCCGCAGCGATTCTTCGTTACCAGAAATCGAAGCGACGCGATGGACCAAGGCGAATCGCGTCGATCCGAATCGCTAAGCGGTTGCGGCGATCTCTGCTAACACTTCTTTGGCCGCCGCGATCGTTTCATCGATCATGGCTTCGGTGTGCGTTTCCGAAAGGAACATCGCTTCGAATTGACTGCACGGCGGATAGACCCCGCGGGTGATCAGTCCCCAGAAAAATGCTGCGTAGCGCTGCCGGTCATTGCGGTCGGATTGTTCCCAATTGGTGACCGGGGCATCGTTGAAGAACAACGTCAACATGCTGCCAACCTGCTGCACTTGATGCGGTAACCCGACAACGGTGGCTGCGTCGCGGAATCCGTTTGCCAAACGCGTCCCGATTTGTTCCAAGTAGGCATACGGCGGCTGATCCTTCAAACGCTTCAGCGTGGCGTTACCTGCAGCCACGGCAACCGGGTTACCGCTGAGGGTGCCGGCCTGGAACACTTTTCCTGCGGGCAAAACTTGATCCATGATCTCGCGGCGGCCGCCATAAGCGCCCAACGGCATCCCGCCACCGACGATCTTTCCCAACGTTGTCATGTCAGGCGTTACGCCATAGCGTTCTTGTGCGCCGCCAAACGCGACACGAAACCCTGTCATGACTTCATCAAAAATCAACACGACCCCGTCACGAGCGGTCAGGTCGCGAAGGCCTTGCAGAAAACCATCGTTCGGCGGCACGCATCCCATGTTGCCGACGACCGGTTCCAAAATCACGGCGGCGATCTGCCCGGGATGGGCGGCAAAGGCCGCTTCCACGGCGGCCAAATCGTTGTGCGGCAAGACGATCGTATCGCCACCAGCACCCTTGGTGACTCCCGGCGAATCGGGAACGCCCAGAGTCGCCGCGGCGCTTCCGGCAGAGACCAACAGGCTGTCGACGTGGCCATGGTAATTGCCTGCGAACTTCACGATCTTCTCGCGACCGGTGTAACCCCGAGCAACGCGGATCGCACTCATCGTCGCTTCCGTTCCCGAATTGACCAAGCGAACTTTATCGATGCTTGGAACCGCTTCGATGATTCTTTCGGCCAGTTCCGATTCCGCTTCGGTCGGCGCGCCGTAACTGGTGCCTCGCAAAACCGCCGCTTGAACCGCCGCCACGACAGCGGGATTCTGATGCCCCAGAATCATTGGTCCCCAGGAGCCGATGTAGTCCAGATAGCGACGGCCATCGATATCGTACAGGTAGGGGCCGTTGGCGGATTCGATGAACAAAGGCGATCCGCCGACTGCCCCAAATGCGCGGGCCGGACTGTTGACACCGCCGGGCATCAACTGACACGCGCGCTCAAAGGCGGCTACACTGTTCGGGCCTACGGCGGTGACGGCTTTTGCTTGAGGTTCTGACATGGTTTTGCTGTGAGGGAGGCTCGGTGGCTGGAATTCACGCCGAAGAAAACGGGACAAGCCGGACGCTTGTCGAGGCTCCATCTTAAACGAATTCAAGATCGATGTTCAGGCGTCGTCACGCCAATCTCTTTGACTGCGGTAAGCATAGATTCATGTTCGGAATTTTGAACGTTCACAAACCTCAAGGGATCACGTCGCGGGCGGCAGTGAATCGTGTCTATCGCGCCGTGCGGCCGAACAAAGCTGGCCATGCCGGGACGCTTGACCCATTGGCTCGCGGTGTTCTTTTGGTTCCGATTGGCAGCGCTTCTCGGTTGGTTCCCTACCTGCATCTGCTGCCTAAACGCTACGTCGCGAAGTTCGCGTTCGGCAAGTCGAGTCCGTCGGACGACTCCGAAACCGAAGTCACCGAACACCCTCACTTGCCCGCACCCACACGGCTCCAACTGGAACAGGCCTGCGATGCGATGCGGGGACAAGTCATGCAGCGGCCACCCGCCTATTCGGCGATCAAAGTCGACGGAAAGCGGTCCTATAAGATGGCCCGCCACGGTGACCTCCAAAGCCTGCCTGAACGACCGGTGCAGATCCATCAGATCACCATGCTGCGCTACGAATTTCCAGAACTGGAACTGGAGATCGATTGTGGTTCGGGAACCTATGTCCGCAGCATCGGCCGCGACTTGGCTCAGGGCTTGGGAACCGAAGCGATCATGACATCATTGGTCCGAACGGCGATCGGACCGTTCACGGTCGAGGATTCGATCTCGATCGATCGGCTCACTCCCGAAGCCGCCCGGGCTGCACTGCAGCCTGCGGCGCGGGGCATCATGCACATGCCGCAGCTCGTCCTGGACGACGCGGAAGTGACCGAGATCATCAATGGCCGAATGATTCCGTTTCGCTGGTCGGGGCCCGGATGTATCAACGATCCGCAAGAGATCGCCGCGCTGGATCAGGCGGGGCGATTGCGCGGGATCCTGTATTCGCGCGATGGTGGTTTAGGCCCGAAGCGTGTTTTTCCCGAATCGATGGACTAGAATCGTCAATTCTCCGGCCGGCGGATCGGGACGATGTTTTGACTTCCTGGCGGTCGCACCCCAACCACTTCACGCACCCCCTACGGAAATCTTTTGATGATTTTAAGCCATTGGAAATGTCAGACCCTATGGACGATCACCGTGACTCTCTGTGTTGGAGGGCTTCCCCTCCAACCGACCCACGCCGAAGAGTTGCCCGTTGTTTACGAAGATGACTTTGAACAAGGCGTCGAACGCTGGCAGCCGACCGATCCGGCGAAGTGGGAACTTGCCAAACTGCCCGATGGTTCCCATGCCTACAAGCTGTTGGGCAAGAGCGATTACGCACCGCCCCATCGCAGTCCGCACAGCATTTCCTTGCTCAAGGATCTCGTTGTCGGTGACTTTGAACTGACCGCGCGGGTGCAAACACTACAAACCTCGCGTGGACATCGTGATATGTGTGTCATCTTTGGATATCAAGATCCCGCCAATTTCTATTACGTTCATTTGGGCCAGAAAACCGATCCGCACGCTAATCAAATTTTTATCGTCAACGATGCCCCGCGGGTCGCGATCAGTGAATCGACCAACGCAGGAACTCCTTGGAAAGATGAAACCTGGCATCAAGTGAAAGTCGTCCGCCGAGTTGCCGATGGCACAATCGAAATCTACTTCGACGACATGGACAAACCACAAATGGTGACCCACAACCGTGAGTTCACATGGGGACAGATTGGTCTGGGGTCCTTCGACGATTTGGGGCTGTGGGACGATGTCGTCATCCGAGGCACGACTTCGGTCGAGTCGCAGTCGAAGTAAACGCACTTTTTCCGGTGCGTCCGGTCAAATACGTCGGCGAACGAAGGAAGCATTGATTTCTCCACGCCGCGCAACGAGTTTGATTCAACAAACGCGTCCGTTAAAATCGGATGGACGCGTTCGGTACCGATCGGACGCTTTGAGGCTCCGGCGCTGGCCTGAAGTACTCTCCCTCGCACCCACCCAAGCCTCCTTCTTCCGTGACTCTACTGACAACGCGAAGTCTTCGGTTCCTTCAACTTATTTAAAGCTCCGATGAAAATTAAGTTATTCAATATCGTTCTGTTGTTCGTTTGCATTGCGTGGCCTACGCAAAATGCGCCGGCCGAGGAAAATGCATCGTGGAAGTATCACCCTGCGGCGCTGCAACCGTTCTGGGCGGGCGAGCGAATCGAAGGGGAATCGGTGCTGTTTCTTCGCGACGCGAAAACGGGAGAAGCTCTCGGTTCGCTGCTGTTTCCGATCGCGGAGATCGAATCGGTGAAGAGTTCATCGGGCGAGATCACCTATCGCGAGGGGGCCGATTATCGCTTCGACCCCGGCACGCGCGAGATCGTTGTTCCCGCGGGATCGCAGATCGTCACGACGCTCCCCGAGGAACTGCGTCGGCCAGCGAAATCGCAGCGGCATCAATTGACGCATCGCGACGGCAACGGCGAGATCCTGTTTGGTGCCAAGCTGGAATATCACAAGATGCAAACGCTGGTGACCTACAAAACATCGGAGAAGAACTGGCCCGCGGCGACGCCAAAGTTCGATCCGGCCGCGCTGCCGACCACGATCGGAAAGCTGCGCGATGAAAAGCCGTTGTCGATCGTATTGCTAGGGGACAGCATCTCGACCGGTTGCAACGCATCGGGCTGGGGCGGCGGCGCTCCGTTTCAACCCGCCTACCAAGATCTGTTGCTGCAGCATCTGAAGGCACACTATTCGGCCAACATCACCTTGACCAATCTTTCGATCGGCGGCAAAGCGACGCCGTGGGGCGTGTCGATGATTGACGAGGTAGCGTCGCACAAGCCCGATCTTGTGATCATCGCGTTTGGGATGAATGACTCGGCCGGCATCTCCGTGGAAAATTACGGCAAGAACACAGCCGAGATGATTGCCAAGACGCGCGACAAGTTGCCCGATGCCGAATTCATTTTGATCGCCACGATGCTTGGCAATCGCGACTGGATCCGATTGAACCACGACGTCTTTCCCAAATACCGCGACGCCCTGGCATCGCTCTGCGAAACCGGAGTTGCACTTGCCGACATGACCAGCGTTTGGGAAGAGTTTTTCAAACGCAAAAAAGACGCCGACCTGACCGGCAACGGAGTCAACCATCCCAACGATTTCGGACATCGCGTCTACGCTCAAGTCCTATCAGCGCTCTTGGTTGATCCCCAGTAAACACTCTCCGATCTGACTTCGGCGTGGTAGACCGCATTCGATTCCCAGGGCGGTGCCTTGGGATTCTCTAGCGAACTTCCAATGTGTAATTTTTGATTACGCCCGGTTGCTGATCTGACTCCACAGGACGCGTTTTTGAATGTTCGATGGAATCGGGTGGGGTAATCCACAGATACGCCACGTCGCCGTCGGCGGCCACTTCGTAGCCCATCGGTTCGCTATTAAAATCGATGCCCGCTGATTTCAGCATCTCCAGACCGCTCAATTCATCCAGTCCCAGCGGCCAGCGTCCCTTCTGCAATTGAAAACGTTTGATCGCAACACCGAACAGCGTCCAGTGTCGTTCTTGTTGTTCGCGAGCCAAGGCGTTTGCAAACTGATGGGCTGCGGGAGAGAAAGTTTTCAACACGGGGCCGGTGTTGGCGAATGGGATCGCCGACCAAGCGACGCCTCGATTGCTGCCCATCAAAGCCGTGGTCCACACCGCTTGGGCGCTGCTGGAATGCGCCGCCGTGCCCGCTCCGGTCAACGCGATCAAGCGATTGTAGAGCGTTCTGCATGCTTGGCGTTGGGTCGGGGCGATTCCAAACGGAAATGCTTTTAGCGTTGGAGTGAGTTGCATATCGACGCTATCCTCGTTTTGCGTGTTTAACGCTTGCATCACAAACGCCCGCTCGCCGCGCAACGCATCCTCCCACCGCTGTTGCGGATCGTCGTCCCACGCCACCTGGTTGGCGATCGCATCGAGTGATTCGGGGGCGGTCCAGAACCCTGCTGCCAAGGACTCGTGGACCATCGCTTGATGCTGCTTGCGATGGGCGATGTTGACCAGATCGGTCACGATGCAGAACTCTTCCCGCAGCGATAGCGCCACCGCTTGCGTCAATCGTAGCGCATCGAGTGCTCGCTGCGGTTCCTGTTGCGCCATCGCGACTCGAAACTCATCGTGCAACAGTTGGGAGAGGATTCTCGAATCCTGTAACGATTCCAAGGGGGTTTGGAAACCGTTAAACACGATACTTTGCCAAATCGGCCTCGGGTCGCGCGTCAACCGATCGATTGCTTCGATGACCGGCGCGGCACGCTGCATCCGTTCGATCTCTTCCGGAGAAATTTCGGGCGTCGATTCGGAGGGTTCGTCGCGTAGCGGACGATCGTTTTGGATAGCGATCGCTGCGGATTGGAGCTCTTGCCACGCAGCGGTGTTGGCATTGGAAGTCGTGCGGGCAAACACTTCGCTCATCGAATCATTGTCGATGGGAATCCCCGCGCGAAGCGCGTCCTCGGTGCGCTGCTGCAGCGCGGCCGCAGCGGATCGCTGACGCAAATGATCGCCGCCGAGGATCGCGATGACGCCGATCAGAGGCAGGCTGGCCAGCATCAGATATCCCAGCTCGAAAGGAAACGATGATCGACGATCCATGGTATTCATTGGCTTTGCTCCCATCCGGCGTACCACTGCGAGCCGGGGTAGTTCAACAAACTGTTGTCGATCGACAGCGAGATCGAGTGATTTTGTGACGGAGCGCGAAAACGTTCCGAGTAGGGGCCGTTGCGGAAATCAAGCGAGTTGCCAATCACCAAGCGATGCAGCTGGCGACGCATCGGCTCGGTCGACTCCCCGCGGCTTCCCGCATCGATCATCTCGATCAACGCGGAGCAAACGGCGTCGATTCGCCGTCGTGTCAGCATCAAACGAGCGATGTCCGAATACATATGGTTCCAGGCGATCATCTTGAATTCTTCCGATGCGAATCCTGGATCGAAGGTTGCCGCTGCGCGGGTCGTGGCGTGCCAGGTCGACAAGACGGCTTGCCGTCGCGAATGATTTCGGAAGTCGTCGTCATCCAAACGCTTCTGAACACTCGCGATAAGTGGCCGGTCTCGGTGCTCGCGAAGCACGGGGCTATCGACCACGCGTGCCAACCAGATTTCGATCCCGTCGGCCTGCTGAGCACTGACCAATCGTGGATTCAATCGCAGCCGATGGGCTGCGATCGATAGCGCTTCCATCCATTGTTCCAGCTGTCCGATCGTGGCCTCGTCGTCGGGACGACTCTGCACCGCCAGCCATTGGAGATTGGCTTTCCCCATGGCATCGTTCATCCAATGGGGATCGAGCAAGCCGGGCTGTTCGATATCGACAGTGTCCACAGCGGTTGCATCGACGACGATCCCTGTCGCAACCGGAGTCGCTCGAGCGATACGCTCCGCTTCCTGACTCCACTGAACCACCTGCTGTCGATCCAATCCCGGCAGGCTCCAGTAGCGAGCGGCCAGCGGTAGGCATGGCAGTCCAATAATTAGCAGCAGCGTCAGCCCGGCGATCGACCAGCGAAACCAGCTGCGGCGACTGTCCATGTAATCTCGCATCGATATCCACGTGGCCAGCATCGGCAGCCCGATCATTAACAACACAATCCACAACGGTGCCGCAAGATTGCCGGCGGAATAGCCGAGCCAAAAAACAAACGCTCCCGCCAATGGCGGCGCAAGCACAAACGAAACGGCCATCAACTGGCATATTTGCGCGGTCCATTGGGCTGCGGAATAGATACTTGCCAGCAATAGTGCGATGAATGCCAGCGAAAGCACGAAGTGCATTGAGTGGGGATCGGCGGGGTGATGCTGAAGCAGACAGGTCGCCGCAATCGTCGACAGTACCGCGATGCCGATCAGATGTCGCCCCAACCAGACGACAGTGGGCGAGACGCCACGGTCGGCCAAGAACCTCAGTTTTTGTGGCGTTCCGTCTCCAGAAAAAACGTACACGCCGAGCCAGGCAACGCCCAACGGGCCGGCGATCATGCCTGCGCTTAAATCCCAGCGGTTCGGCGGCGATTGGTGGCCTGTCACCAGCAGCATACAGATCGCCCCGGTAGTGATCAGGCTGGCGATCGCGGCAAATCCCCAACGGTTCTGATGAATCATTTGCCAGCAGACCGTGGAAATCGAAAACCGAAAGGGGGCGAGACTGCGAGCGCCACTGCGAACCGAAGATTTCGCCAGTGAAGAATTTTGGTTCTTTGCAATCGCCGATTGTTGAGGGTGCAGCGCCGCGAGCGCGGCGGCACGACCGAGCCAATAGAGCCCCAAACATGCAGTTGCCAAAACACCGTGCGACCAAACGGTGGCGGCTGCCGGGTGGACAAAGCCACGGCCGGTGGTCCGCTCGTAGAGCTCGTATACCAGCAATGTGATCATGGTGGGTAGCATCGCCAGCGGCAGGACCGCGATCAGGCTGACCAACGGATTGCGGATTCTCCACGTTGTATAAAAAGCGCACAGCAGCACAAACAACGAATGCAAGAGCACGAACAAGCCATCGCCAAGTGGATTGGAGGGGTGCGAAACCACGCCTGTCGGCAACCAATTCCAGCTCGCAACTCCCGTGAACTTCGACTGGCACAACAGGATAATTCCGCAAACGATCCACATTGCGACTAGTCCGCCCAACGCAACGCCCAACTTGGCACCAATCAACCTCCGCGGTTCTAACGGTAGCGAGATCAGCCAGTCGATCGTCCGCAGTTCATGCTCCTGGCTAACGAGCACCGACGGAGCGCCGACGCAATAGAGTGCCGGTAGCAGAATCGGAATCACCGATGCAAAAAACTGTTGAGAATGGACGCCGATCGGCATCAGGCTCCACAAGATTTCAAGCGTCACTCCCATCGCCAATAGCACGCCGACCAGCGGCCACAATTGGCGAGTTTCCTTCCAGATCAACGCCCGCACTTGCGTTGAGCGCAGCGGCGATGCAATCGCACTCATAGCACCTCCTCCCGAGTTACAGCGTGGTCGGCGATCGGACCCAATGATCCTTTCGTCGCAGCGATAAATATCTCCTCCAAAGTCAGCTGACGCTGCTGCACGTCCAACACTCCGGTCGCCTCGCGCAGCAGTGGCAAAGCGGAGGCGGGCAGGTCTTGCACGACCATCCGACGTTGGCGGCCGAAGCTTTCTTCGGTCAATAGTTCGGCAGGGCTTGGCAGGGCCGGCAGTCCGACCAGCGGATCGTCCAACGCAACGACAATCTCGGTGACGGAGTCCTTCAGTTCAGCCAATGGTTTGCACAATCGCAAGCGTCCCTGATGCACGATCGCTATCGTGTCGGCGACGCGTTCGACTTCCGAGATCTGATGGCTTGAAAGAAAGACGGTCCGTCCCGTGGCGGCCAGATCGATCATGCTTTCTAGAAACTCGCGGCGGACCATCGGGTCGAGTCCCGAAGTCGGTTCGTCCAAGATCAGCAACTGCGGCGCATGAGCCAGTGACAACGATAACGCCACTTTGGCTCGTTGCCCCTTGCTGAGATGTTTGATCTTGCGATCCTCCGGCAAACCGTATCGCCGCACCGATTCAAGATAGGGATCGAGGAAAGGAACGTCGTAGAATGACGCGGCGAACCAACCGATCTCTGCGACCGTCATCCAGTCGTAAAGAGCGGGCGCATCGGAGACGTAGCCGATCTGGCGTCGGACGCCCAGCGGGTCGCTACCCGGGTCGACGCCGCAGACCGTGGCAGATCCCGAGGTCGGCTTTTGATAACCGGCCAAGATCCGGATCATCGTCGTCTTGCCCGCTCCGTTTTCGCCAAGCAGGGCAAACACGGTCCCCGGTTCAACACGCAAATTCACATCGGTCAACGCATCGCAACCGCGAAAACGCATCGTTAATCGCTGGGTCTCTATCACTGGATTCATGGCAGTCACTGGATTGGAGGACAAGAAAATGCATGCCGGTTAAAGACGGTGACGCTCGGCGGATTAAGGAACTGCATCGCTCGACGAGCCGATCGTGGCCACGTTGCCATCGAGCGATTTCAATTTCTGCTGAACGATCTGATCGATCTCTTGAACGCTAAGGCCGCCGTGCAACGCTTCGGTCAGCACCCCTTCGATCCGTTGCGCCACGATCTGCTTGCGTTGCTTGCGGCAGGCTTGCAGGGCTCCTTTGCAGACGACAACTCCTTGGCCGCGCAGCGTCTCGATGATCCCATCGGCTTGCAACTGCTGATATGCCCGCGCCACGGTATTCGGATTCACCGTGACCTGCTGACTCAGTTGGCGAACACTGGGCAGCAACTGCCCCGGCCGCAACGTCTGGTCGGCGATGGCAAATTTGATCTGACGAACGATCTGAGCGTAGATCGCTTCGCCTGATGCCGGTTCGACGGTTATTAACATCGGATTCCTCGATCGCCTTACCACTGTGTTGGTGTACCGTTCACATAGTACAGCGATATGCGAGAAGATGTCAAGCAAAATATTTGGACCCGTTGCATGTGCGTCGTATTGATTCATCGCAATACCTCCGAAACGAGACTGATGACAGGCGGTGTGGAAAGGATCGATCTTTGCAATCCCCTGTTGCTCTTCGTCCGGGCGCACCAACCCAAGGCATTCGGCAATTCATGCAACGGCACTTGCGCGTCGAGCCTCGCAGGGGGCCATCGAATGTCGGAGCACAAGGATCCATGGCAAGCCCGACGGGATCCGATTTAATCCATGGTGCTTTGTCACATCCTCGTGACAACTTGCCAGGCTCCACGAACCAGGAATCTCGCCGACCAATATGCGTAGCATTGGGGTAGCAGTGCTTCAAACGGCTTTGGGCCCCGCGTCTATACTTGGGAGGTCTGTCGCTGCGGTTGATGGATCAGCACAAGTGAATCTTTCGCTGTGCGGTATCCGATTGCGCCCGACTCCCTGCAACGGCACGCCGTTTGTACGTGCTGGCGATATTGCCTGGACACAGCCGTTTACATGCTCTGGTAACTTGCTTCACCATCCCTTCCCCTCGAGGTGCGCCAATGAAAAGGCGGACGATGAAACTCTATTGCTTGGCGATGTTTGTCGCTATTTCGGTTGCTCCTTCCGCTCAATTGCATGCCGAAACCGAAGCGGCCACTGCGCGTCGGCTTGAAGCTTTGGGAGCGACTGTTGGGCTCAAAGCTGACAGCGTCGTGGAACTATCGTTTCGTGACAGCAAGCGATTAGGACGCGAGCAATGGCGGGAGATCGGCAGCCTGACTCACTTGAAAAAGTTGACTGCCTACGGCGGCGCGAAGGGACTGAACGATGAGACCGTTGGATTTTTGGTGGGGCTGCAAGAATTGGAGTCGCTGTCGCTCGACGGCGCACAGTTGAGCGACGCGGGACTGCGCAAGCTTGCCGAGTTGAAAGGACTCAAGCGTGTTAGCTTCTTTCATCTTTCGTTTCGAAAGGATGGCTTCACGGGAGAAGGGTTTTCCGCTTGGACCGAACTGCCCGACCTGGAGAGCCTGACCGTGGCGGGGATGTCGATGGGAGATGACGGTTTCCGCGCCATCGCTACGCTGACCAACCTGCGTCAGCTGCGAACCTGGCATACCTACCGGACCGAAGCGAGCAATGCGGAGATCGCTAAGCTGCCCCGTTTGACGACGCTGAAGCTAGGGCAGCGATTGCCGCAGCGAGGCGATGCGCCGCTGAGCTTGAGCGATGCAGCGTTGGAAACATTGGCGACAATCCAGACGCTCGAAACGCTGGAGATTGGTGAAGCCGATTTCCATCTGCCAGCGCTGCGACAGTTGGCGAAACTGCCTCGCCTGAAGCAACTAAAGATCGATCGGACCTACCTTTCGGAAGCTGACATCGAAGCGCTGAAGTCTGTTTTGCCAGGGGTGCAGATCGGCTTTGAGCCGTTGACCGACGATCAACGCAAGAAGCTCGAGCTGTATCTAAAGTAAACTATTTATCATCTTTGAACTTCCAATGCTCCGATGGCTGGTGCGCCGACAACATGATCGCTTTCGCTTTGGCCACGAGTTCGGGATGCTCAGCGGCGACGTTCTTCTGTTCGCCGCGATCGCTAGGTAGATGATAAAGCTCGATCTCGCCTCGCTGTTTCTTGTTCAGGTTCAACTGGACCGCTTTCCAGTCGCCAAAACGAACCGCTCGCTTTCCGCCACGCTCATGAAATTCCCAGTACATGAATTCGTGAGGTTGTTGTTTATCGTCATCGCCTAACAGCGTGGGAACCAGCGAAATACCATCGCTCCCGTTGGGAGTTTTGGCTCCGGCAAGCTCGCAAAAGGTTGGCAACATATCCCAGTGGGCGGAGACGAGATCGGAGGTTGAACCGGGCGAGATCTTGCCGGGCCAACGCGCGATCAGCGGCGCTCGGATGCCCCCTTCGTACAGGTCGCGTTTGTATCCGCGGAACGGTCCGTTGCTGTCGAAGAAGTCGGGATCGTGACCGCCTTCGCGATGCGGACCGTTGTCGCTGCTGAGCATCACGATCGTCCGCTCGTCCAGATTGAGTTCTTTCAACAGCGCGATGATCTGTCCGACTTGTTCGTCGACCAGCGTCATCATGCCAGCAAACGCAGCGATTGGATTTTTCACTTCGGGACCGGCATACTTGCCGATCTTGTTTTCAAACTCTGGAAACTTCTCGCGGAATGGAGCGATATAGGACTCCGGCGCATGCATCGCAGCGTGCGGAATCGCGACAGGGAAAAACGCAAAGAAGGGCTGGTCTTTGTTCTCGCGAATGAAGTCGAGTCCTTCATCGCCGATCATCGTGGCGGTATAGGTCTTGCCGTCCAAGGGAACGCGTTGGCGATTCTTCCAGAGATGGTCGGGGTAGTAGTTGTGTGCTTCCCGCTGGCAGTTGTAGCCGAAAAACAGATCAAAATGTTCGGCCGGGTCGCTCGCCGATCCCGGCCCGCCGAGTCCCCACTTTCCGAACGCGCCGGTTTGGTAGCCCGCATCGCTCAACAACCGTGGGATCGTCACGATATCGGCCGGCATCGGCGCCTGTCCCTCCGGTTTGATCTCGCGATTCCCACGGACATAAGCGTGCCCGGTGTGAAGGCCTGTCATCAGCGAGCAGCGTGTCGGAGCGCAGACCGTGCTGCCCGAATAGTGCTGTGTGAACTTCATCCCCTCAGCCGCCAGGCGATCGATATTGGGCGTCTTGAATTTTTGCTGCCCATAACATGACAGATCGCCGTAGCCCGCATCGTCCAACAAAATGTAGACGATGTTGGGCGGAGCGTCGGCGGCGTCGGCGGTGAGCGTCCCAAACGCAACGACCAAAAATGAAAGCAGCAAAGAAAGGGGGCGAGTTTTCATGAGCACGAAGAGAATTGTTGGGGGATTTGAATATTTTCGATAGCGACCGTCGCCGCGAACCGACATTGAACGATAGCAGGCGACGACGTCAGGATTGCCCAGTCTAGCATAGTTGTCGAGGCGACGGCTCGCAGCTCGATTGCCAGCCAGCGGGCGACGTTTTAGACTTGCGCATCGGTCCGCCAACGGCGCCGGATGTTTTCCAAACTGATTTTCGAGCCTCTTGTCCAACGAGTCCCTTCCGAATGAATGGCAACGAAACCTTTGATCAACTTGCGAAATTCACACGTGAAACCGCACTGCTCGAATCGATCAGCTACACCCTGGAATGGGATGAGCGAACGTACATGCCGACCGGTGGCCGCGCCTACCGCGCCGATCAGGTGACCTATCTGGCCGGGATGGCGCATCGTCGCCGCACCGATCCGCAGATGGGAGATTGGATTGCGGAATTGCAGCAGAGTGAACTGGCGGGCGATCGACACAGCGACGCAGGGGCGACGATCCATCGCATCGGTCGCGATTTTGAGCGGGCGTGCAAATTGCCGCAGGATCTGGTCGAAGGGCTTTCGCGAGCCACCGTGGTCGGGCAGCAGCGATGGGAAGATGCGCGCAAAGCGGACGACTTCGCAGCGTTCTTGCCCGCCTTGGAAGAGATCATTCGCCTCAAGATCGAATCGGCCGAGCGATTGGCCGACGGCGGCAACCTTTACGACGCGCTGTTGGATGAATACGAAGAAGACGCCAAGTCGGAACAATTGACCGAAGTCTTTCGCGATCTGCGCAGCGAATTGGTTCCGTTAGTCGCGGCGATCCGCGACTCGAAGACTCAACCCAACACCGATCTGCTGCGACGAAACTTTCCCGTCGACGCACAGCGTGCGTTTTGCAAACAGGTTGCCGAGGCTGTTGGTTTCGATTTCACCCGAGGTCGACTGGACGAGACTTCGCATCCGTTCTGCACCAGCCTGGGACCAAGCGATTGCCGAATCCTCACGCGTTACGACGCGCATTGGTTTCCGGGGGCACTGTACGGAACGCTACACGAAGCGGGACACGGGATCTACGACCAGGGACTGCGTGGTGACCAATTCGGTTTGCCGCCGGGAACGTACGTCTCGCTGGGAATCCACGAATCGCAATCGCGGATGTGGGAGAACATGGTCGGACGCAGCCTGCCTTTCTGCCAGCACTTCTATGGTGAACTGCAGCGGACGTTTCCCGAAGCGTTGTCGGATGTCGACGTCAACGCCTTCCACTTCGCCGTCAACACGGTCGAGCCGAGCTTGATCCGCGTCGAAGCGGACGAAGTGACTTACAACCTGCACATCATCATCCGCTTTGAACTGGAGCAGGCCTTGATCTCCGGCGACCTGAAACCGAAGGATCTGCCCGAGGCTTGGAATCAGAAGTATCAGGAATACCTGGGGATCACGCCGCCGAATAACGCCGATGGCGTGCTGCAAGACGTTCACTGGAGCGCAGGTCTGCTCGGATATTTCCCAACCTACACGCTAGGCAATCTGATCGCCGCCCAATTGTTCGACGCCGCGGGCGAAGCGCTCGGCGACCTCGACGCGATGTTCGCCAAGGGAGAGTTTAGCCCGCTGCGAACTTGGCTGAATGAAAACATCCATCGCCACGGATGCGTTTACTCGCCCAACGAACTGGTCCAACGAGCGACCGGAAAACCGCTCTCCTCCCAACCGTTGGTCGGTTACCTGAAACAGAAGTTCGGCGCGTTGTACAACCTTTGAGCTTGTGTCGTGTGGCTATCGGGCGAAGTAGTCGCGGGCAAGCATTGCGACTTCGTCGGCGCATCCCCATGCGATGGTGTAGCCACCGCCGCCATGTCCGTAATTGTGAACCACCGGCCGGTTGGGTTCGCTGAGGTCCAATTCCAGCCGGACCTGATCGCGGCCGGGCCGAAGTCCGACGGTCGCGCCGAGGATTTCGGCGTCGCGAATCTCGGGAACAATCGCAGCACAACGCTCCACGATCGCCTTCGATTCGTCAGCTCGGACACTTCGGTCCCAGTCGTCATCTTGAGCGGTCCCGCCGAGAATCACGTCGTTGGTGCGGGGCAGTACCAACGTGAACTTATCTTCTTTTTGGTAGATGCGAGTCGACCGCTCGAGCCCTTCGGGACGTTTAACCCGCACGACCTGTCCACGAATTGGAAACACCTGAGAGTCGCCGACGAAATCGCGCGCACCGACACCGGTACAGTTGACGACAAGATCGAATTCAGGAAACAGCGTGGACACGGAGGCTAGCGATTGGATCACCGTCGTGACACCTTGGGCTTCAACACGACGTTTAAGATTCCTCATAAAGATCGGCACGTCGATGACCGGTAAAGTGACAAGAAAGGCTTCGGGACATGCGATCCCGTACTCCGCCCCGTCGACGCGTTGCCACTGCTCGACATACTGCAACACTTGAGCACTGTCGTCGGGATCGATACAGAACCGCAAGTGTTGCTCGAAATGGATTCCCGATTCGGGCTCTGATCGCGCTTGCGAGTATTCGTCGTAGGTGATTTTTGCCCACGCATGAACTCTTTCAAGCGGATACGCGCGATGGGGCCACCAATACGCCCCGGCCGACATCGACGTCGTCTCTTCGAACGGTTCCTTCGAAAAAACAGTGACCTCGAAGCCTTGATCGAGCAACTTCGCGGCGGATGTCAGCCCCATCAGTCCTTGTCCGACGACAGCAATTTTTCGAGACACAAGCTTCCTTTCGGATCAGCGGAAATCAAACCCCAGCCACTCAAAAAATGGAGTCGCTGTCTTAACGCGCCGTGAGAACGCTCTCCCCTCTGCGCCGACACATCGGCCGAGAGCGCCCTTTTGTTGACAAGTCGCGCACGCGGCAGGTCGTCAGCCCGCGCATCACGCGACAGAGAATGTTGGATACTGCGACGCGGTCTCACCCGTCGTTGGAAGCATTGCTGCGACAGCCTCGGCCGTTTCGAATTACAAACTTTCCAAGACTTCGTTGGTGGAAATGACCTGTGCATAACCGAATGCCAGCGCGGCCATGAATGCGGCATGCACCTGATCCGATGGAACTTCTTTGCCCAGAAATTCTAATGCCAACGTTGCGCAGGCGTCGTGAGCCACGGTGCATTGGTAACCAAAATCATTTGCCGCACGCGTGACCGCATCGATACACATGTGGCTCATCGCTCCAACGATAACCACTCTTTTAATCCCCGCATCGTCGAGAATCGCCTTCAGATCGGTATCGCGAAAGCTATTGATTTGATGCTTGACCACGACCGGTTCACCGTCGGCAGGTTGAACCGATGTATGGTGTTCCGCCCCCTGGGATCCGGGAACAAAAAAGGGGGCATCGTCGGTGGGAAATTCGTGACGGACATGGACCACAAGTTGATTGCGTTTACGGAAGGTATCCAGCAGACGTGCGGCGTTCGCCGAAGCCGACTCGACGGAGTCGAGTTCCCACTTTCCCGCGGGGAAGTAGTCGTTTTGTAGGTCGACGACAATCAATGCAGTGTGCTGATTCATAGGGCTATCGTTCACGCATAATTCCAAATAGGGACCGCCAAGCAAACCAATCCATTTCGCTCATGATGACCCTTTAGCATGCCCCTGGCAAGTTCCACTCCTTCATTGGAAGGAAACTGCCGGTTTGCAAGCGGGATCAATCGGTCGTCGCTTCGTCGGAAGGACCACGCCGGAGGAACCCTTGTCGTCGAAAGCCAGCCGATACCAAGAAAAAGTTTACCTTCCAGTTCCATCGGCTGCCGTGCGGCAACCGCCTGGCGAGTTGAGTATAATCTGGCGACCGATTGTTTCCTTCCGCAACGCCTATCCGACGCAAATTCTCCATGAACATCGATCCCTTCTGTCGCTGCCTGATCGTCCTGGCGATCGCGCTGACAACCGCAACGTTTGGTGCTGAGCAGTGGTCACAATTTCGTGGCTCCCACGGTGACGGGATCGCCAACGTGAGCCAGGCGCCGACGCGGTGGAGCGAGACGGAAAACGTGGTTTGGAAAACGCCCATCGCCGGCAAGGGCTGGTCTTCCCCAGTGGTTGCCGATGGGAAGGTTTGGATGACCACGGCGATCGAGGAGGAGGCCAGTGAAGAAGAGCGGCTGGCGACCTTGGAGCGATTGGTCGAAAATCCTCGCCGATTTGGTGAGTTTCGACTGGCCAAGGCGATCACGTTGCAATTGATCGCCGTCGATCTAGCCACTGGATCGCAGGTGTTGGAGATCGATCTGGTACGCTTGGACCAACCCGATCCGATCCACACGATTAACAGTTATGCATCACCGACACCCGTGATCGATGGCGATAACATCTATTGTCATTTCGGAACGTTCGGCACCATTTGTGTCGATCGAAAAAAGGGGGTCGAAGTTTGGCGGAAGACCTTGCCGTTGGAGCACGGTGTCGGACCGGGCAGTTCTCCATTTATTTTTAAAAATGCGTTGATTTTGATCTGCGACGGAATGGATCAGCAGTACGTCACGGCGCTCGATAAAGCGACCGGCGAATCGCTGTGGCGAACCGAGCGCCCGCCGTTGGACGCGGCTTCGGGCGAACAGAAGAAGTCGTACGATACGCCGATTGCGATCGTCGATGCGGCAGGACGCGAGCAAGTCATCTGCATGGGACCGCAATGGTTGGTCGCTTACGATCCCGTCGATGGTAGCGAGATTTGGAAGCTCCGTCACGGCAAGGGATTTTCTGTTGTCCCGCGTCCCGTCTACGGCGACGGTACGGTTTATATCTCGACCGGCTACGGTAAGCCTCAGTTGTGGGCGGTTCGTGTTGACGGCAGCGGCGACGTGACCGATACCCATGTCGCTTGGATCGAGAAGAAAGGGATTCCGGCCAAGCCGTCCCCGTTACTGTTGGGGCACGAATTGTACGTGGTCAGCGACGATGGGATCGCCAGCTGCTTCGACGCGGCCAGTGGCGAACTGGTTTGGAAGGAGCGCGTGGGCGGCAAGTATTCGGCATCGCCCATCCTGGCCGCCGGGAAGATCTATTTGTGCAGCCACGAAGGCAAAGTCACGGTCTTCAAGCCAGGCCGCGAGTTTACGCTTTTGTCGGAAAATCAACTGGACGGGCAATTGATGGCCTCTCCCGCAGCGCTCGACGATTACCTGCTAATTCGATCCGATACTGCCCTGTATCGGATCGCCGAATAGGCGTCGGGAAAGTCGCAGTGAAGCGGAGTCCCGCATCAGAACAGCTCACGCAGCGAACGCAACGCGATCGGTTCGCGACTGGCAAACGGTTCGCCATAACGGCATCCAATCGCCTTGCCCCAATACGCGGCTTCGTCGCGCAAGCGGTCGACAAATGTGGGCGGTTCTGCACTGCGGCCGACCACAAACTGACTCTGATACGCTTCGATCGATTTCAACTTGGTCTCCCATTGATCGGAGATGTCGAGGATGAAATCGGGCTGGGGGGTGAGCTTAAGGTGGACGCAGTAGTAGTAATAGATCCGTTCGGGATGATACGGGTCGCCCGGCATCTCGGTCTTGCTGAGTTTGGACCAAAAACGTGCCGCTTCGACAAGCGCCGTCGCCGCAATGTGGTCGGGGTGGGCGTCTTCCCAGTAGGGCGCGAACAGCCAACGGGGTCTGGTCAAGCGAAAGATCCCGGCGATCAGTTCGCGAGCCGCCAGGGTTGGTTCGAGCGAACGATTTGGAAGTCCCGCGTTGTAACGCCACGTAAGGTCGAGGGCCTGCGTCGCAGCCGCGGTTTCCTCACGCCGTATTTCGGGCGATCCGAAGGGTGTAGGTTCGCCCGAGGTTAAGTCCAACACACCCACCTTCAAGCCCTCGGACAACATCTTCACGATCGCCCCGCCCATCCCAAGTTCCGCGTCGTCGGGGTGCGGTGCGATCACCAAGGCATCAAGTTGCGGAGGGTTTTCGATCATCGGGGTTTTCCTTTCTTAATGGAGGCGGAATCGGGATCTTGTCGGGAAACTTGATGCCAAACGAAGCTGCCGCCTGGAATCATCGCGAGCGTGCGTTTAGCATAGACAACCACTCATCAGGAAACTGTCATATTCAAACGCGATTCGCAAGCAGGTGTGGATGATCGACGTCGCTTTTTCGACTGCCAAACGTTTGCAAGAGAACATGGAGAAGGTCGTTCTCGGTAAGCCCGAGGTGGTCCGTTCGCTGTTGATTGCGGTGTTGGCGGGTGAACATGTTTTGTTGGACGATGTACCCGGCGTGGGGAAGACGCTGGCTGCCAAAGCACTCGCCCGCAGCCTCGACGGCGTATTTACGCGTGTCCAGTTTACGCCCGACCTGCTGCCCAGCGACATCCTGGGCAGCAATCTCTACCGTTCCGACCTTCACGAGTTTGAATTCAATCAGGGGCCGGTTTTCGCCAACGTCGTGCTGGCCGATGAGATCAATCGGGCTCCACCGCGGACGCAAAGCGCGTTGTTGGAAGCGATGAGCGAAGGCCAAGTGTCGATCGACGGCACCACCCGCGCCCTACCGAAACCGTTTACGGTCGTCGCGACACAGAATCCAATCGAGTTCGAAGGAACCTATCGGTTACCCGAAAGCCAACTCGATCGGTTTCTTCTGCGCACCAGCGTCGGGTACCCCCAGCCCGATGTCGAACGCGACGTGTTGCGTTCGCATTGCAATGGGGAACCTGTCGACCAGTTGTCGCCGGTGGTCAGCTGCCACGAGGTTTTGGAGAGCCAAGAGGCGGTTCGCAAGGTCCGTTTCGAAGACTCGTTGATCTCTTACCTATTGGCCGTTGTCGATGCGACGCGGCAGAGCGAGGATTTGCAAGTGGGCGTGAGCACCCGGGCGGCGCTCAGCTATTTCCGTGGCTGCCAGGCTCGGGCGGTTTGCATGGAGCGCGACTACGTCGTCCCGGACGACATCAAATCGCTGGCCGTCCCCGTGCTCTCCCATCGCGTCGTCCTGAAAGACAGTTTCATGACGGGGGATCGCTCGCGGGCCGAACAGGTCGTCCATGAGATCGTACAGCGCGTGACCGTGCCGGTTTGATGGGCTTCGGTCCTCTGCGGACCGCAGCGGATGAAAATCGTCTATCGCATCCGATTTCCCAGGCATGCTAAATGCGTTTTCGCCAATTCGGCCCGCGAACGCTGGCCACTGCGGGTCGCCGCGTTGGCCAGTTTTTGCAGCAGTTCTTCGTAGACATGCAAGTCGTCGCAACCCATGTCCCATCCGGCCCGGTAGTAGGCGTCGTAGGAATCCGCCCAGCGACCATCGCTGGCGGCCTGCTCTCCCAACCGCATCCAATGGTTCGTGACGCGACTTCGCAGGCCTTGTTCTTTGCTTTCTAGGAACAGCCGCAAGTAAGGATCGTCTCGTAGGTTGGCGTCCCAGTGCGCGCTGAGGTCTTGCAGGCGAGCCGCTGCGAATTTGCCCTCCGCTTCACGGAACCAATGTGTTCGGAAGCGAATCGATTGGTCCGCGAACGAGGAACAGAGCAAGGCCTGGCGATACGCAGTGATTGCCGCTTTCGGATCCTTCGCTCGCTCGGCCGTCCAGCCCAGCAGGTCATTGGCCCAGCCTAAATCGCTTCGTCGGGCGGCGACTGCTGCCGCGTGCACGCGGGCCGCTTCCCAATCTTGACCGCATAAGTCACCGCACTCACAATCAAACTCTTTCGCCAAACGCTCGCAAACGCTTGGTGGCAGCAATTCATTGTCGAACAGCCAACGAACCGCGTCCTGGTCCCATTGGATTCCTAACTCACGCGCAACCCATGGTTCGAGTCTCTGCCGCAGCAAACTATCCAATGCCGCCAATGCACATTCACCATGCACCGCCGTTGTCGCAACGTCGTGCTGGATTAACAATTCCGCCAAGCCCGGAATCTCATTGCTATCGCCGGACGGATCCAGCAACCATTGACCGACGGGGCACGGCAAATGCTCCGCCGCCCAACCGGGAATTGTTCCCGGTCCTTCTTGCCGATCAAACTGAGCGGCAATGTTGGCATAGTATTGCCAACGTCCCGGCAGCCGACTGCGGAGACTGTCGAACGCTATCGCTTCGGCGAGCGATTTGCCCCACGGCATCCAGTCTCCGCCACCGTGATACCAATGGATCACTTCGGAGATGGTGTCGTCGGCACCGACACGCAAGCAGAGCCAATCGCCATATCGGTTCCCTACCAATGGCAGCGAATCGGGGAGCATGAAGCCTGGCCAAATGAAATCGGGAGTCTCGGCCAGCAATTCGGTTGGGGAAACCGGTTGGTCAAACTCCCCCCCGAGTTCCCGCAACCACACTTCGCGTCCAAACCAGTCCAACAGATCGGTCGGTAGCGCAAACCGATAGCGATCACGCAGCGCGCAACACCAATGATTCGGCTCGTTTGTCAGGGTAGTAGAGTGCGTCAAAGAGAGTTTGCAGTTCAATTGATAACGAACCGTAAGGCAACACCGAGATACGAAGCTCCCGATGGTGTGTTACCGGAGCCCTATAAATCTAACATGAAAGCAATCACTACGACCAGAGACGCTGTGAAATTGGCGTGAAAAAAGCAACACGCGTCAAGTGATTAAAGGCGAATAAATGCCCCAAAACCTGCCTCCCCATGCGTCTCGGGGGGATGCACCACCGTGACGAAGGCCCCCACCGCTGCCATTTGGAAAATCAGAAGCCCATTTGGCCTGGTCCACATGGTGAAATCCGCAATCGCTAACGGCCCGGAAAAGGCTTTAACGCCGCTTTCCGAGCCGTATCGATGTTAGTGGACCCGTGGGTGTCCACGCTGCGTTGGCTAAGCGAACTAGCGAGTCGGGGCCGCTTCGGTTCGATTGAATAACCACAGCAACGTTGGCGACGCGATGAAGATCGAACTGTACGTTCCGACAATCACGCCGATGGTTAGGGCGAAGGCAAAGCTGTGGATGCCTTCACCGCCGAAGGCGTACAGCAGGACAACCACGATCAGGGTCGTCAACGATGTCAACAACGTACGGCTGAGCGTTTGGTTAATGCTGGTGTTGACCATGTCCGCAGTCAGCTTGGGACTCTTTCCCCGGACTTCGCGAATTCGGTCGAAGACCACGATCGTATCGTTCAACGAATAACCGATGATCGTCAACAACGCAGCGACAACTGCGAGGCTGATGCGGAATTCATCGACCAGCAGGAAGCCGAGATAGCGAGCAGCCCAGAAGCTGACGGCGATTGCACCCAAGGTGATCAAGACGTCGTGCACCAAAGCGACCACGGCAGCTAAACCAAAGGCAACACGTTGGAATCGGAACCAGATATATCCCACGATGAAGACCAAGCTGGCCAACATGGCCGCGATCGCACGACGGGTCATGTCTCCGGCCACCCGGCTACCCACCTTGCTCGATGACAACCAAACCGGTCCGGCGTCGAGTTCAGATTTCAGACCGTTGAGTACGGTAAGGGATTGAGCTTCGGGAAGGTCCAAATCAATTTTCCATTGAGCGAAGCCCATTTTGGACTCGTTGGTCCAGTCTTCGCTTCCGGAGCCTTGCGGAACGACACGGATCCCTTCTTCTTGCAACGGAACCTCGGTCGCTGCAGCTGCTTTGATGACTGCGGCGACCAACGCATCGTGGTTGATCTTGGCATCATTTTGGTCTCCGCCGGCAACTCCCAGCGAGATCGTTCGCGATGTCGATTCCACCTTGGGCCGGTCTTCTGCGGCAGAGATCGACGTTTGCTCGCTTTTTTCCGCTGGAGTCTCGGCAGCTTCGTTATCTGTAGCCGCGGCAGCGTCTTCTTTGGTTTCGGCTTCGTCTTGCGGGCGATAGGCGACCGTGCGAATCAACGGTTGCTGATTGCGCCGGATTTGTCCGGTCTGCTCGGCAGCCGGTGCCGGCTCGGCATCGCCTTCCGTGATGGCGGTTTCAAAGGTGACCAAGCCAAGGCCTTCGGCGGATTCGAAACCGTCGCGGATCCGATGCTTCAGATCGTCGACATCTTCCACCGAGGTGTAGATCGCAAAGACGCGGTTTTTCATTCCCGCCATGTCGACGCGGTTCAGCGAAAATTGAACCTTCGACTCGGGGTCGGTGTTGAGACTTGCTTCGACGATCTTCCGCACGTCGTCCGCTTCGGCCTCTTCTTGTAGCCAGAACGTAACCGAGGTTCCGCCTGCGAAATCGATGTCGAAAATCGAGCTGCCACGATAGGCAAGGGCAATGATCCCGGCGATCAAAAGGATGCCCGAAAGTACGAATGCCGGAGCACGCTTGCCGATGAAATCAAAGTCATCGTTGCCGGTGAGGGCACCACGAATCGAGGTGATGAAATCGGACATCGTTAGGTTGGCTTTGCCCCAACGTTCGGCGATATCGAAGAACGTTCGTGAAACGTAGATTGCCGTGAACATACTGAACAGAATGCCCAAGATCAGGGCGACGGCAAAGCCGCGAATCTGGTCGGTTCCGATTGCGTACAGAACGATCGCGGTGATCAATGTGGTCAAGTTCGCGTCGACAATCGTCGTTGTCGCCCGGCCGAATCCGTTGCGAATGGCCATTCGCGGAGCAGCTCCGCGTTTCAATTCCTCGCGGATACGTTCGAAGATCAAGACGTTTGCGTCGACCGACATACCCACGGTCAATACAAGGCCTGCCAAACCGGGCAGGGTTGCAGGTTGGTTGATCAAAATCATCATGGCCAAAATCATCGCCAGATTCAAAAGCAACGCGACGCAGGCAACGAGACCCGAAAAGCGATAGTAGATCGCGATGAACGCCAGCACCAAAACGAAGGCCGTTCCAATCGACATGACTCCCTTGTCGATCGTATCGTCACCTAGAGTCGATCCGATTTGGTTTTCGCTGATTGGTTGTTTGCTGAGCGCCGCAGGCAAACGTCCCGCACGCAAAATGCCGACCAGGAATTCAACTTCCGCACGCGAGAAGTTGCCGGTGATCTGTCCGTCGCCGTTGATCGGCGATCGGATGACGGGAGCGGACAGCAATTTGTCGTCCAAGACGATTCCCAAGCGTCGCAGGAAGGAACCATCGGGTGCGTTGTTCAGTGTCAAAACGTAAAAGCGTTGCTTACCTGCAGCATTCAAAGTGAAGCGAACGGCGGGATTTCCCTGGCCATCATGATCGCTGGCGACGATCGCCAAATCTTCACCTGTGATGTCGAACTCTTTTTCGATACGCATCAGGACATCGATGTCTTCGATTCCGTTGGCGCTGAGCCATTTGACGAGTCCGTTTTCTCCCTGAAGTCCTTGAGGCGACAACAGCGTTCCGGTGCGCGAATCGCGAATGATGTCACCCGAAACGTCGACTCGCAACGGACGCAGACCGCCCAAAACCTCTTCGTTCTCGCGATCGACCTTCACCCAACGACCGATTACCTCTCCAGCGTCATCTTTAACCACGTCGTCCAAGGTTGGGCCGGTGGCACGTACGGTTTCAATCAAACCCAAGTGATCGCGTTCATTTGCCACGATGGCAAATCGCAGCATACCGGCGGTTTGAACTTTGTCTTTGATTTCGTTCACGCCCGATTCTTCGACGTTTGGAACGATGATTTCGATTTGTCGGTCGCCGTAAGGGCGAATCACGATCTCTTGGGTACCGCTGGGGTTGATCCGTTCGGTCAACGCACCGACCAACTCTTCAGCCGTCACGCGTGAGGAAGGATCTTCGCTCTCGCCCCCGCCGGCGGTCGGATCGATCTCGTAAACCAGGATCGTTCCGCCCTTCAGATCGACGCCGTATTTCAGTTGCCCAAACGTAATCGTCGCTGCGGCAGCGGTCATTGCGAACAAGACGACGCCGATTCGAGTGCCGTAATTGGGCATCCGAAAGCTCTTGGCCAAAAACGCTCCCACCAGGAAGGGAACAATCAATACGGCCAACATGATCGCAATGATACCGATCTGCGTGCCTAACTTGCCGGGTTCGGCTTGTGCTAAAAGAGTTTCAATCACGTTTAGATCCAACATCGAATCGATTTCTTGTTTGGTTGGGATTAGCGAACGGTCTGCGGTTCGCCCGGCGATAATCACTACGGCTAATTACGGTTTGACATTTTTGTCGTCGTCTTCGGAAATCACTCGCGAGACCGCGCTGCGATTGACATGCAGTCGCGTATTGTTGTTCTCGTCGACGCGAATCACCACTTGGTCCGAATCGGTAATGTTTACGATCGTCCCATGAATTCCGCCCACGGTGACCACGCGGTCGTTCTTTTTCAGTGCCGCCAGACGCTTGGTGAGTTCATTGCGATTGCGACGCTCGGGCAGGAGTACCATCACATAAAAAAGGACAACCAAAATCGTGATCATACCGATCGGATTAAAAAGGATTTGCTGCCACGGCGGCCCGTCCACGGGGACAGGCTCCTGCGCAAGCAATGCAAATCGATTCCCAATCGGGACCACAAATGTCAAAAAATGACTCTCCAGCACTTCCGGAGTCCTTCCACCTGATGGATGCTAGGTCGATGTCCGACCAAGATATCCGGTCGAGCGACGTGGTTCGGCACGCCCCACCGTTGCTCCTTGAATACGCCCGATCGGGGCGACATCACGAACCAACGACCGATCGACCGATCCTTAATCGGGGCATAATAAGACCTTACGAACACGCTAACAAGCCCACAATTCCTTATGCCACACGTCGCTAGCACCGATTCTTTGCCGTTGCCCAATTGGCCACCGGCCACCGCAGCGATCGCCGATTCGATCCGCGATGTGGTCCAATCTGGAGACTGGGGGAGTTACACAGCGCAGGCAGCCAAGTTGCTGGCCAGCCAACTGGCTTCGGCCTTTCAGGTCGAGCACGTTCGGCTTTGTGGCAGCGGAACCGCCGCGATCGAATTGGCACTCCAAGCTGTCCAAGTTCGCCCGGAATCGGAAGTCATTCTGGCCGGATACGATTACCCCGGAAATATCCGAGCGATCGAATCGGTTGGCGGCAAACCGGTGATTGTCGATACGCAACCGGGACGCTGGGTGATCGATGTCGACCAAGTGGAGAATGCGATCAACGATTCCACGTCGGCCATCTTGGCGTCTCATCTATACGGTAACCTGTTTGACGCCGAGAGGTTGCGAGCGATTGCTGACACGCACCGAATCGCGTTGATCGAAGACGCCTGCCAAGTCCACGGAGCAAGTCTTGCGGGGCGCCCCGCCGGATCGTGGGGAGATGTCGGCATCCTTAGCTTTGGCGGTTCCAAGTTGATGACCAGCGGATCCGGCGGCGCGATGCTGATGTCCGACGATCGGATCGCCCAACGCGCGACGTTGGCGGCTGAGAGGCCCAGCCCTGTCGCCCCGCTGTGCGGACTGCAAGCGGCCGCGCTGCTTCCTCAACTGTCGACCTTGCCAGCGTGGAATGCGCAGCGGCGTGTAGCGGTGGGAAGGCTGAAGGATCGACTGCGGCCTAGTCGGTTGTGGCGGTTCGCGGAAGAGACACCCGGTGAGGCTGAAACCACCTATTTCAAAGTCGCTTGGTTTTTGCCTCCGGCCGTCGATCGCGAGGCGGTGATCGCAGCGGGGCTCGCGGCCGGAATCCCATTGGGGCCAGGGTTCAACGGATTCCTGCGTCGCGCCCGGCGCCGTTATCGGACACTTGGAGAGCTTCGTGAAAGCGGAATTTGCGGCGAACGATCGGTCGTCATGGATCACCGCGTCCTGTTGGCCAATGCCGAGGTGATCGACTGCGTCGCCGAACGGTTGCTAGCGATCGAAAACGCGATTGGAGTCACTGTCGACGGGTAAAGCGTTCGGGAGCCTTCAGAGTGTCGCGTCCTGGCCATCGGTCGCCTGCGAGCCGCAGTTTGCTTGAGCACACATGCGATAAGAAAAGGGAGTTAGGTAGTTTGAAAGTACTGTTAACGAATGACGACAGCATCCACGCGGCGGGGATCCAAGCCCTCAAGGCAGCGCTTCGCTCGTCGATGGACGTTGTCGTGGTCGCTCCGGAAACCGAACAAAGCGAGTGCGGTCATCGAGTGACGACAAACCGGCCTCTCGCCGTCAAGCAATATGCCGACGCGGAGTACTCGGTAAACGGATCGCCAGCGGACTGTGTGCGGATTGGGTTGCGCGAACTTGCGCGAGATGCGGCACTTGTGATTTCGGGAATTAACCACGGCGGCAACCTGGGCGCCGACATTTGGATGTCGGGAACGGTCGCTGCAGCTCGCGAAGCGTATCTCCGCGGCCAACGCGGGATCGCCGTCTCGCAGGTACGGCGAAAGGGGATCGACGACGATTGGGACCGATCGGCAAGGTTCGCCTGCGAGGCGATTCAATTTGCGATCGGAAGATCCAGTAAAGAAGTTGCGTTGTGGAACATAAACCTCCCAGCGACTGACGCCGAAACGATTCCCGGGATATGTTGCTGTCCAACCGACGGCAAAGCACTCCCATTCAGCTACCGACAAACTACCGTAGGCTATCAATTCGAAGCCGACTATCACGGGCGTCCAAGAACACCCAACGAAGACATCGACGTCTGCTTTGGTGGTCGAATATCGATCAGTTTGCTCGACAAGCGACCAGTCGACCTCGCATCAACCCCGCTCTGACACTTGCGTGTCTCACGATCGATGCTGCTGCCGGGCACGTTGTTGCGTCGCCGCAGTCCGCGGCACGCCCGGCAGCGTTGGCCTGCCGGGTTAGCGTTCTTCCTTGGCGAATACAGAAACTCGATTGCGTCCCGAGTGAACCAAGTCCAGTGCGGGCATTGCACACGAGCCCAAAGATTCCGCTTCGGATTTCGGCTCTTCTTCGAATACCGTCAGCTCACCACGTACGATGCGAACTTCGCGAGGTGCATCGACACCGATCGTCACTCGATTCCCCGAGATCCGATTGATGGTGATTGTGATGTTGTCACCGATGACCAAACGCTCGCCTTCTTTTCGACTTAAAACTAACATCTTCGTGATGCCTCCATTCCATGGGATTCGAATACTGGAACCAGCCGTGCTGATTCGCTGAACACCTTCTGCAATCGCTATGCCGACAGTACGTCTCTCATGATTTTGCGTGCGCATTTACAAGAAAAAACGTTTTTTCAGCCTTTTTGCTCATCCACAGCCTCCCGAAAACCGAGAGGCCACCTTGGAGTCGGCAAAGCGACAAAAGGAACTTTTATCTCAATCTGAGACACATTTCTCAGCCTGAGAATTTGTCGGTGTTGAGTCGCGTTGTTTGCTTCCCCCCTCGACACAAGTATCATCGCATCGAGGTGTGACAACTTAGGTCACGAGCCGATCGCCTGTCTCTGGACTAGGCTCTGTCGATCGGGAAGGTCAGCGTTTCAGAAAGCTCCCGCTTGCCCAGCAGGACCGCGACGAAGCGGTCGACGCCGAGGGCGCATCCAGAGCAAGTGGAGATGCCGTGCTGCATGGCCCGGTAGAGCTGCCGGGGCATCGGCAGGCCCGGTTTGCCCATTTCCATCCGCGCCCTGTTGTTTTCGTCGCAGCGACGCAGCAGTTCCTCGGCATCCAGCAGTTCGCCGTAGCCATTGGCTAGCTCGATCCCGTCGATAAACAGTTCAAACCGCTTCGCTGTCCGCGGATCGTCGCGGCAGATCAACGCCAGAGCCGCTTGGGAGCTGGGGTAATGGGTCAGGATCGTCGGCTGGCCACGCCCCAGATTCGGAACGACGGCGTGGTCGAAGATCAGATTCAACCAGTCGTCGACGTGTTTGAAGTCCAAGCCGGTCAAGTCGATCCCGAGCCGCGCGGCCGCGTCGCGAAGCTGAGGCAGCGTCGCGGTTAAGGGATCGAATTGAGCAAAGTCCTTGAACGCCGCCTGGTAGGTCATCTGTTGGCACGCGGGGCGATCGGTCACGCGGTCGACGAGTTGCGCCAGCAGTTCGATTCCCTCTTCGAAGCGGTCCCCCATGCGATACCACTCCAGCATCGTGAACTCTGGATTGTGGTTCGTCCCCCGTTCTCCCGCTCGAAAAGCGGGGCAGATCTGGTAGATCGCATCGGCACCGCAGGCCAGCAGTCGCTTCATCGCAAATTCGGGCGAGCTTTGCAGATACAGGTCGTCGTGCGCATGGGGCAGCGACAACTGCAGCGCGTCGCGAGCGACCGGAACCGGATCGATATGCAGATCGACCATCGTTTCGGACGAAAGCGTCGGCGTCTGGACTTCAAAAAATCCAGCGTCGTCAAAAAAGCCGCGGATCGACCGCAGGATCGCTGCCCGCTGGCGAAGCGTCTCGATCGCAGCGGTCGATTGAAAAGGAGGCTCGATCACTTGGCGATCAACTGAATCGCGTCGGCGTGCACGTTACCGCCAGCCCCATCGCTGCTGATCGTGACTCGCACCTTGGCTCCCTTTTCCAGCGAAACGTCAGCAAACGTTTCGGACTTCGATTCGGCGGTTGGTTCGCCTCGCATGTCGACGCGCCGCGAGATCGTCTCGCCGCCTGCCTCCAGCGAAACGGGGACGGTGGTGCCGCGGTTGGGGTGCGGTCCATAGAGGACGCGGATGTCATAGCTGCCTGCTTCCGGAGCCGCCGCTTCGAAGGTCATCGTCGCGCCGCTCCCCGGCGATGCATAGCGGTATCCGTAACCGACGTAGCCCTTGAGACCTTGGCCTTTGACCCACGGGCCGGAGACCTTCGCCTTTTCGTCGTCGATGACGAGCCCCTTCATTTTTGCCGGATCGAGTCCCTCAAAGAGACCCGCCGGGCCGGCCAACGGCAGCGCGTCGTCGGGGATAATCGTTTCGCCACCGACCTGCTTGCGGTACGCCTTGCCGGGCAGTTCCAGCATCTCGGTCAATTGGTCCAGGTAGTCGGTGTAGACGCCGCGAGGCAAGCATTGGCGTTCGACGCAAATCGCAGCCGCCTTGCCAACCACTTCACCCATCATTCCGCAGGTCTTCATCACACGAACGGTTCCCAACGCTTCGTGCGTCACGCTGGCGCAACGCCCCGCCATGAACAGGTTGCTGATGTTTCGCGAATAGAAGCAGCGGTAGGGAATCGGATATCCGTACATCCGGTCGACTCCCTTGCCATGCACGGCGATCGAGATGAACGGGTTGTCGGGGAACTTTTCTGCGTATTGTTTCTTCGGATAGTGCAGATCGATCGACCAAGTGCTCGGAACGGTTCCGTCGGGGAAATCTCGCTTCGAAACGATGTCCTCTTCGTTCAGCAACACGTCGCCGATCAGCCGCCGGCTCTCCCGCGGCCCGCCGATGTAGGCGACCCAGGTCAGGAAAGCAGTCTTGTGTTTTTCGGCGCCATCGCCATTTTTCATCGCGTTAAAGGCACCGTAGACGGCGCGCAGATTCCAGTCGCGGATTCCCTCAGCATCCCCCAGCGGATCCTTATCGAAACCGCTCTCCCAAAACCATTGCCCATGGTGGTCGCGGGGGTAGGGGAAATCGGCCATCTTCAGCGGCAGCGCCCAAGGAGTTTCGGGGAACTCCGCCGGTTCGGCTCGTTCGTCCCAGGCCCACATGTTGCTCATCCCCATCCGACCCTCGGGAGTCATCTCGAGATCGGCGCCGGCCCAGGCACCGATCCAAGCGTGACCGGTGCAATCGGCGAACAGCATCCCTTTGAATCGGCTGACCGCACCGTTGCGAGTATCAAAGGCATCGACCGACACGATTCGGTCCCCTTCGGTTTCGACAGCGAAGGCGCGATGGTTCAAGAAGAGATCGATGTTCTCTTCCGCGCGGACGACCTGTTCTTTCAGTTCGTCGACAAACTCTTCTTTCTTGCCAGGCGATTTGGTTGCGTGATCGCTGATCTCTTCGATGATCTCGCCGATCCGCGGGTAGCGGCCGCGGCGGATATTGCCCATCGCCCAGACGCGGACTTCGCTCGAACCGTTCCCTCCCAAGACGCCGCGATCCTGGATCAGAGCGACTTTGCAACCCATGCGGGCTCCTGAAATCGCCGCTCCCAATCCCGAGTAACCACCGCCGACAACGACCAAGTCGTATCCAACGCGTTCGGCCGGTTCGTCTGCAATTCCCAGCTGCTCGCGTCGCCACTTCGACAGCACTTCGGAGTCGTTTGGCGGCGCGTTGGACTTGTCGGTGGTGAGGTAGATCGCGTCGCAGCGGCCATCGAAGCCGGTCTGATCGATCAATCGCAGCTCGGTTTTGCCGGCGGGCAAGTCGACGGTGCCGCCCGATTGCCAAGCCCAATCGGCCCCTTGGGTGCCAAACTCGGTCGCCAGTTTCTTCCCGTCGATCGCCAATTGGAAGCGGCCCGGAGTGCCGGGAGCATTCCAGCGGGCGACCCAATCTTTGGTGCGAACAAACACGTGGTAGGTGCCCGCTTCGGCAACCGTCACCTCTGTCGTGGCATCATCGACCGGCGTGCCGATGCCGTGCGCCAGCAGATACGGTGAGCCCATTTCTTGGATGAACTGAGTGTCCAGTTTCCAGCCCCCTTGGTTTTGGAAGCTTTCCGCTTCGACAAACAGTTCGGCTGCCGACGAGAAGACCGGGAAGGTCGTCAAAAGTATAAGGGCTGCGATTCGCATGATTGGATTCGACGGGGTTGCAGAGGAAAGGTTGTGGGGGCGGAACGCCGTAAGGCTCGATAAGGGCAGTCGGTCGCTCCTTGAATCGCTTCCGATTCTAATCGATCCCATCGCGTCTGGCGAGATTCGCTCGCGATTGCCCGTTTAGTGCCACACATCCTGCGTAGCGGACAATGGACAGGGATCCTTTCAGGGTCGTCGATGTCAACGGATCCCGCAGGGATCTTAGAAGGTAGCCGGTGGTAGGAGCGTAGCGAACACCACCGGGTGCTTCATCGCGTTGCCCGGCGCGGCCGAACCTTGGCTGAGCGGCGATTGTCCATCTAATGCGTGTTCGAGAATCGGCTAGCAAAGTCGCTAGAATCGGACTTTGATTTGCGACGATTCTAAAAAATCTAACCGAATCGATGCCAATCCCGGCTTTCCTCCGAGAGCCAAGATCGGTAATATATCGCCTGGTCGCGGGGCGTGGCGCAGTCTGGCTAGCGCACCTGGTTTGGGACCAGGGGGTCGAAGGTTCGAATCCTTTCGCCCCGACCTTTTAAAGCCTGGAGATCCTTGTGGTCTCCAGGCTTTTTTCGTGCGCGTTCGGTGCCAATTTGCCGCAGCAGATGTCGTTTTGGCGGCGGATTGCTGCGAAAATCTTGATTGGGAAAGTGAAGCCCTCTTTTTGTTCGTGGGTTTTGCGATTCCGCAGGCTCTTTAGAATGAGCGTTTGCGGCACACTTCGATGGCCGCAAGCAAGTGCCCGAACCCATTTCTCAATTCCTTCCCAGCGGTGGTCGACCGGGATGAACGAGTCGCCTGAAGTCGTATTGATCTGCACCAGCCCTAAAGCGGGTTCGGGGCAGCGGCGCGACCTGGTCCCGAAGCTGGCTCATGCGCTCACCGACCGCGGGCTGGAGGTGCGGAGCACTTCGAGCATCGACCAATTGGCCGCCGATGCGAAGTCATTGACCGCCGCGGGGCGATTGAAGGGGGTGGTTGCTGCGGGGGGAGACGGAACGTTATCGCTTGTTGTATCGCGACTGCCCGCCGAATCGCCCGTGATGCCGCTGCCGCTTGGGACCGAAAATTTGATGGCTCGCTACCTGGGGCATCGCCCCAGCGTCGAGGATGCTGTCGACACGATGATGCGGCAGCGGACCGTCGTGATGGATGCGGCACTCGCCGACGAACGGTTATTCCTGATCATGTGCAGTTGCGGCTTTGACGCAGAGGTGGTCCGGCGGCTGCACACAACGCGCAGCGGTCACATCTGGAAGCTCAGCTACCTCGCCCCTGTGCTGCGATCGATGATTGGTTACCACTTTCCGTCGCTGCGACTGATCGATCGCGAAAGCGACGAACCGCCGAAGCCGGCGCGATGGGCGTTCGTTTTTAATGTGCCCCGTTACGCTGTTGGGCTGCCAATCGCAGCCTGGGCCGACGGGACCGACGGCTGGCTCGATTCGGTCACGTTCGACAAGGGATCGGTCTGCCGCGGCTTACACTATCTGGCGCATATCTTCCGGCGGTCGCATCACAAACTGGACGGAACCGTCATCGGCCGCAGCCGACGTTTTACGATCGAACCGACCGATCCGGGCGCCACGATCCCCTACCAGCTCGACGGCGACTACGCCGGAAACCTCCCCGTCGAGATCGCAATCCAGCCATCGCGAGTCACGATGCTGCTGCCTCAGAATTGCCCCGTCGAATTTAAAACCGACACCGGCGGCCATCACCCAACAAACGCCCAGCCCAGCCGAGAACCATCAGCCCGGCAGCTAACGTAGCAAAGGCCAACGGCGCAGGTTTCGGCCGCCCGCCGCGAATCCACCCGAGTAGAGGACCGAAGGTTCGGCAGTTTGCATAGCCCAGGCCATCGGCCTGGGTGGGCAGGCGTCCCACGCGAATTCCCCCGAGCTGAGGACCAAAGGTTCGGCGATTTACATAGCCCAGGCCATCGGCCTGGGAGCCAGGCGTCCCACACGAATTCCCCCCCCGAGTCGAGGACCGAAGGTTCGGTGGTTTGCCCGCCTCTTCCCAACTGCCTGGCCTTCAGCCCTAACCGTTTTGCGCTGCGGCCCGATCACCCAGGCCGTTGGCCTGGGCTATGCAAATTGTCGAGCCTTCGGCCCAGGGGCACCTTGTCGGGCCTTCAGCCCTAACCGATTTGCGCCGCGGTCCGGTTACCCAGGCCGTTGGCCTGGGCTATGCAAATCGCCGAGCCTTCGGCCCTTGGAGAACAAATTGCCGGGACGGTGCCCCAACGTACGCGAAATGTTTGGGAGTATAGAGGCGATTTGGCTTCACGCTCCGGCATCTTCGTGTCTGTGAATCCATTGTTGGAGGATTGTCGCTATGTCGCAGTCGCTTGCTCAGGTCTGGCTCCACATCGTTTTCTCCACCAAAGAGCGTCGTCCGTTCCTGCAAGATGATGCGGTTCGCGACGAAATGTTCTGCATGTTGGCATATCGAGTGAAGGAGGCGAAGTGCTTCAGTGCATCGGTTGGTGGGCATTTTGATCATGTTCACCTGTTGGTTGGCCTGGCGAGAACCGTCACCATCGCAAATTTGGTCGAACACATCAAAACCGAAACCTCACAATGGGCGAAAACAGCCAAAAACTGCTCGTCCCGTTTCTCGTGGCAAGCTGGATATGGCGCGTTTTCGGTCAGTCATTCCCAGCGGGGAGTGGTCGATGCGTACATTCGGAATCAGGAGCAACACCACCAACGGTTGGGATTCAGAGATGAGTTCAGAGCCATTTGCAAGCGACATGAAATTGAAATCGACGAGCGTTACGTGTGGGATTAACGCTCCAGAAAGCGATTTCTGTAGGACCGAAGGTTCGGCAATTTGCATAGCCCAGGCCAACGGCCTCGGGTGGGCAGGCGTCGAACACGAATTCCCGCGAGTCGAGGACCGAAGGTCCGGCGATTTGCATAGCCCAGGCCATCGGCCTGGATGGGCAGGCGTCCGACGCGAATTCCCGCGAGTCGAGGACCGAAGGTCCGGCAATTTGCATAGCCCAGGCCAACGGCCTGGGTGGGCAGGCGTCGAACACGAATTCCCGCGAGTCGAGGACCAAAGGTCCGGCAATTTGCATAGCCCAGGCCATCGGCCTGGGAGCCAGACGCCCCACACGAATTCCCGCGAGTCGAGGACCAAAGGTCCGGCAATTTGCATCGCCCAGGCCATCGGCCTGGGGGCCAGGCGCCCCACACGAATTCCCCCCGAGTCGAGGACCGAAGGTCCGGTGGTTTGTCCGCCTCTTCCCAGTTGTCGGGCCTTCAGCCCTAACCGTTTTGCGCCGCGGTCCGGTTACCCAGGCCGTTGGCCTGGGCTATGCAAATTGCCGAGCCTTCGGCCCTCGGACACGTTGCCGGGCCTTCGGCCCTAACCGATTTACGCTGCGGCCCGATTACCCAGGCCGTTGGCCTGGGCTATGCAAATTGTCGAGCCTTCGGCCCTGGGGATTCTTATTGGGCCTTCGGCCCTGACGGCGTAAGTCGGCTAGCCTTTGGGCCCTGGGAATAGATCGGGCCGGAAGATGTGGCTTAGCCCAACAGGACGGCGCCGTGATCGGCGTTGCAGCGGTCGACGACGTCGCCTCGCATTGCGTCGGCTTGAGCATTGGTTAGCGTGCTGTCGGGGCTTTGCAGATCGATGCTCATCAGGATCCGCTTCTTCCCTTCGCCATCTTTTGCTGGATCGCGGTAGGTTTCGACATACTTGAGGTCGGCTAAAACGGGGCCGACGGCGGCCCGGACGCTGGCGGCCAGATCGACCCAGCGGATCGCTTCGTCGACGACAAGGTTCAGGTCGCGTGAGACCGATGGGAAGGGGCTGACGCTGCGGAACTGAGGGACCAGGTGCGCCGCGGCGAGCATCGCGTCGAGGTTCAGTTCGAAACAGGTCGTTGTTTTTTCGAGCTTCAAGCTCTTCTGGACCGCTGGGCACAGCTGACCGACGTATCCGATCAATTCGCCTGCGATCGTCAGTTCGATCGACCAGGCTTTATCGAGCCCGTGTACTTCGACTTGGCGAACGTCGGGAACCGCGGCGATTCCCAGTCGTCGCAACAGCGTCTCGACGATCCCTTTGACTTGATAGAAGTCCTGCCCCGAAACGCCGGCGACGCAGTACTGCTCTTCGGGTAAGCCGTCGACTTCCGCTGGCGGAACGTAGATGTGAGCGACTTCGAACAGTTCCGCATCGGCGCCGGAGGCAGCTTGGTTAGCGTGCCGGCTGTCCAGCAAGCTTGGCAGGATGCTGCGGCGGAGCGTCTTGGCTCCCTTTAAAAGTGCCGTTTCTGTTGTCAGCGGCTGGCGATCGGTCCAGGGGCTGACGAGTTCATCGGTGTCAGCTGGAACGACGCTAGGTGTCATCGCTTCGCTGATTCCCGATCCGACAAGGACGTCGCGGATCTTGGAGACCGCTTCGTCAAACGGACGCTTCTGGCTGGGGGCGACCGGGATCGGGCTGTCGTCGGGAATTTTTTCGTAGCCGTAGATCCGCGCGATCTCTTCGATCAGATCGATCTCGCGCGTCAGGTCGTGCCGCCACGACGGCGGGCAGGTGTGGATCTTGTCGACATCCGCAGTCTGCTCATCGCAGCCCAGCGCGGTGAGGATCTTGCGGATCTCGTCGTCGGGGACTTTGACGCCCAGGACGCGTTCGACTTGCGCTAGCCGCAGGCAGACGTTGGTCGGTGCGGGGAGTTGTGGTTCCGTATCGACAACACCCTGCTCCAGCGTTCCGCCAGCGATTTCGAGGATCAATTCGCAGCAACGACGACTGGCCCAATCGACGCCTTGCGGATCGACGCGCCGCTCAAAACGGAACGACGACGGACTGTGCAGTTTCAACTTGCGAGCGGTCCGGCGGACGCTGAGCGGCGTGAAGACGGCCGATTCGATCAACAGATTGGTCGTCGACTCGGTGACTTCGGACGACGCGCCACCCATCACTCCCGCGACTGCAACGGCGCGATCGCGATCGGCAATCACACACATCTCCGGATCCAACGTGTACGTTTTGTGATCGATCGCTTCGATCTCTTCCTCGGGCCGAGCCGGGCGGACGACGATCTCATCGCCAGCCAGCTTGGCGAGGTCAAACGCGTGCAGCGGTTGGCCGCATTCCATCAGGACAAAATTGGTGATGTCGACGACATTGTTGACACTGCCGATGCCGACAGCACGCAGTGCGTCGACCAGCCAATCGGGGCTAGGGCCAACTTTGACGCCGCGGATCACGCGAGCTGTATAGCGCGGGCAGGCGTCGGAAAAAACGTTGGTGACGCGAATCGAATCACTCGCTTTTCCAGACCCTTCAGCCGGTTCGGGCTGCGGCTTGCAGAGCGGTAATTCGTACAGCACCGAGATCTCGCGGGCGACACCGATGTGTCCCAGGCAATCGCCGCGGTTGCTGGTGACTTCCAGGTCGATGACCGTTTCGCCATCGACGACGTCGGTCCCCTCGTGATTCAGCCCCGTCATGCTCAAGCGTTCGGAGAGTTCGGGTTCGGTCATCGGAAGATCGACGTAACGGCGAAGCCAATTCCAAGATACAAGCATCGGGGCAACTCTTCGTGTGTTGGATCAGTCGGTGAAAACGCCGATCAGAACTGGCTGAGGAACCGAATGTCGCCGCTGAAAAGATCGCGGATATCGGTGACCGCATGGCGTCGCATGCAGAGGCGTTCGACGCCCAGGCCAAATGCAAATCCGGTGACCTCTTCGGGGTCATAACCGACTGCGGTGAGAACGGCGGGGTCGACCATGCCGGCGCCGCCAAATTCGATCCAGGAGCCGTTCCACCAGTAATCGACTTCGACGCTCGGTTCGGTGAACGGGAAAAACGACGGCCGGAAGCGGACCTTCACCTCTTCGCCCAGATAGCTGGTGGCGAACATGTTCAGTACGGTCTTCAGGTTGGCCATCGTGACGCCGCGATCGATCAACAGACCTTCCATTTGATGGAACATCGGATAGTGCGTGGCGTCGGCTTCGTCGGGACGGTAGACGCGGCCCAGCGAGATCACGCGGATCGGCGGCTGGCGGTTTTCCATCACGCGTATCTGAACCGTGCTGGTTTGGCTGCGCAGCAACCGGTCCCCTTCGGCGTACGTCTTGCCGCTGCCATTGCGTTCTGCCGTGGCCAGGTAGAAGTTATCCAGCGGATCGCGAGCGGGGTGATCCTCGGGAATGTTCAGAGCGACGAAGTTGTGCCAAGGGTCCTCGACTTCGGGACCTTCGACGACTTCAAAGCCCATCCGCCCCATGATCTCTTTGAGGTGTTCGATCGTCTGAGTGACGGGGTGAACGTGTCCCAAGCGGACAGGATTGCCGGGGAGCGTTGGGTCGGGAGCGGGGCCCGATTTCTGGGCCCGCTGAGAAAGCTGTTCGACAGCTTGTTCGAACGATGCTTGGATGTTCCCCTTGGCCGCGTTGAGTCGCATGCCAGCCGCTTTTTTGTCCGGTCCATCGACCGAACTCATCTGCTGCTGGACCGATTTCAACTGGCCGTTTTTGGCACCGAGAAAACGGATTCGAACTTCTTCGAGTCCGTCGTTATCGGTCGCTTCGCGAAACGCCGCGACCGCTTGGGATTCAAGATCGTCGAGCGATCGAATGAAGTCTGCGAGTGCCATAGGTCCAAGAAATTACTTTCGCGGCTGCCCGGAATCGCCCGGGCTGCGGGGAATCAGCGGCGATCAGGCGATCGCGGCTTTGGCCTGTTCTACGATCGCGTCGAAGGCTTGCGGATCGTGAATTGCCAATTCCGACAGTTGCTTGCGATCGAGTTGGATGTCGGCCTTTTTCAGGCCATGGATGAACTGGCTGTATCGCATGTCGCGTTGTTGACAAGCGGCAGTGATACGGGTGATCCACAGACGACGGAATTCACGTTTCTTGACGCGACGGTCGCGGTAGGCGTACGCACCGCTTCGCAGCAAAGTCTCTTTGACGCTGCGCAACAGGGTTCCGCGGCCACCGACAAAACCTTTGGCGCGTTTAAATAAACGTTTTTTAGCTTGGGTGCGAGCTGCACCTTTAGTCGTACGCATTGATCTTTCCTAGCGTGTTTGGCAACCTCGGGCCGCCCCGCTCTATCGGCGAGACTGTTTCTGCCCGGCTGCTTGGTGAATGGGATTCTTTTCGTTCTGCGGACTGTGCGACGGTCAGCTGCGATTAGTAGCTGTTGCCGTTGAGTGCCGCGTGGATCGTCTTTTCCATGCAAACGTCCATCGCGCCGGTTCCACGCAAATTTCGCTTGCGTTTTTGCGACATGCGGGCTTGCAAGTGGCTAGTGCCGCTCTTGCGGTGCATCGCTTTGCCTGTGGCCGAAAGACGAAAGCGCTTCTTCGTGCCTTTGTGGGTCTTCATTTTGGGCATTTTCGGGAGCCTTTCAAATTATGGATTATGCAACAGTTGCAATCTTCGGTCAGAATGAATCGCGTACTATAGCGATAACAAAGCTTCTTCAAAAGCCCCAATTAGAACTTCCAACGATACTCGATCCGTCCACCAGTCAAATCGCTAGCGTTGTCACGCCAAGCCCACATCCCATCCAGACGGATCAGTGTCCGGTGGCTGATCGGTATTTGGTACCGCGTTCCAAACGCAAGCTCCTCGCCGGCCGCCTTGCGATCGTCCGCATTATTCATCACTCCGACGTAGGCCGCTTCGACAACCCATTGGTGATCAAAGGCGGGGCCCAGCATATTGATGCCGACCGCACCGCCATACGTATTGTTCGCCGTGGCGTCGAGCGTCGGAAAGCCGTTAATCCCATCGGTTTCAAAGTTGATGCCGGTATTTCTTAGCACGCCACCGGCCGCCGCCGCGCGGGCGACCGATTGAGGGCGGCCAAAGCCAGCGAATGCGTTCAGGTACGGTACAAATCGAAGGGCATCTCGCGAGACCCAAGCGTTTTCGATCAGCACCAGAGCTCCATCGGCAGTCCGCTGTTCACGCGGCAGGTCCTGTCCGAAATTGCCGATCACGCGGACGGTGTTCGCCAATCGCCAGAAATACCGCCTCGCAAAACTGAGTGTCACGTTGTGGTAGCTGCGATCGCTGTTCGTGCGGTCATCAACGTAGGCGTAGCCCGATTCGATATAGCCTTCATAGGCTTCGATAAACCAGGCGGTGCCGAACAGATGCGCCGCGTTTTTGTCACCGGGGAAGGCATCGCTGTTGATCTGGTCGACGGCGGCAAAAAATGTTGCGTCGAAGTTGGACCATCGTAGGAATTTGCTGTTCTTCGAAGGCAACGCAAATGCCGCTCCCGCAACGGCATCGTCCATCCAGATGCCGTTTTGGTACAGCAGCGGGATCAGGCCAGCGGTGAAGGGAAGATCGAACGGATACCAGGTATCGGTTAGTCCGCCGGTGATCGCGCCCAGGTCGCCTTCGAAGAAGGCGGTGATAAAGTCGACGTTAAACGCATCTTGTAGTTCGAAGTCGTCGTTGACGAAGTTGATGCCCGTTAAATTGCCGTTGCGGTTGAACGGCTGCATGAAGGCGTGGAAGCGTTCGGTCGAGGTGATTCCCCAGTCGAAGTCGAGCCGGAACTGAGTGGCCATGTTGTGAAAATCGCCGCCAGCGTTTCGGCCTCCACCGTATCCGATGCGGTAATCGCCATACATGTAGAAGTGTTGTTGAACGAGGTTCGTCTCCCCGAGGAAGGTTTGGCTGGGAGGGATCATGCCGTTGAGGAAAAACGGCAGCCCCCATTCGATCAGCGGACGCTGAACCGGAACCGGGCTCTTGCCATCGTAGGGACGTCGCGATTCGGCCGCATCGTAGGTGAAGGCCGCATCGGGAAGTGGCGTCGGCGAAAAATCGCCCGCCCACGGAACCAATTGAGGCGCGTAGATGCTGCCCCCATCGAGCGTGCTGGACTCGACTGCCGAAGCGAGCCGACCGGGCATCGGTTCGCTGCTGCGAGAGGTCGCCGGTTGCGCAGGTTGCCGCGAGGCAGCCAGGGTCGCGGGCGTGGCTGCAGCGGCAGGAGCCGCCGACGGAGCGGGCAGACGCGTCGGAGTTGCGTCGGCCGCTTGATCGCGGATCACCGGCACCCCAAGCTGCACGCCGCTGCTGGCGGTCGCATACTGGCCGCGAGCGGTTGTCGCCAGCAGCGATGCAACGATCAGCAGGCTGGCGAAGATCATCGCAGCGGGGCGGCTGACGATTGGGATCGCTGAGGCATGCATGGCTGCTCGGTTCGATAGGGGAAGTAAATTGAACATGGTTAGCGAACGAAAATTTCCGTCGTTTGCGGAGCGATGTCCATGATCTGTTCGTTCATCCGACGGATCATTTCGGGGGTCGATTTGCACAACCGCATGAAGTAGGGCGGTTCCAAGCGAGCGCGGAAGCGGGCCGAGATCCGGTAGGTTCCCGGTTGACGGAACGCGTCGGCAGGGATTCGATAGCTTGCGGTTTTGACACCGTCGGGTGGAATCGAGTGGGCTTCCATGCGAATGAACGGCGGGTGGTTGAGGACCGAAAACGGAACGTTCCCCGGACGCAGGAAAGGTATTTGGTCGACGTCGACATTGACCGGCAGCGGGAATTCGCGATCGGGGCCTTTGACGTTCGTGATCAAAAACTTGGTCTGCAAGTTGAACAACTGAAGGTCCGGGCGTATCTTCCCGTTAACCACATCTTCGCTCATCAGCTCCGCAAGGTCGCCGTTGCTGTCCAAGTAGCCCGATTCCCAGACGATCCTTCCAAAGGGATCGATCAACGAAACGTTAAGCCATTGTTGCGGCTGGGCTCCCAACGACGCGGTCGGCAAGTTGTGCCCATCGCTTCCGTTGTGGACATGGATTTTGAATCGCAACGGTTTGTTGACGCGTGGTTGCGTCTTCAAGTGAGGTCCATCCAACCGCACCGCAGCCGAGAGCGTCGCGATGCCGGAATCTCGTTTCTGCACGGCGCGTTTCAAGTTGGCATCGATGATCTTCCGCGCGTCGCGGCGGTCGTCGGCATCGTCCCACGGCGGCGGGAAATGCATTCCTTGAACGCCTC